>DAOTVP010000011.1:0-73580 GCA_034436155.1 Anaerolineae bacterium
AATCAACTCTCAAAGCGTAAGCACTCATTCCCTTCGCTCAACAGTCAGACCAGCTTCCACTAGCCCAACCCTCAGCCCGAAACCAGTGCCCACACCTCAGAGGCTGTTGTCCCGTTATTAAAGAGCCGTTGGTTGCGGGGACAGGATTTGAACCTGTGACCTTCGGGTTATGAGCCCGACGAGCTGCCAGACTGCTCCACCCCGCGTCCGAGAGAATCGAGATTATGCGGACCGGTCTTCGCCATGTCAACACCTTTTTTCGCTGCCCCCTCACCGGCCTTGCAGCATGTATCACCCGAGCTAGGATGATGCTGTCGCAACCCGGAGAGCAGCCTTGATCAGACGCTTCGACATCGCACGCCTGCCGCGCATCGTGTTCGGACACGGCAACCTCGCGCGCCTGCCGGAGCTGGCCGCGACCTTTGGGGCCAACGCCTTGGTGGTGACGGGCGCCCGGTCCTTCCAGGATAGTCCACATTGGGCTGCCTTGCAGGCGGGGTTCAAGGCCAGAAACCTGCGCTGGGAAGTGGTCCGGGTTGCCGGCGAACCCTCTCCCAAGCTCGTCGATGATGCCGTGGCCGCCTACAGGGGCGGGGTCTGGGACGTGGTCATCGGCATCGGCGGCGGCAGCGCACTGGATGCCGCCAAGGCGATCGCCGGCCTGCTGATACCGGGCAACTCCGTGCTCGATCACCTGGAGGGGGTGGGCCCCGAACTCCCGTATGTCGGGCCGGCCGTGCCCTTCATCGCGGTGCCGACCACCGCCGGCACGGGCTCCGAGGCGACCAAGAATGCCGTATTATCGACTCAGGGTCCGGACGGCTTCAAGAAGTCCTTCCGTGACGAAAAACTGGTTGCGCAATACGCCCTGGTCGATCCGGATCTGCTTGCCAGCTGTCCGAGACCGGTGCTCGCCGCCAATGGCATGGACGCCTTCACCCAGTTGCTGGAGGCGTATGTGTCGAGTCGGGCCAACCCGATGACCGACGCGCTTGCCCTGTCCGGCCTGGAGGCGGCACGGGATGGCCTTCTGCCGTGGTACGAGGGGACGGACGACCCCACCGCCTGCCAAAGCCGAATGGCCTATGCCGCCCTGCTCTCGGGCGTGGTCCTGGCGCAGGTGGGACTGGGCGCCGTGCATGGCCTGGCCTCTCCTCTGGGGGCGTACTTCCCCATCCCGCATGGCGTGGTGTGCGGCACCCTCGTGGCCGCCGCCACCCGGGTCAACGTCGCGGCTCTGAGCGAGCGCGCTGCCAACAGCCCAGCCTTGCGTAAATATGCGACGGTCGGCCGGCTGCTCAGTCGCGAAGCGTTGAGCGACGACGAGGCGATTGCCGCGCTGCTCGCACACCTGGAGGATTGGACGCGCCGGCTTGAGCTGCCGCGGCTGTCAGCCTTCGGGGTGCGCACGGAAGACTTCGCGCGCATCGTGCGCAACTGCCGGGGCAGCAGCATGCAGTCCAATCCGATCGTGCTGACGGATGAGGAGATCGGTCAGATCTTGACAGAGAGGGTTTAGCCCAGATTTATCATCCTAAAAACCTCAGTTGAACGCGCCCGAAGGCGGGTTTGTGCGTGTGGCTCTGGAGGGTCATCGGGCGATAGCGGTTCGCGCTTCGGCGGTGGTTCTGGTAGCACATCCCCATTTGGTGGCAATCGTCCATCCACATCCACTAGCACAGGCTCTTTCCCAACTGTAAAACCCGATGATAAAAAGGAGGATGATAAAAAAGACGATAAAGGTGGCGGGAAAAATATCTTTGGTCGTCAAATAGGTGGTGATGCACCCAAAAAAGATGATAAACCTGCCGACAAATCGGCTGAGAAAAAAGATGATAAGCCCGAAGAGAAAAAGGGCAGTAGCCCATTTAGCCGTTTCGGTGGCGGGGGCGATAAAAAAGACGATAAACCCGCCGACAAATCGGCTGAGAAAAAAGATGATAAGCCCGAAGAGAAAAAGGGCGGTGTCGGTGGATTTTTGAATCGGGGCAAAAAGGATGAAGGCGAGAAAAAAGCCGATGCCAAAGGCAAATCCGATGATAAATCTAAAGATGGCGAGAAAAAAGGCGGTATCGGCGCATTAGCGAGTGCATTACCATTTGGACGAGGCAAAGCCGCCGATGATAAAAAAGCCGATGCCAAAGGCAAATCTGATGATAAATCCAAAGGTGACGACAAAAAACCATCACCGTTTGGTGCAAAATCGGGCGGGATTGGGAGCGCCAAAGCCGATGACAAATCCAAAGGCAAGGGTGACGATAAATCGAAAGTTAAATCGGCATCATCTGGGGCAACAGGTGGTAGCTTATTGGATAGAATCCGTAGTCGTATCCCCGTCTTAGCAAAGGCAAAAGAGACCAAAAAAGCACCTGCCAGCAAAACACGCACGGCAAAAGTGCCACAACCAGTTGGGGAAGGGTTATCGCTCGACCAAAAATTAGATATTTTAGGCGTGGTGTTGATGTTCTCTGCGGTTGCCATTTTCTTGAGCAGTTTATCTGGGCAACAAGGCGCATTGACAGCAACTATCAACAATTTCTTCGCGCAATTGCTTGGGCAAGGCGCGATTGTTGTACCATTAGTATTTGGTGGGGTGGGATTCTGGCTCATTTTGCGTCATTTTGGCGAAGAAGCCCCGCGCATAGACCCGATTCGCATCAGTGGATTGGTTTTGTTGTATATTGGTGCGTTAATGTTGCTGATGTTCATCGAAACATTTAATTACACCACCGCCACCCGCGAGACCTTCCCGTTATATATTGAACAATCTGTCGCACAAGGGCAAGGTGGCGGACAGATTGGGGCATATTTATATAACCTATTGGTGATGAATTTGGGTGAATTGCCTGCCGTTGCCTTAATATTTGGTATGTTGGTGGTATCCGTGATGCTCATCACACGCACCAGTGCGGCGGAATTGACCGTATATGTGATTAGCATTTGGCGCAGTTTCCGCATGTCGATGCAACGGCGCAATCAAAAACGCCAAGCGATGCGGGCGGCATTGCTCGAAGCACGGGCAAAAGAGGCAGAAGAACGCGCCAAAGCCAAACCGATTATCACCAAACCCGTTGCGGCGGAACTCACTACGACAACCGTGGCGACCAACGCCTTGCCCGATAGCACCGCAGAACCGCGTGCTATCCCAATTCGTATGGGGAATCAGACCGTGACGGCAGAAGTGGATGCCGAAGGCAATATTACCACGTCCGTTCCACCCAAACCGACCACATTGCCAACCCCAACGGCTACACCCGTGGCGGAATCGAATGAGAAGACAGGAGCGACAAAATCGCGTTTTAGCTTGCCATTCGGACGTGGTGGCGCAAAACAGACCGAATCATCCACACCCGTGACAGCGACCAATGGCAACGGCAAACCGACCACCGAAAAATCGGGCGGTGGGTTTAGCTTGCCATTCCGCAAACCACAAGCCCAACCGACCGCATCCACAACACCCGAAGCGGTGACGGCACAAACCACACCTGCACCGACACCATCCACAACACCCCAGCCTGTGCCTGTGGCAAAACCGACCACCACAACCAGCGAAATCAACACCTTCAAACCACCTGTGAGACCATCGCTCATCGAAGAAGAGGATGATGAGGTGGATGAAACACCGCAACGTATCCCGCTTTCAACAATAGGCGAGACGGCGACTACCACCCCTACCTCACGGTTTGGGGCATCCACCCCACCACCGCCGACCACATCCACAACCGAGGCACCGCGTTTCGGAGGGAGTAGCACAGGCGGAGCGAATCCGTTCAGCAAACCGACCACGCCCTCATCAGGCACGACAACATCACCCTTTGGTGGTGGACTCAAGCCAACTGCGCCGATCAGCGATGATGAGGATGATGACGATGAAGCGACTACATCCAGCGCCTTCACGGTGGATGATGATATTTTCGGGCGCTTAGAATCCAACACCCCCGTCAGCGTCCCACCGACCACCACACCATCACCATCTCCATTCGGCGGAAGTACGCCTCGTTTTGGTGGCAGTAGCGCCCCTAAACAACCCCTTCTTGATGATGAAGATGAGGATAACGAGGATGATGCCCCAGAAAACCGCGCTAGTCGGTTAGACCAAATTCGTGCGGGCAATTTGAGCAGTAAACCGCCATCGTTCACCCGTCCAACGCCATCGCTTTCGATAGATGACGAGGACGATGAAGATTATGATGAGGATGACTACGATGAAGATGACGATGAATTGCCGAGTGTGGCACGTAAGTCGATGACCAACCCCTTCGGTGATGCCAAACCGAGCGCGTTTGGGGCATCGTCTACACCGAAACCATCGGGATTTAATCCATTTGGCAAACCCGAAGATAAGGCGGGTGATATGACCGATGTGACTCGCACACCGGGCTTCACACCGCCGACATTCGCCGCATCGACACCCCCGAAGGCGACCGAAACACCACAACCGACAACGCTCACGCCACCGCCAACACCATCTAAACCGTTGCCATTCGGCAATAGTGGCGCAAGCACAGAAAAACCGACCAGCACCTTCACATCCAGCGCACCGAAAAAAGTGTGGCGCTTGCCCGATTATCGCACCCTGTTGGCATCGGGGTCTGAGGGCGACATTGACCGTGAGCAATTGGTACGTCGTGCTAAGGTGATTGAAGAAACATTAAGCAGTTTCGGCGCGCCAGGGCGTGTTGTCGAAATTAACACGGGACCGGTCATCACGCAATTTGGGGTCGAACCCGATTATCTGACCGTGCGCGGTGGCAAAAAAGTCCGCGTCAAAGTCGGACAGATTGCCCAACTGGATAAAGATATTCAATTGGCGCTCGGTGCGCGGTCTATTCGTATCGAAGCACCCGTCCCTGGTAAGGGGTATGTCGGCATCGAAGTCCCCAACGAAGAGACGGCGCTGGTCAGTTTGCGCGATGTCATGGAGAGTAAGCAATTCGCCAAATTAGCCGAAAAATCGCCCCTCACTATCGCACTGGGTCAGAGTGTGGATGGTGCGCCGATTTCTGCCGATTTAGCCGCGATGCCCCACTTGCTCATCGCAGGGACAACGGGGTCAGGTAAATCGGTGTGTGTGAATGCGATTATCGCCAGTTTGTTAGTACGTAACACCCCCGACAAGGTGAAATTCATCATGGTAGACCCCAAACGGGTCGAATTGACGGGGTATAACGGCATCCCACATCTGATTGCGCCCGTTGTGGTGGAATTGGAACGGATTGTCGGCGTGCTGAAATGGGTGACGCGCGAAATGGACGATCGCTATAAAAAATTCAGCAACGCGGGCGCACGCAATATCGAAGATTATAACCAACACATCACCGATTCTGAACCGATGCCATATATCGTGGTTATCATCGATGAATTAGCCGATTTGATGATGCTCGCGCCTGATGAAACGGAGCGCGTCATCACTCGTATCGCGGCGTTGGCGCGTGCGACAGGTATCCATTTGGTGATTGCGACCCAACGCCCATCGGTGGATGTCGTCACGGGGTTGATTAAAGCCAACTTCCCCGCCCGTATCGCCTTCGCGGTGGCGGGTGGTGTAGATAGTCGCGTGATCCTCGATCAACCGGGCGCTGAACGCTTGCTCGGACGAGGCGATATGTTATATATGAGTGGCGATTCGCCCGCGCCATTACGCTTGCAAGGCGTGTATGTATCGGATATGGAAATCAACAATATCAACCGTTTCTGGCGCACGCAACAACCCGATTCTGCCCCGCAAAAGACGATTAGCGCCTTAGTCGGAGAAGAACCACCCACGCCGTTGAATAAGCCCTCGATACCGATTAACAAAGTCGGTGGCGATGCGCCCAAACCGACCTCTACATCGTCCACATTGCCGATAGATTTTGACGCAGAGACATCGCCCTCGAACCCCAATAATCATTCGGCAGGATATGGCAGTTCATCACGCGATGAAAATGCCCATGAGGATGAATTATACGAAGAGGCGGTCGAGATGGTCAGACGGTTGAATAAAGCATCGGTGTCATTGCTCCAACGCCGTCTACGGATTGGATACACCCGCGCCGCCCGCCTGATAGATATTATGGAGGCGCAAGGCGTGGTCGGACCCGCCACCGAAGGCAGTAAACCGCGTGAGGTCTTGCCCCCGAAGAAATAGGTGGCAATGATGTTCTGTCACAATTTGCTTGACCACATCGGACGCAAGAATAGTTTCGCTAATACCCAGACACGATTCAGTGGGTAAGTTCTGTTGGAATGATACATACAAGTAGTTCTTTCTAGCACAATTTTTCAGAAAAAAACATTATGCTCAAAGAACTACTTTTTCGCTAAATTAAGTGTATTAGTTTTGATGCCTCAGCGAAAGCCAGTGACGATATAAAATGGGATAAGACCACAACGGACAAACTTAGAAGCGCGTCTACCACAAGCATTTGCTTATTTCTTCAATTCTGCCAAGAATTTAGACCGAAATTTTGCCACTTTGGGCGCAATCACCACTTGGCAATAGCCCGCATACGGATTATTGACGTAATAATTTTGGTGATAGTCCTCGGCAGGATAAAATGTCGTGGCGGGGGTGATTTCGGTAACAATTGGGTTTGCCCATAAACGTGCTTCAGTGATTTCTGCGATAGTCGCTTCGGCGATTTGTTTTTGGGCTTCGGTCTGATAGAAAATTGCCGATCGATATTGCGTCCCCACATCTGCGCCTTGCCGATTCAGGGTGGTGGGGTCGTGGATGGTGAAGAACACGTCCAAAATTTGGCGTGTGCTGATGATGTTGGGGTCGTAGGTCAATTGGACGACTTCGGCATGACCCGTTGTGCCTGTACAAACTTGTTTGTAGGTGGGGTTGGGGGTTTTTCCGCCCATGTAACCCGATACAACATCGGTTACACCGCGCAGTTCATCGTAAACCGCTTCGAGACACCAAAAACAGCCACCTGCCAGCGTAATCATTTCCATGTGATTTTATCCTTAATCAACTAAAACGCCTCATTAACGTCAGAAGAGATAATGAGGCGTTTTCTTACATGAGGGTATGCCGAAAATATCTGGATGATTAGCGAATTGATATGATCACGATTGGTACGGATGCTATGCCCCGAAATAACCGCCTGTGGATGGCACGGCAATCAGGAATAGTGTGCATAAAATCGCTAATCCCAGTGGTATGAGGAATGCCAATGCAAAAGCGCGACTATCGGTTTTGAGGTGCATATAAAACATCACCACCAACGCGCCTTTCGCCACGGCAATCCCTAGTAACAACGGAATTTTGATGTCGCTATCAATAATTTCGGCGAGCAACACTTCAATCACTGTCAGGATTGCCAAGATGCTGAATACGGTGGTATACAACGGCATGGGGAGCGTCATCCCCAAAATTTTGGTCGTTGGGGCGAGTGTTTCGGCATGGGCATGGTGTGCGTGATTTTCTTTTGTGGATTCAACAGGCATTGTTTCTTCAGACATGGCTCACCTCGATTAGACCAAATAAATTAGCGTAAATAATAAAATCCAGACCACATCGACAAAGTGCCAATATAAGCCAAAGACTTCGACACCAATGACGTTATCTTTGCTATATTGACCTTTACGAGCGCGACGGATGACATCCAAGCACCACAATACACCAACAATCACATGGAAACCATGAAAAGCAGTTGGCGCGTAGAAGTGCATCCCAAAACCTTCGTAAGCATCGGTCTCAAATCCGAGTGTGATGCTCTTGGCGGCGAGTTGAGTATATTCGTAGTATTGTAGAATGATGAATATCACACCGAGTAGGGCGGTGATGCTCAACCAGCGAATTCCACCTTTGACATTATCCAATTGGATGGAGCGCAAACCCATCACCATCGCCCAGCTGCTGGTCAGGAGCAAAAAGGTGTTGAAGGTGACAATGAGTGTGCCACCGAAACCGAGTGCTTCGTGTACAGCATGGACGATTTCTTTATTTTGAAAGCGGAACACGGCATAGGCGGCGATGAACACCGAGAAGATGATGGTTTCGCTGGCGATGAACAACCACATGGCGAATTTGTAATTTTCGCTCATGCGCGAGATCGATTCGAGATCGTGCGTATGGGTATTGTGATGAATGGTCATTTCGCTCATGATTTAATTATTCCCCTCTGATGATTGTGGCACAATTGCGGTTGTTTCGGTATTGGCTTGGGGTGGATTGGATTCTGTTTCTGCCATGCGGAGCAAGTTGCGGGCGGTTGTCCCCAGCCATTTGTTGACCTTTTTGGGATAGATGCTATAGAAGATGAGCGAGCCAATCACCACCGCATTGCCCGCCGAAGCCATGATGCGAATCAAATTCCAATCGGGGCTATATAACACAAAACCCACGAGGATATGATACGACAAGAAATAGGTCAGGAATATCGATGAAAATAACACGCCGACCATAATCAAGTTTTTTGAGAATTCGGTTTTGACGATGCTATAATAGACCATCGAGCCGATCAACAGCGTCAGTGTGGCGGTCATCATCACGCGAACAATATCGGGTTCTTTGAAGAACACCAAAAATTCGCTGAATAAGAAATTATATCCGATCCAGATGAATGCCCCATAAACGATGACAAAGATGAGCAATTGCACGC
Organism: Anaerolineae bacterium; assembly: GCA_034436155.1. Classification (GTDB taxonomy): domain Bacteria; phylum Chloroflexota; class Anaerolineae; order Aggregatilineales; family Phototrophicaceae. The sequence continues at coordinate 8,595 of DAOTVP010000011.1, forward strand.
CCATCGGTAAATCGCGTGTTTTGTCACCTTTGGATGCGAAGGTAAATCGTCCTACGGCGTTGATGGGGTCTTTTTGGACTTCGCTCACATTTTTCGATAACGCGAGGAATGTCCGACCAATCACCCACGAAATAACATACAACGATGCCAGTGTGAAGAAGATGAAAAATGCGAATAGCGTGAGTTGGCTCACGCTGACGGTCGTCTCGGTGAAGGGTAGGGTGAAATCGAAATATCCGATTGCCGTCACATTGCCCCCATCAGCCGCCGTTGTTTGTAAATTTAAGCCGGTGGGCAAGGTGGCGAATGCGAATAAGCCAACGACCAATACGATTTGCCAGAACGAAATTTGCCAGATATTAAAACTCAAGACGCGCCCTGGCGGGGTTTGTTGGGCTTCTGCATCTATATCTTCATGTTCTTCGTGTGGTTCATATAAAATCAAGCCACTTTCTTTGTCCACTTCTGGTTCATGAGGATGTGCGCTCATGCGTTTGTCATTGGCACCCATACCCCATACAAAGGCAAAAGAGGCGGTGAAGGCGCCGACCACAAAGCCGATTTGGGGATCCCACACGGGTTCGACACTTTGTAACGCCCGCAAAACCAGAACAAAGAGTAATCCAGCAATTAAACCGATTATTGCCATCGGCACGGCACGCGCTAATCCGGGTTTCATGCCTGCTCCTTAACTCAAATACTAAATCCAATAAATAACCACATAGAATAAGAGCCACGCCACCAAGACGAAATACCATAATTTCGCCCCAGCTTCGACAGCCCATAGATAATCGTTAGCATTATACACGCGCTTGCGCCCATTTACATAGACGATACCCATATAAATGCCGATACTCACGGCATGAACGATATGGAAGCCCGTCATCAACCGAAACACTTGGGCATATTGTGTCCCAGAGGGGATGATCACCCATTCATAACCGATAATGATGACAAATACAGCGCCCAGTATAATGGCACCGAGCCACACGCGCAAAAACTGACTCAGGTGTTGATGATTCAAAAGTATCATCCCGCGTCTGACCAAATAGGCACTCGTAGCGAGGATGATCGTGGCGATACTCGCCAACACCACGCCGAGCCTATCGTTTGGGTCTGGCAACCAATTGGGCGAAAATCGCATTTGCCAATTGACAATGACCAAGCAGACGAAAGTGAGAATCCAACTCGCTTGAAAAATAAAAATGCCCGCACGTTTATTTTGCAAGGCTTGTTGTTCTTGTTTGGTTAATCCCAGTTCCAGTAAATCGCGTTGCATCGTTTTATCTACCAATAACTCTCGATATACGGTTTTAGAAAGGCTACTTTTATTCTTTGTTTATTAACGATGACGTTTATTTTGCCTCACGAGAGGTTCAAAGCCTCTCGCTATTCGATTTTGGAAGCCCACTAAAGCGGCTGGCAAATGCCTATTTTAGGATCGGTTTTTAGCGCCTTTAGTGCGCTTGATGCGAGAAGCTGAGGGTTTTGAACCCTCAGCAAAAATTGAGCCACAGGCGCGGTGTTAATCCCCCGCCGATGGTTGTGGGGCGGGAGTCGTCGGTGTGGCATCGACAGGTGGTTGTCGTTTGTTATTTGCTTCGGGGTCATATGACGGACCGAAACGCACTTCCATCGCCGCCAAGTATGATTTGGATGCTTCTGTGCCATAGCCATACGGATCTTCAAATGGGATGGGGTCGCCAACGAAGTTATAAGCGGGTGGGGGCGAGGATGTTTGCCACTCCAAAGTGAGCGCCCGCCATGGATTGGGTCCCGCCACTTTTCCACGATACACGCTGACGAGCGCGTTATACACCAACACGAAGGTCGAAATGCCTAATACAAATGCCGATAAACCAACGACCACATTCAAATCTTGAAAACGCGGGTCATATTCAGCCACACGGCGGGGCATCCCTTGCATCCCCAAAATGTGCATCGGGAAGAAGGTGAAGAAGAAGCCGACATAGGTCAATGCAAAGTGAAGTTTGCCCAAGCGTTCATCCAACATACGTCCCGTGAATTTGGGGAACCAGTGGTAAATCCCACCATAAATGGCGAACACACTGCCACCAAATAACACGAAGTGGAAATGGCTGACAACAAAATAGGTGTCGTGCATGTGAATATTGACAGGCACAGACCCCAACATCATCCCACTAATACCGCCGATGACGAACAACGATAAAAAGCCGAGCGCGAATAACATGGCGCTATTCAGGCGGATTCTGCCACCAAAAATTGTGCCAATCCAACTAAAGATTTTGATACCTGTTGGCACGGCGATGATGAACGAGGTAATCATGAAGGGGATGCGTAATTCGGGTTGCAGACTGGTGAACATGTGATGCGCCCATACTGTGAATCCAACCAGCGCGATCGCCATGCTCGACAGAGCAATCATGCGGTAACCAAAAATCGGCTTGCGTGAATGAACCGAGAGTAATTCCGACAAAGTGCCGAAACCGGGCAACACCATGATATACACGGCAGGGTGGCTATAGAACCAGAACACATTTTGCCACAGCAACACATCACCACCCATTGCGGCATTGAAGAAGGTTGTGCCTGCTACACGGTCTAGGATGAGCAGAGTTAATGCACCTGCCAAGAATGGCGTTGCCAAGACCACGATGATGGATGTGGCGAAAGTCGCCCAGACGAACAGGGGCATTTGAAACCACCCCATACCGGGCGGGCGCATATTTTTGATGGTCACGATGAAATTAATCGCGCCTAAAATAGACGACAACCCTAACAAGTGGATAGAGAGCGCCCACAGAGTTTGACCATCGGGGCTAAACAGCGTACTCAGTGGCGGATAGCTCGTCCAACCGGCTTCGGCTGGTCCGACAAAATAACCCGCCAAGAGCAATAAACCCGATGGTGGAATCAGCCAGAAGGCAAACGCATTCAACCACGGGAACGCCATATCTTTCGCGCCCAACATGAGCGGGATGAGGTAATTGCCAAAACCCGCGAACATCGGCACAATCCATGTGAAAATCATCATCGTGCCATGCAGGGTGAAGAGCGTATTATAAGAACTGCCACTCGCCATCAAATCGGTCGCAGGGGTGAGCAATTCCCAACGGATGAGCATCGCCATCGCGCCTGCGATGATAAAAAAGATGAACGATGTGACCATATATTGCACGCCGATAATCTTATGGTCAATTGACCAACGTAAATATTCGCTGAATGCGGGGCGTTTTGCTGGTGCTTGAACGCCCCCCAATGGATATGCCGCAGTTGCCATAAAAAATCCTTTCGTCTTTTACATTACACCACAAGTCATTTACTCAGATGGACGCGCAAAGGCGCGTCCGTACAGGTTTAATTATCGTCTGTGAAATTTTCGGCGTAGACGTTCAAATTATCCAGATCACACACCGATTCGCCTGTGTCGTTGATGGTACACAGATAAGCGACAATCGCTTTTGCATCCTCTATGGGCATGTAGTTGGGCGCGGTGGGGTCGCTATATTGGAAGTTATTCATCAAATTCCCGAAACCCGGCACCAGATAAGCACTTGGTACATATAACGAATGGAAGAGATATTCTTCTGCCGTTTCGCCAGTGGATGAGGCACGAACACCCGATGCTCTATCGGCAATCCCCTCTAAACTGGGACCCGTCACGCCTGCCCATTCGATGCTATAGACATTACCCACTTCATCGGTCGGTGATTCTTGCAAGATGTGACAGCCTGCACACGGATACGCGCCCGATGATAAAATTTGTGCGCCGCGAATGATGGGGTCGTCTGGCGGATTGATAGCGCGGTCTAGGGCGGGGTCGATGAAACTGCGTAAAAAGGCATCTTCGCTATCATACACGCGGATGAAGGCATACATCGCGCCATGCCCGCTACCGCACAATTCAGTACACACCACCCGATATTGGCTATAATTGATGATGAACGTTTCGGCGAAGAGTTGTAAAGTGGGGTCATCGACCATTGCCCGAATTTCATCATTCGGCAAGGCATTGCGCGAGGCTTCTAAAAATTGCGAGGCATACGGCTCGATGGTGGGATACTGAGCGCGGGTATCGCGCACTGCTTTGACAATCGCATCGAATGTTTCGGCATCATACATCTCGCTGAGCGTGATAATATCCACCGCTCGCCGTCCGAACACATCATTTAACCCGCGGGTATCGCCATCTTCACGATAAGCGGCGAGGGCGTTATCGGCACGACTCGCAAATGTGCGTTGACGCGCCGCATCATCCACCGCAATGGGTGTAAAGCGGGCTTCTGTCTGACGACCGGGCAACAAATCTTGTTTAATCCGCATCTCTGGCACCCAGAAGGCATGAATGACATCTTGGGTATTCATCACCATACGGACGGAATCGCCGACATAGGTATACAGGATATTCGATGTGACGGGCAACAAATAGCCACCGTCATCGGTTGGGGTGAGGGCGCTCAGGCGATCATTTTCTTCAAATGCCTTCAATGTATCGCCCGTGATGGGGACATCGTAACTGAACGTCCAGGCGAAGCGTGCGCCTGTGGCATTCACCACCATTTCATTATCTTTGGGAGCGCGAATATCTTGCCATACCGAGAAGCTATAAATGGCTAAAAACACCACAATCACGGCGGGGATGGCTGTCCAGATGAGTTCGAGCGTGGCGTTGCCATGTACTGTTGGACCGTCACCTGTTTCGCCCGCTCTGATGCGAAAACGGATAATCGAATAGAGCAATGCGCCTTCTACCAGCAAGAAAATTGCCCCGCCGATGCCCAATAACACGGCAAACAGTCGGTCAATTTGCAGAGATTCAGCAGAGGCTTGGGTTGGAAATAGCACGGGCGTGAATTGGGCGATTAAAAACCCGCCAATCACCAATACAACGGCTAAGATCCCAACGGTTGCGATGAGCGTTCCCGAAACGCCACCTTCTGGCTTATTTGTGTGTCCATAATCCATAAGTATTATTCCTATAGAAGTCCTGTTTGTGCCAATTTACACAAGAATTTATTTCGATTGTACCTGACGGGTTTGGCTTTGACAAGCAATTATAAACCAATTGGTATGATGTTCATCAAACATTTTTCTTTTTAGGTCGTTTATGGGTAAAATGGTGAGATAAATTGATATTGAGGAACTCCCGTAATGGAATTGGATGTGATTTTAGAAGGGGATTGTTTAGACCTTCTGCGAAATATCCCTGATGAGAGTGTGGATGTCACATTTGCAGACCCGCCGTTCAATCTGGGTAAAAAATATAACAGTTACAAAGACAAGCGAGGCTTAGATTTGTATTTGGAATGGTGCCGTGAATGGATTGGCGAATTGGTGCGTGTGACCAAACCAACGGGCAGTATTTTTATTCACAACATTCCCAAATGGCTCACTTATTATGCGACATTTCTGAATGAAATCGCCGATTTTAAGCATTGGATTGCGTGGGATGCCATGAGTACACCGTTGGGTAAAAGCCTAATGCCCGCGCATTATGGCATTTTGTATTATGCCAAATCGAAACGGGATAACAAGTTTTATGAATTGCGCTATCCGCATAAACGGTGTCGCAAATGTGGCTATTTGCATAAAGATTATGGTGGCAAAAAAGCGGGTTTACATCCTTTCGGACCCTTAGTATCGGATGTCTGGACAGATTTGCACCGTATCAAACATAATACACGCCGTGATGAACACCCCTGCCAATTGCCTATACATCTATTGGAGCGTGTTATTTTGATGTCGAGTGATGAAGGTGATGTGGTTTTAGACCCATTTAGCGGGACAGGTACAACGGCAATCGCCGCCAAGCAATTGGGTCGGCATTATATTGGTTTAGAACTAGACCCGCAATATGTTGAAATTTCGCGCCAAAAATTAGCCAACACAACCTCAGACTCGCATGTGAATGGGGTATGGGTGAGCCAATATTTGGGCAATATTGCCACATTGCGCGATGTGGATTGGGGTTATCTGGAAGCCTGTTTTCATATTCCTGAAATCATTGAACATCTCGATTTTACGCCCATTCAATTTGATAAATCATGTAATTGTCATAACAAGCATTCCCTTGTAGATGACCGTCAGCTATCTTTATTTGAATAAATTAATGCACAGGAGCGAAATCATGACCTTTGACCCAACAGACCACCCCCATCGGCGGTATAACCCGCTCATTGGCGAGTATGTCCTCGTCTCGCCCCATCGGATGAAGCGCCCATGGCAAGGCAAAGTGGAACGCATATCCGAAGAACAACGCCCTCCGCATGACCCAACGTGTTATTTATGTGCGGGCAATACCCGCGCCAACGGCGAGAAAAATCCCAATTACACCAGCACATTCGTGTTTACCAACGACTTTGCTTCGTTGCTACCAGATACACCCCCATCACCTACATCCGATAACCCCCTTTTGCAAATTCAGGGTGTGCGTGGGACGGCGCGGGTGATTTGTTTTTCGCCCCGTCACGATTGGACATTGCCCGAAATGCCCTTGCCCGATATTCGGCATGTGGTGGATGTCTGGGCAGAACAAACCGCCGAATTGGGCATGACGTATCAGTGGGTGCAAGTATTCGAGAATAAGGGCGAAATTATGGGATGCTCAAATCCGCATCCGCATGGGCAGATTTGGGCATTAGATGCCTTGCCCAACGAAGTGCATAAAGAAGATTTGTATCAGATGACGCATTTTATGGCAAATGACCGCCCGTTATTGCTCGACTATGCTGAATTAGAGCTAGAACGTGATGAACGGGTCGTCCTGCAAAATGAGGACTGGGTGGTTGTCGTGCCATTTTGGGCGATGTGGCCCTTCGAGACGCTCCTCTTGCCGCGTCGTCATGTGTTGCGCCTGCCCGATTTAGATCATGGTCAGCGTGATAATCTCGCCGACATTCTCAAACGGTTATTGACCAAGTATGATAACCTGTTTGAAGTCTCGTTCCCGTATTCGATGGGTTGGCACGGTGCGCCATTTAACGGCGAAAGTAATTATCATTGGCAATTGCACGCCCATTTTTACCCGCCACTATTACGATCTGCTACGGTGAAAAAATTCATGGTCGGGTATGAAATGCTCGCCGAAGCTCAACGCGACCTCACCCCTGAACAAGCGGCAGACCGTTTGCGCGGATTATCTGAAATTCACTATAAACACGCTTAATTCAAATGCTATATATAGAAGGACGAATATCGTTATGTCACCACAGGAAGTTGTCAAGCAGACCTTTATCGAACACTACGGCGAAAATCCGATGGTCGTTGTTCGTGCGCCCGGACGGGTGAACCTCATTGGCGAACACACCGATTATAACGATGGATTTGTGTTGCCGATGGCGATTGAATATGCCATTTGGATCGCTTTACGCCCGCGCCAAGATCGCCATGTGCAAGTTATGGCGCTCGATTTTGATGCCACCATTCACCTCGATTTAGATTCCTTCTCCAAAAATATCGTCAGCCCTGCCGAATATATCAAAGGCATGGCGTGGGCATTGATGGGTGAGGGATTAACGCTAAATGGTTGGGAAGGGGTGATGAAAGGGGATATTCCCATCGGCGCGGGGTTGTCGTCATCGGCGGCGCTGGAATTGGCGATTGCCCGTGCTTTTTATGAGGTATCGGATTTCGATTGGAATCCCAACCAGATGGCGCTCCTCGCACAAAAAGCTGAAAACGATTGGGTCGGTATGAAATGTGGCATCATGGATCAGATGATTTCTGCCAATGGCAAAGCCGACCACGCCTTGTTAATCGATTGTCGGAGTCTCGAGACGCGCCTCGCTCCTTTACCACCCAACACCCGCGTGGTGGTGATGGACACCATGACACGGCGCGAATTGGTCGAATCGTTGTATAACGAGCGTCGTCAACAATGCGAAACGGCGGCGAAATTATTGGGCGTGCCTGCCCTGCGCGATGTCTCCAGCGCCATGCTCAGAGCCAACGCCAAAAAATTAGACCCTGTGACGCTCAAACGGGCAACCCATGTTGTGTCTGAAAATGAACGCACCCTCGAAGCGGTTGAGGTGATGTTGGCGGGCGATGCCAAACGCTTGGGGATGCTGATGTATCAGAGTCACATGAGCCTGCGCGATTATTTTGAAGTCACCAAAATGCCCAATCGCCCGTTTGATGCGTTGGATATTATGGTGCAATGCGCCCGTAAACATCCGACTTGCTTTGGCGCACGCATGACGGGGGCGGGATTTGGCGGGTGCGCGGTGGCGCTAATTAATGATGAAGCGGTAGACGATTTTTGTGAACAAACGGCGCGATTATACACGGAACAAACGCATATTGAGCCGAAACTCTATGTGTGTTCGGCGGTGAATGGCGCATTTTGGGCGGAGCGTTTTGTGAGCTAATCGATTGGCTGGATGGTTATTTTTTGGTACGACACATAACCCGTTTGACCATCCACCAACACGCCATAAAAGCCACCGTCCTCATCCATAATCGGATAGGCAATATTCGGTTGTAACACCCCTATTTCAACGCTATCTGCCGATGGTGTATCATGAATAGGGGTGATTTCATCCACAAAAATAGCGTATTCACGGATAGGGAGGGCGGGCGCAGGCAAAAATCCACGCCAGTCGGCGATGCGAGGGCGCAATATATCCAGCGATTGTGACCCATAAACGAGGCTTGGCTCGATGTGTGAATTTTCGACAAATTCATTCCAACTGACCACCAAAATGACATCGCTCTCGGTGGCGAGCGCCGCGTCCCACGCCTTAGCTAAAAATTGACCATCGGCGCGGTCACGCGGGGATGTGGGATTGGGTCGGTTGGTGGCGCGGGCGATTTTATCCTCATCCCAACCGGGCGAAATGCTGGGTAGATAAACCGTCCCACCAAAAGCCGTCATGAGATTTTTTTCGGCGATATAAAAATCACGATCGCCATCTGCCCATGCCATGTTGAAGGCATACATGCCGTCCATTGCGCCGTCATACAAGCAACACGCGCTCAAGCCTTCGGCTAACCAGATGGTCTGATAATCAGGGTCGAATTCGGCGCGTAAATCCGTCCAAAACCGATTACCAAACCCCGCCAGATGTTGAAAGGCGAACAAAATCACGGGTTTCTCATCGTAGTATAAATAGGCGGGGTGATGAATCGCCTCATCCATCAGCCAGCGCATGGAACGGGCAATTTCGGCGTAGGTGCGATGAAAATCACCGACATAAATATCGACCGCCACACCAATTTTGAAATTGTGTTCGTGGGCGCGGTCTAACAGGTTGATGAGCGCGGGGGTGGTGGTGACGGTTTCATCTATCCCAAACCAACTGACGATGAACGCCGATATGCCGGCACTTTTGGCTTGTTCGATATGTGTGGCGGCGACTTGTGGCATTTTGGAATTATACAAGCCGATGGTGGGCGCGTCATCGAGTACCGATTCTTGCCATGCCCATGTGCCTTCACCCGCCCAAAAACTGAGATAAAACGCCCAAACTTGGCGCGTATCGGCGATCGTTTCTTCGATATGGGTGATATGGGCGTGGGTTGGAGCAGATAAGACGAGGATGATGAATAATAACCCATATACGATGCGCGGGGTTGTAGGGGCATGATATATCACGCCCCTACGGGTATCCATGACGAATGTTACATTATGTTTACGTTTCAATTTGTATGGGCGGATTAGCGCCATTCGGCGCGTATATCCGCCCCAAGACAAGCGGGTTTTCACCATTACACCTTCCGCGCCACACGATAATGGATGGGGATGCCCAACATCAAGCGTGTTTGTGCTTCGAGCGCGGGTAGAATAGACAAAATGATGGTTGTGAATGGCATAATCACAAAGCAAATGCCTGTCATGATAATTTCATCAATGCGCCACGATTTTTTCTGCGGGCGCATCCGCATATCCATCACCCAAAATAACAAACTGGTGGTGATGATGATGTGAATAATCACTTGCAACAAGGCAATTTGTTGGGCGACTATCCCCGTAGTGATATATTCTGGATGCAACAATAATGCCAACTGCACACCCACATTGGTGACAATCCAACCCGTTGTCGAGAGGGCATGGTTGTGTAAGACATGCCAGAAAATACCCACCTTAGACATCAGGGGCATATCGTGATGTTGGGTGCTTTGATGGATGATATAACCCACATCTTCCGCGCCCCACATGTGGCGTACACTTTGGTTATATTGGCTACGGAACGCATCCACGAAGGTCTCGCCAACCGCCGCCGAATATCCCGAAAAGGGCAACATAATCGGTTGCAAGTGCATATCCCCTTTGCGTTTGAAATAGCACTTGAGGTACATGTGCCAATCTTCGGGGATGACATCGGTATCCCAATAACCGACTTCATGCGCCAAGCGAAAACTGAGCGAATACGTGCTGAGGGGCATGGGATTTCTGCCCATCAACCCCGATAGATACCACGCGGTTGAATACGCATGGAGAAAGGTGAAAAAGGGGTGCACCTTCCAGATGTTGTTATCGTAGCGAATCGGCGCTTGCCACATGCGGTTATACCGCATTTTGGTGGGTGTGGTCGCAAAATGATAGGTGACGGCTTCTAAATAACGATGGTGGATGAGCGAATCGGCATCCATGATGGTGATGACCATCTTATTGATATCGTAACCATGACCCAACACCAATGTTTTGTAGGCTTCACGTCCTGCCCATGCTTCGTTAGATGATTTTCCTGCCACTTCGCCAGGGATGTCTTTGGGGTGATATGTGGCGATGATATGCAAAAAGCGCGATTCAAATTCCATTATCAGCGATTCGGCTTTGTCTTGGGCGTTTGCTTCACGCTCTTCCATGCCCAAGACCACACATACTTGTGTTTTTGCCAATGGCGATTCGGCTATCCGCGCCAATGTATCGCGCAGAACGTCATAATCTTCTTTATAGTTAGGAATAATCATGACATGAATGACATCTGTCCATGCCAAACTATCATTACGGCGATGTTGGTGATAGCGCACCCGCCAATTGATTTTTTCGGTTTCTTTGATGAGCATCATACCACGCAGGGCTAGAATACCCGCCATCAAAAACCGACCCGCCATATATAAACCGACCACTGCCGATACTGTGAAAACAAAGGGAAGATTGACCAATGCGCCTACCACCATAATGAGGATAGCCGACCACGCAATCCAGCCTGTGATTCCGTCTAAAATGATGCTTTTTGGCTTGGGTGTTTCGCTTTCTAAACCACGATACGGTGCGCTTTGTGGTTTATCCGATATTTCTAGTGGAAAACTCTCCTCTAACAGTGCCTCATAACTCAACAAGTCAAGGTTGCCCATGAAGTTCCCTCGATAATGACATATATGATAAAAAGTTTGGCATGGTAATGAAAAAATAATCAAATGCCCATTCAAGAATACAATTTATCAAACTTTAAGTATAGTGCCAGCCATTTCTTTTTTCGTGAATATGTCTTATCGTTACGCACCATCTTTTAGGATACTCTCATTTGTGATGATTACGCAAGTGGGCATACAAAGGTTTTAAGCGTTTGTACATTTTTTGATAAACATTCATGTACAAATCTTCATATATACTCGTATGGTTGCGATTGGGTGTGAATGTTTTCTCGATGCGCGTCATATTTTTGACGGCGACATCAAAATTGCTATGCCAACCCAGCCCGACCGTTGCATCGATCGCCGCGCCTAAACCCGATGTCTCGTAGGTATGTGGACGCGAGGCGGGCAAGTTAAAAATATCCGCCGTGAGTTGCATGGCTTCATCACTTTGCGACCCGCCACCCGATATACGCAGTTCGGTCACTGCCACCCCGCTACGGCGCACGGTGCGTTCTGTGGCATCGCGCAGGGCGAAGGCGAGTCCCTCTAAAATAGCGCGGTAGATATGCGCCCGTGTGTGCATATCGTTAAAGCCGATAATCGCGCCTCGTGCTTCGGGTCCAGGGTAACGCACGCCTGGTGTCCAGTAGGGTTGCAAGATCAAGCCATCGCTCCCCGCAGGCACTTGGCGCACTAATTCATCGAATAGCACCTCTGGGGCGATGCCACGTTCATCAGCAATCCGTTGTTCGTGTTGCCCAAATTGATTTTTGAACCAGCTCACCATCCAATAGCCCCGAAAAATTTGCACCTCTAGGCTATAGCGATTCGGCACGGCAGATGGATACGGCGGGATGAGCGGAATCACCTCGACATATTTTTGATGAGTGGTGTTGATGGTGGCGGTTGTGCCGTAACTCAGGCAACCGATATGTGGGTCGAGTGCGCCAGAGCCAATCACCTCACAGGCTTTATCTGCCGCTGCCGAGATGAGCGGTAGCCCGTGTGGGATGCCTGTGAAATCGCTGGCTTCGCGGGTGATTTGCCCGATGATTTGTGTGGGGGGGATGAGGTCGTATAATTGCTCGCGTTTGGCAGATGTGATTTGCCAATGCCAACTGGTATCATCTGCCCAATCTTGTTTTTTATAATCAAACGGCAAGTATGCCACTTGTGCGCCCGTGCTATCGGCAAAGCGCCCACATAATTTATACGTGATATATCCCGATAGCAACAACACTTTATGCGTTTTTGCCCAAATATCAGGCTCATATTTGGCTATCCAATTGACTTCGGCTTCGGCTTGAACATGCGCGACTGTGCCTGTGGCGCGGACGAGTTTGAATAACAATCCCCATTTGCCACCGACTGGTTTTAAGCCCTCGGCACGGCGCTGATCGAGCCAACTGATGGCAGGGCGCAACGGCTCGCCGTGTTCATCCACCACCACAATTGTCCCGCGTTGCGATGTGAGCGCCACCCCTGCGATGCGCTCTTTGTTAATTTTATCCCACAATAACCGACATGCCCCGCCAACCGCCTCCCAAAATACGCTGGTATGTTGTTCTGCCCAACCGGGCTTATTTGAAAAATACGGTTGGATATGAATTTGTGTTTTGGCAACCAAATTGCCCTGTGCATCAAATGCCAATGCCCTGACGCTTTGTGTGCCGATGTCGATGGTTAAAATCAGGTCTTGAGTCATGACAATATTGCCTTTTGGTTAAGAATTTCGCAAAAAATCGTGCTTCTCATTATAATAGGGGGCATAAATGTGGCGCAAATCAATGGTTAAAATGATTATGGCACGGTCAACATTATGCTACATCATGCTTGTGATAATTTTAGTGGGATGCACATCGAATCAATCCACCTCTCTCACCACGCCCACATTAGCAACGCTACCGACCCGTGAATTAAGATTTCACAATTGGGGGACGTATATCGCGCCACAATTATTGACCGATTTTGAACAACGTTACGGCGTGTCGATTATCTACAGCGAATTTGATAATGATGAACAGCTTTTAAGCGATTTACGGGCGGGCATCATTTATGACCTCATCGTCCCGACCGATACGCTTGTGCCATTGATGCGCCGAGAAGGGTTATTGAGCCGTCTGAATCACGATAATATTCCCAACCTTGCGAATTTAGCGCCCAATTTCGCCAGTCCGTTATACGACCCGCAAAATCGCTATAGTGTCCCGTATCAATGGGGGACAATCGGTATTGGTTATGCCATCAATCGAACAGGACGTGAACTGACCAGTTGGCGCGATTTATTCGACCCCGAATTTCGGGGACGGGTGGGGCTGTTAGATGATTATACCGTCTCGGTAGGCGCGATTTTGATGATGCTCGGATACTCGCCCAATACGACCAATATTGTCGAAATTGAAGATGCTCGTGACTTTTTGTTGGCTCATACTGACCAAATTGTGATTGTGGGTGATGTTGGGCAAGATTATTTGAGCCGTGGTGAATTGGATATTGTCATGGAATTTAACGGCGATATTGCCCAGTTGATGCGTGATAACCCCGATATACGCTTCATCATCCCCGAAGAAGGCGGTTATATTTTCACCGATGCGATGGCTATCCCTGCTAACGCGCCCAATAAAGAACTCGCTGAACAATTTATCAATTTTATTTTAGAAGCCGAAAATGGGGCGATTTTATCCAACAAAATTCGCTACGGCACACCCAATCTAGCCTCGTATCCCTTTTTGAACACAGAAGATTTATTTAGCCCTGTGATTTATCCACCAGAGGATGTGCAAAAACGCCTATTTTATCAGGTGAGTATGGATGCCCAAACCGATGCCCTATATCAGCAGGTGTGGCAAGATTTTCGTGAAGCGAATCGATTGACATTGAGTGAACAAGAATGACGAATCTGAACAAACAGCGACCTTTATATTCTATCCGATTTTTTCTCATGCTCGGATTCGCCGTCATACTCGGCTTATCGTTGCTCATCGCGCTCATCGGATATATCAGCCTGCGAAATCTGCAAGATAGCATCGAATTGGCGCTCAACGAAGCGGTGCGGGTTCGCAATTTTAGCCTACAAATCGAGAATGATTTCCTCAATGCACGCCAGTACGAAGCCGCCTTTTTAGATAATTGGCGCTTGTTGGGGTTTGATGAAGCCGAAGCGCGGTTTATCGTCCCACATGATCAGGCGCTCACCAATGCACAAGCCCAATTGACCGACCTCACACGCCTGATTGCCCAGATAAATAGCCCACAATTTCGGGCTGTCGATTCCGCAGTGGCGGCGCTTTCGCCTTTGCTTGAATTGTATCGGACGACTTTCGCCGATACTCGTGATGCCATTCGCCAACGCAGTCAATCGGGCGGGTTGGAGCAAAATTTACAACGTCATTGGGAAGAATTGCGCCGTTATACACAAAATTTAAGCGATAAAACATTGTATGATAGCGTGTTATTGATTAAGGTGAATGAACAAGCCTACTTCAACACCCGCCAACAAGCCTTTTTGGATAATATCCGTTTATTGGCATTACAAATTGAGCGATATGCGCCAAATCATTTCGAGACGCTCACCATGAGCGCCTTACTGCCCGATGTCGATACTGTCCTCGCCCGACTGAATGATTATCGGACAACGCTAGATGAATTGGTGATGCTCGACCAAGACATTCGGTTGAATAGCGATTTAGGGCGCGATGTGGCGCTCAATATCAACACGTATACCGACCAATTGAATGATGTCGCGCAAGCCTCGCTTGCACAAACCCGCCAAGACCAACAACGCATCAACAACGAAAGCACCATCGCGCTGGTCGGCACATCGGCTATCGCCTTCACGGTGGGCATTTTGGTGACGTATGTCTTACTTCGGCGCATCCTCGTCCCACTCCGTCGACTGACACGGGCGGCGCAACAAATTGATGGCGGTAATTTAGACCTTCCGCCTGTGGTGGTTAATAGCCGCGATGAATTTGCTACGCTCGCCGATGTGTTTAATCAGATGACGGGGCGTTTGCGCGTGTTTGTGGATGACCTCGAAAGTATTGTCGAGGCGCGGACGCACGATTTATCGATTGCCAAAGCCGATGCGGAACGGGCGAATAAAATTAAATCGCAATTTTTAGCCAATATGAGCCATGAATTGCGGACACCCCTGAACGCCGTCCTCAATTTTACCCAATTCGTCTCATCGGGCATGTTTGGCGAGGTGAATCCCAAACAGGTCGAGATGTTAGATATTGTCGTAAATAATGGACGGCATTTGTTGGCGCTCATCAACGATATCTTGGATATTTCTAAAATTGAATCGGGCGCGTTAGAACTGTTTCTTGAGGATAATGTCGAAATCATCCCCGAAATTGAGGATGCTATCCGCGCAGGCGAAGCGACCATCCGTGAACGCGATGTAGATGTGACCATTCAACGCGATTTCGCCCCCGATTTGCCCATGCTCACCGCCGATAGGCGCAGAATCCGCCAGATTATGCTCAACCTCATCACCAATGCCTGCAAATTCACTGATGAGGGGCATATCACCGTGAGCGCAAAACCCGATGGTGATAAACATATTTTGCTGGCGGTGAAAGACACAGGCGTGGGGATTCCGTCACACGATTTCGATAAAATTTTTGAAAATTTTCGACAAGCCGATGCAGGCAAAAATCATGGCGGTGGCACCGGTTTGGGCTTGCCTATCTCGCGCAAGTTGGCAGAGGCGCACGGGGGCAAGCTGTGGGTCGAAAGTACGGTGGGTGTAGGGTCTACATTTTATGTGCGGTTACCGATTAAGGCGTTGGGGGTGTAAAAAATGAGTAAAAAATTCATAGCAATTGCTTGTAATATCACCCCATAACGGGCTATAGTTTAGAAAAGTTTATTGTGTAAAGGTGGTGAGCGATGTTATTACAAGGTAAGCGCGTTTATGTGATTGAAGATGAAAAATATAATTACATCGTGTTCAAAGTATTGCTCGAAGAACACGGCGCGGATGTGGTCTTTGGCGGTTGGAGCAAAAATACGTTGCGGCGTATCAAAGATGCCCCACCTGATATTATTTTGCTCGATTTGATGTTCCCCAACGGCGTGAGTGGATTCGATATTTTCACCGAATTGCGCCAAGAAGAATCGCTCGCCACTGTGCCGATTATCGCCGTCTCTGCCTCGAATGCCTCGACTGCGATGGGCAAAGCCAGACAGATGGGCTTTTCTGGATACATCAGCAAGCCCATCAATTTTCAGTTATTTCCCAATCAAATTTTATCGGTGTTGAATGGCGAAACGGTGTGGTATGCCGATTAGGGTGTCAATCCGAATGACAACGGAATCGCATAGACGATCAACATCTGGGCGGGTCCGTAGGTCAGCCATACCACATCGCCAATGCCCTTAAAATGCACGTTGTTGAAGAGTTGTGTGGCTAAAATGAGGTCGCTGATTAAAAATAAGATCGCGCCAATCGCCATCAGCACAAAGGCGCTGTTTGATAGCGCCACACCACCCGCTAATCCCGCCGTACTCGCCAGTAAGAGCGCATAGGGCAGGGCGGCATAATGCAACACGCTCACCTGTTTGGCGGTGCGATACACCACCGCATACCAGAGGATAGTTGCAATCGCCAAAAAGACGATCCACACGGCGATGTTGGCTAAATTCGTCCCCAAAATGCCGATGATGTAAAACACATGCCCAAGCCCGAAGGCGCTCATCCCACCCAAGACCGATTTATCCCCTTTGATAATCAGCCCCGCCATGAATAAATCGCCCAAAAAGCCGAAGGTCATGCCAAGCGCGATGAACAGCGCCAAATTCCCGCCGTGCGAGATTGACCACAACCACCCCGCGCTGACCAACACCGCCGATGATAACATGCGGCTGGGCGTGGGTATTTTATGCGTCTGTGGGGTGTTATACACCCCAAAAATCCAACCACCGAACAGTAAAATCGCCCAGAGGATTAAAAATAGTATCATCAAAAAATTCATTTTTTGCCTGCCTTGTGATAAATGATTTTATGATGCCATTATAATCCTCTGATGAGCAAAATAACACCTACGCAC
The DNA here is from genome assembly GCA_034436155.1 of Anaerolineae bacterium. GTDB lineage: Bacteria > Chloroflexota > Anaerolineae > Aggregatilineales > Phototrophicaceae. Next base: position 25,937 of record DAOTVP010000011.1, read on the forward strand.
GCGGACACAAGCGCATATGGATGCCATATTTGGGGCGCATGGTCACAAGTGGTTCGGGTTCGATTTGCTGATTGGGCATGAGTTCGAGCGTGTAGTGTTGGGCGATGGTCGCCACGGCGATTTGCATTTCCATCATGGCGAAATTATTGCCGATGCACACCCGCGGTCCGCCACCGAAAGGCAGATAGGCATATTTGCCGATGGATTTTCGATTTTCTTCATTGAATCGCTCTGGGTCGAATTGCTCTGGATTGGCAAATAAGCGCGGGTCGCGGTGCAACACATACGGCGACATGAGGATTAAATCTCCCTGTTTGATGTCGTAATCACCAACACGGGTATCTTGGGCGGCGAAACGCACAAATAACCACCCCACAGGGTATAGGCGCAACGTTTCATCAATGACCATTTTCAGATAAGGCAGATTTCGCAAGTCATCCAGCGTGATGGTGCGTTTGCCGATGGTGCTATCAATTTCATCATACAAGCGGCGTTGCACCTGCGGATTTTGCGCGAGCAGATAAAACAACCACGACAACGTTAAGGCGGTGGTCTCGTGACCTGCCACGAATAAGGTGATGACCTCATCGCGCAGTTGTTGTTTGCTCATGCCGTTACCCTGTTCATCTTTGGCTTGCATGAGCATCGAAAGCAGGTCGCCATGTTCAAAATCGCCCGATTTTTGGCGTTTTTCGATGATGTCATAAATGATTTCATCCACCACACGATTGAGTTTTTTGATTTTCATATTTTGCAGGGTGGGCATCCAATGAGGCAGTTTCATCGGACTTTTGAGGATTTTCACACTCTCATGTTGCATCCCCGTGATTGCATCGGCTAAATCGTCATAATAATCCACCTCCACATTGAACAGGCTTTTGGTGGCGATATTGAGCGTGAGTTGCATCATATCGTGTTCGATTTCGCGCACGGCACCCACTTCCCATTGATTGAGCAGTTGTTGGGTGTAATGCACCATTGTATCGGCATAATTGCGGATATATTGAGTATGAAAAGACGGTTGGATGAGTTTGCGTTGGCTTTTCCAAAAATCGCCATCGTTGCTCAAAATGCCTGCGCCCAAAAAGTAGCCCAATCCTGAATGACGCGCCTCTTTATGAATGGGCGCTTTGCGAAAGGTCTCCCAATTTTGCAAAATATCGCGGATGGTATCGGGATGATTGAAGAAGAATACACGCTGGTTGGCGACTGTGAAGGTGTAGCTATCTCCATATTCGTGTGTGCTATCCAACAAAAATTGAGCGAAATCGTTGTTCAATTCTTTGAGCGGACCAAAAAATGGTGCGGCTTTGACTTTGGGTGGTAATTGACGTTCTGTGGTCATGGTCATGTTGGTATCCCTTTCACAGGCTAAAATATGATACACTGTGTATCATAAAATAGATTTTGACCGATACCGCCATGTGTTTTTGTGGCGTATAACATAAGTAACAGGTGTTTCATAATTATGCGTACCCCAGAAGAAGATTTGCGCGTCAGGCGCACCGAAAAAGCCCTGCGTCATGCCCTAATAACGCTCATCCGCCGAAAGGGGTATGATGATATTAGCATACAAGATATTGTGGATGAGGCAGAGACCTCGCGGGTGACATTTTATCGGCATTACAAAGATAAAGGGCATTTGCTCACCGCCTGTTTGGATGATGTGTATCAAGAATTGGTGGCATGTTTAGAACCGTGTTCGTTGCTCAATTTGCATCCAGAAAAACCGCCGATTCTGATTTTATACAAGTATCTGGAACAAAATTTAGATTTGTATCGGGCGATTTTGAATAGTCAGGGCAGTTTGATGGTGCAAAAGCGCATCCGTGATTATCTGGTGCAGATTATCCAACAAGAGATGTTAGAAGAATTGTCGTTTCATCAAATTTCGCCCAAAACGCCGATTCCGATACAATTGGTGGCGCTACAGGTGGCAGTCGCCGAATTGGGCTTGGTGTTGTGGTGGATAGATAACCCAACCGCCTATTCTGCCGAAGCGATGGCGAAAGCCTCGCACACACTGAATTTTCATGGGTTGTTAGAAGGGCTGGGACTCAGAAAGACTCCCATGCCCTCATGATGATGGTTATTTGAGCGCGATGCTACATTCCGCCGTGAATTTATCGGCACGCGCCACGATTTTCACCGTACCCGATGTTTGGCGGGCGCGGATATACACTGCGCCTTGCCCGCCCATCAGCACCAACGGATTTTCGCCGTATAAATCGGCTTCGCCATGCACCTCAAACGTCACGGGATAAGTCGCAAATGGCAACGGATTGCCGTAGGTGTCCTCAATTTTGATGACGAGGCGGGTCATATCCATGCCATCGGCGTGGAGTTCGGTATCATCGGGCGTGAGGGTCAATCTTTTCGGCAGGGCATCGGTGCTGATGCGTTGCGTGGTGACAACCTTTTCGTTGATAAGCCCCTCTAGGCGCAAATCGCCATTCGGACGGGCGACCATCACCCCTAACCCGTCAATTTTGAATGGGGGATGGGGCAAATGCGGGAATTCATCGCGTGCAGGCGTGAACGTGCCGATTTTTTCATCGCCAACATACGCCGTCACCTGTTCGCAATTGCTGAATACCCATATCGAATTGAGCAACCCCTCGCTAATATCGCCCGGTTGCCAACTAGTGGCGGCTTTCAGGACGACCAACACCGATGGGCTGATTTGGCTGGCATAAAAATGGGCGGCATATTTGGGCAAGCGGAATATATCCATCACGCCATGATAACACATTCTATCACCCGCGCCGAATTGCACATGGGTGTTATAATCAAACGCGCACCACCCAATCGCGCCCGACACCTTGCGATTTGCCCCCGCTAAATTTTGGATTTTAGCATGACGCATAGCGTGTTCGATTTTGCGTTCTTCGTTGTCATACGATTTGGTCGGGTACATATGACCGTTAAATTCCGTCACCAACCACGGGGATTGTGTCGGTTCTGCGATGCCATTTGAGAAGTCGTTCATGGTATACACGTCTTCTAAAAATTCGCTTCCATCCCAATAGCGCACACCGCCTGTCGGACGGGTGGGGTCGAGTTTGCGGGCGAGCGTGTTGGTATCGCAATAAAAATCGTGGTCATCGAGGCTTTCGTTGATGCGAACACCCCAAATCACGATAGACGGGTGATTCCAATCGCGTTCTATCATTTTACGCAGGTCATTTTTAGATACCTCTTTCCATGCCTCATCACCGATATGTTGCCAGCCTGGGATTTCTTCAAACACCAACAAGCCGATTTCATCACACCGATTCAAAAAATAGGGGCTTTGGGGATAGTGTGACGTGCGGACGATGTTACAGCCCAATTCGTATTTCACAATGTCGGCATCTTTTTCTTGTAAGCGTGCCGATGCCGCCGCCCCAATATACGGATAGGTCTGATGCCGATTCAACCCGCGTAATTTGATGTGTTCGCCGTTCAGATAAAAGCCATCGGCGCGGAATTGCGCCTCTCGGAAGCCGAATCTGACCTTGATATGGTCTATGAGTGTCATGGGGCGGTTGGGCGCTTCGAGACCCAAATCTATCCCACAAGTATATAAAATGGGATTATCCAACGACCATAAATCGAATGTGCCTTTGGGCAAGGTGAGCGTGGTTTTGAGCGTGCTGTTGGCGGGGACGACCACTTCGGTGCTGGTGGCGTATTCGGTCTCCCAATCGCCTTCGACTTCGGTGCTGATATACACTTTTTGCAGGTCATCGGTGGTATTTTTTACCCACACATCGGCTTGGGCGTAGGCGTGCGCTGTGGTGACATCGTGCGTCGAGACGCGCACATTTTCGATGTAACACGGTTCGACATAGCGCAAAAACACATCGCGGTAAATGCCACCGAATGCCAGATAATCGACTACGAATCCGAAGGGCGGAATATCGGGGCGTTCTGTCGAATCGAGGTGAATTTCGACCAGATTGTCATCATGTTCGTGGATGAAATCGGTTATATCCACCGAAAACGGCACATAACCGCCTTTGTGTTCGGGAAAGGTATGCCCGTTAATCGTGACGGTAGTCGCCAACATTGCGCCGTCAAAATCCAACATGAGCCGTCTGCCATTGAGCGATTCTGGGAGCGTAAAGCGTTTGCGATACGTGCTGAGGAATTGATAGTCTTTATCATCAAAATTGCGATGTGGCAGGACGAGGTTGGTATGAGGCAATGTCACCCGTTCAAAGGCGCTATCGGGTACGTTGCCCGTCACTTTTTGCGGGATGAATAACCAATCGTGGTTGAATAACAGCGTGCTACGCATAAAAATTTTTAACTCCGATAATCATGCCAATAATCTGTATTTAGTATAGCCGATTTTGTCCAATATCCTATTGGATGGTTTTGCCGCAGGGCGGATATACGGCTTCGCCTAATCCGCCCGTACACATTCTCAAAATTTACGGGGATGTAGTGGCGGATTAGCACCTTCAGGTGCGTATATCCGCCATTTTGGTCTCAAATCGAAATGCACTTATTTGGTGATAAATATCCTGTGGGATGTATTCGCATGACCTGTTATAATCTATCCTAAACACACCCCTATCGCGCATTTTGTACCAGACGGGTGTATCTAAAATACGCACATCATAGATTATTGTTAAGGAGTTCCCATGTCGAATCCACCAGTAGCGGTGCAGAAATTCGGTCAAAGTATCTGGATAGATAACATCCGCCGTAAATTGCTCGAAGACGGCACATTTCAACGGATGATAGACGAAGATGGTGTGGTCGGTGTGACCTCGAACCCTGCCATTTTTCAGAAAGCCATTGGGCAATCGGATGATTATGATGGTGTCATCACCCAACTCGCCGAATTTTCGCCAGAAGATATTTACGAGCAACTGGCGGTGGCGGATATTCAACGCGCCGCCGATTTATTCCGCCCCGTATACGATAAAACCAACGGACGCGATGGGTATGTCAGTTTAGAGGTGTCACCGTTGTTGGCACGCGATACCAAAGGTACTGTCCACGAAGCCAAGCGCCTCGCCGAAGCCGTAAACCGCCCCAATTTGATGATAAAAATCCCCGCCACACCTGAAGGCATTCCCGCCATCGAAGCCACGATTGCGGCGGGCATCAATGTCAATGTGACGCTGATTTTTTCGGTGAATAATTATATCGAAGTGGCAGAAGCCTATTTACGCGGGTTAGAACGCCGTCATGCCGAAGGCTTGCCGATTAACAACATCGCCTCGGTTGCCAGCTTTTTTGTCAGTCGGATAGATACCATGATAGATAAGGCGCTCGAAAATAATATTCATTCGGCGCGGATGGTCGGCGATATGGGGCGGGTACAAGCCAATTCACGCTTGTTAGGACGGGCGGCGATTGCCAATGCACGCCTCGCCTATCAACAATTTTTGAGCATTTTCAACAGTGACCGTTTTAAGGCGCTTCAAGAGGCGGGCGCACAAGTCCAGCGTCCGTTATGGGCTTCGACAGGCACAAAAAACCCCGCCTATTCGCCGACGATGTATGTCGATGCGCTCATTGGGCGCGATACAGTGAACACCGTCCCGCCCGATACCCTAGCGGCATTCAAAGCCAGTGGCACAGTCGAGCGCGAGACCGTCTTAGATCTAAGCGATAACCCGATTGAATTATTCGATCAACTCGCAGAAGTCGGTATTGAGATTGATAACATCACCAAACGCCTACAAGATGATGGTGTCGAGGCGTTTGTCATGGCATTTGAAGACCTGATTGGTCAAATCAAATCGAAACGTGCTATTTTGAATGCCAATATGATGGAACGGCAAAAATTGGCGCTCGGCATTTATGCCACCCACGTCAAAGATGCCATGACGCAACTGGGCAATACCTATTTTAATTCGCGCATTTGGAATAAAGACGGTAGCATCTGGAAAGATCACGGACCCACCATCGCCAAAATTCAGAATCGCTTAGGATGGTTAAATGTCTTAGAGACGATGGACATTGCACGCATCAAAGCGTTACAAGCCAGCATCAAGGGGTCTGAATTTAAGTATGTGGTGTTGTTGGGCATGGGGGGCAGTAGCCTCGCGCCCGAAGTGATGGCGCAAACTTTCGGCATCCAACCGAATTTTCCGGAGTTACTCGTCTTAGATAGCACCCATCCCGCCCAAATCAAACACATCGAAGACCAGATTAAACTAGATAAAACGTTGTTTATTGTCGCCAGCAAATCGGGTTCGACCATCGAAACGGCGTGTTTTAGCGCCTATTTCTACGCCAAAACAGGCAATAATGGCTCGCAATTCATCGCCATCACCGATGAGGGGAGCAAATTGGCGCAAGAGGCACAAGCCAATGGCTACCGCGATATTTTTATCAATCCATCCGATATCGGCGGGCGTTATAGCGCACTCAGCTACTTCGGACTCGTCCCCGCCGCCGTCATGGGCTTGGATATTGACCGGTTTTGGAGCAATGCCCGCAAGATGATCGAATCTTGTGGTGAGAGCATCCCCATCGATCAACACCCGGGCATTTCGCTCGGCGCGATTATGGGCGCACTCGCACAACAAGGGCGCGATAAAATTTGCATCTTCGCCAGCAAATCGATCGCCAGTTTTGGCAATTGGGTCGAGCAACTGATCGCCGAGAGCATCGGCAAAGAGGGCAAAGGGGTTGTGCCTGTGGTCGGTGCAACGGTCGGTCGTCCACACGATTATGCCAGTGATCGCTTGTTTATCTACCTGAAAGTGTTGGATGACATCAGCAATGATGAGATGGATGAACAAATCAAAGCCCTGCGCGAGGCGGGGCATCCGCGTGTCACGTTGTTACTCGATGACCCCTACGCCATTGCGGGCGAATTTTTCCGTTGGGAATATGCCACCGCCGTCATGGGGCAGATCTATAAAATTAACCCGTTTGATGAGCCGAATGTCACCGAGAGCAAAGAAAACACGGGACGTTTGCTCGCGCATTATCAAGAACATGGCGCGTTGCCGACTTATACCCCGTTCATTGATGATGATGTGACCGCGTTGTATATCAGCGAACACACCCTCGCGCCGTTGCGCGAATTGGGCGATTCGCACGGCTATAATATCAACAACCGTTTAGAATTATTGGCGGCGCAATTTAATGGCACGCATTCCGGTGATTATTTTGGATTGTTAGCATATTTGCCCTATATGCCCAAAATTCACGAAAAATTAGAGCGCATTCGTCGTCGTTTGCGTCATGCGACACGTCGTGCGGTGACGTTGGGCTACGGACCGCGCTATCTGCATAGCACGGGTCAATTGCATAAGGGTGGGGCGAATAACGGGGTGTTCATCCTCATCACCGCCGACCATAGCCTAGATGTTGAAATCCCGAATATGCCCTATACTTTTGGGATTTTGAACGATGCCCAAGCCGCGGGCGATATGGAAGCTCTCGAAACGCATCACCGCCGTGTGATACGGATTCATATCAAAGGCGATGTGTTGGCGGGGATTGATAAACTGCTCGATGCCATCGAATTTGTATCGGAAAGACGGTTATAAACGGTGTGCTGATTGAGTATTGGGGACGATATACGAGGCTAACGCCTCTAATCGTCCCGTACAGATACTCATTTTTTAGTCATGTACTGGCGGATTAGTGAAGCGTGTGTCCGTCCGCCACCCATAGACATTATGTGGTGCAATTTTGTGTGTACTGGCGGATTACGCATAGCGCGTATATTCGCCATCACCGAAATACGATGTGTTTATATTGCGCTAACCACCATCTGACGGGCAAATTCACCCACCCGATTCGCGGGATTATCCACGCCATACATGCGGACTGCCATGAACGCGCCGTCCATCATCAAATAGAGTTGATTCGCCAGTGCATCGGCGTTTTTTGCGCCCATCGCATGACATAATGCCGATAGTCGCGCCCGTACTGCCTCTTTATTTTGGCGTGCCACTTCATGACTCGGATGGGTGAAATCTGGAAATTCGCTGACGGCAATCAGAAACGGGCATCCGTAACAGGTGGGGGTCGAGACTAATTTTTGCAGGGCATCAAATATGGCGATGAGTTGGTCTTTGGGGTCGTCATACGGGGCAGTTGCGCCATCAAACCACGCCCAAAATTGGCGATTCATCTCTTCTAAATAGGCTACGATTAAATCGTCTTTCGACTTAAAATGCCGATACAACGTGGCTTTGGCGATTTGCGATTCGGCGATAATCATATCGATGCCGATTGCCCGATACCCATACTGAAAAAATAACCCCCCTGCTACATCCAAAATTTTTTCGCGTGCCGATGACATTTTCAACTTACTCCTTGACACAAGACAGACTTGTCTGTATAGTGAGATTATCAAGTAGACAGAACTGTCTTTATCATACGCAAAAACAGATAAAAACACAAGCATAAGGAGTATCTCACATGAAAATTGGCGTTTTAGGTACAGGCGGAGTAGGGCAAACCATATCAGTAAAATTATCACAAATCGGTCATGATGTGATGCTTGGCACGCGAGATGTGAATAGAACCCGCGCCAAAGTAGAATCGGATGGCTATCCTTTCAGAAATTGGCTCGAAGCACATTCGGCGATTCAATTGGGGACATTCGCCCAATCTGCCCAATGGGGTGAGGTTGTCATCAACGCCACGTCAGGTCATGCCAGCATAGCGGCGCTTGAATCGGCAGGGGAAGCCAACTTAAACGGCAAAATTTTGATAGACATCTCGAATCCGCTCGATTTTTCAAAGGGGATGCCCCCATCGTTATTTGTATCCAACACCGCTTCGCTGGCAGAGCAAATTCAAGCCCGTTTTCCGTCGGTCAAAGTGGTCAAAACCCTGAATACATTAACCGCGCCGTTGATGGTCAACCCGAATTTACTGGCGGATGGCGACCATCACCTCTTTGTGAGTGGTAACGATGCCGATGCTAAAAATAGCGTTATGGATTATCTGAAAACATGGTTTGGCTGGAAGCATATCATAGATTTAGGCGACATCACGACAGCGCGTGGCACAGAGATGATGTTGCCCGTGTGGATTCGGTTGTGGGGTGTATTCGGTTCGCCGATGTTCAATTTCAAGATTGTGCGATAGGTGCCTCGAACCTCATCATCCGACCCCTTCTTCGATACGAAGAAGGGGCAGAAAACTTATTTTTCAGGCGGATTTAGAGGGAATTGTTATTTCGTCCAGAAGCCTTCGCTCAGATATTTATAGGCGTTATCGGGGAACACGGTGACAATCGTGCCACTTTCGTCATTATTAGCCAGGCGTTCCGCCACTTTCAACGCGCCGACCATCGCCGTTGCCGAACTAATCCCGACCAGATAGCCTTCTTCGCGTGCCAGACGGCGTGCCATGGCGTAAGTTTCTTCTGTGGAGATGTTCATATTTTCATCCGCCACGCTAGGGTCATAAATACCGGGTTTGATGGCGGTGGGCATGTGTTTCAGACCCTCTAACCCATGAAACGGCGAATCGGGTTGGAGCGAAATCACCTGAATAGCGGGGTTATAATCGTGCAAGCGCCGACCTGTGCCTGTGAGCGTGCCACTCGTGCCGAGTCCTGCGACAAAATGCGTGACTGTGCCGTGTGTTTGTAACCAAATTTCGACACCTGTGCCGTGATAATGCGCCCGCCAATTGGCGGGATTATTGTATTGGTCGGCGAAAAAATAGCCTTCGGGTTCTTTTTCGATGAGTTCACGCACCGCCAAAATCGCGCCATCACTGCCTTCAAGCGGGTCGGTGAGGACGAGTTCCGCGCCATACGCCCGCAAAATAGCGATGCGTTCTGGGCTGGCGTTGGCGGGCAAAAATAACTTCACACGGTAGCCTTTGGATGCGCCAATCATGGCATAGGCGATGCCTGTATTGCCACTGGTGCTATCCAAAATCGTCTTGCCAGGATACAGCAGACCATCGCGTTCCGCCTCGCGGATGATATTCAGCGCGGCGCGATCTTTCACACTGCCACCCGGATTTGTCCATTCGGCTTTGGCATAAATTTTGATATTTTCGGGCAAGTGCGCCGTGATGCGGTGAAAATCGAGTAATGGCGTGTTGCCGATTTGTTTTTCAATCGAAACGCCCATGTGATGTTGACCATGGGGCATATAGGTGTCGGTGTTACGCATTGCAGAAATCATGTCTCACATCCCTTTTGTGTCTATCATCCAGTGTCCAAACAAAAACCGCCAAGCAACAAAAAACAACGTGGGTATCACCATCCAAACTGACGAGGATGTTCCACGTTGTTTTTTTATAAGTCGCTTGACGGTCTTGGTTGATTTTTGTTAGCTATTCAGAAAAATCACGAAAACCGATTATTGTTTCAAGTTGAGCGTCCTATAAGCGGGGAACAAATCCTCAAGGCTTATAGGTACGACAAGAACGCAACCAAAGCATGGCATTCTCCATACATGTGCTAAAACATCATGTGTCTACTGTACCGCGTGATGACCGTGTTGTCAATCACTTGGTGCAAAATTTTTATACTGTTTTTAGAGACGCATCACCGAATACACATCTTACCGATTTAACAGGTCGGATATACGGGCGTACCACCCTAATCCAACCCGACACATGGGAAACTTGCGCGTTTGAAGTCGTATTTTTAGTCATAGGATGATGATAATCGGAATAAGGGATGTTCGTCAATATAGGGGTAGAAAATTTATATCACCAAATTGCTCAGAATTATGATAGGTAGCTCTTGGACACGCTTTAATTGAAAATCATTGGTCAAAAATGCGTCTGATTTTGTCTCTAATGCTGTGGCAATTTGGAGCGCATCAGGCGTTTTAAGGCGGTATTTTGCACGTAAATCGGCGGCAATACGTGCAATCGAACTATCTATTGGAATGAGTTGAAATCCTCTACTATTCTGCAAAATATCTTCATAATCTTTGATGAGTTGGTTTGCATGTTGTTGTATCGGGAGATTCAACACTTCTGTGAGTGTAATTGTCGCGCTACATGCGATGATTTGACCCATATCAATACGTTGGAATATGTATCGCACTTTGGATAAATAATCAGGATGCTTTTCAACAAAATAAATAATCGGCGCTGTCTAATGCCAATTTAGATATTCCCTTCAAAGCATCCTTGATATTCACCAGTTAGCTATCCCATTCATCCCGCAATTGATTGACATATTCTTGTGCATCAATGCCTTGCCAAATTTCTGCCCCTAATCCTTCTAATTCCAATAAACTCCGGTGCTTATTGGAATTTGTGATGGGTTTTGCAATAACATCCACCAACATTTTGATGAGTTTTGTTTGCTCATCCAGTGGTAATGATTGGGCTTGCTCAAAAACTTCTTGTAAAGACATCTTTGCCAACCTTTCATGTTCTTTTATGCTTATTATAGAACATCTTACGCGAAAATCGGCATGTCGGCGATAACTTCTGCCGCGAGATCGTATTTGCCAAAGGCGGGGATGATATACGCGCCCGCCATTAACGGACGAATAGCACGCAGTAATTCTTGGGCGATTTTCACCCCCTCTTGTGGGGCATCCTCACCCGCATCTTCCATGCGTTTCATCAACGAATCGGGAATCGAAATACCTGGGACTTCGTTATGCAAAAATTGAGCTTGGCGCAGGCTATACAAGGGCATGATACCCATCAAGACGGGCAATTTGAAATGTTCCCCAGTAATCGCCAAAAAGCGTTCTAAGAACAGGTCAATTTTATGCGGTTCAAACACGGCTTGACCAAGCGCGAAATCTGCCCCTGCTTCGATTTTCTTGACCGTGAGTTTGACCTCGTGATCTAAATCGTCAGCGAACATATTCACCGCGCATCCTACATGAAACGCGGTCGGTTTGCCGATGCTTGCGCCCGCCAAATCCACGCCATGATTCATCTTGTGCTTGATGAGTTCGATGAGTTTGGATGGAGCAATATCAAAATTATCCATCGCTTCGGGGTAATCGCCGATTTTGGTTGGATCGCCCATCGTCACGAATAGATTACGCAAATCTAAGGCGTGCGCGGCGAGCAAATCGCCCTGAATCCGCAACACATTGCGCCCGCGTGTGGGGAAGTGTAACACCGTCTCCATCCCGACTTGATTTTGGATGATATGCGAGACCGCCCACGGACTCATCCGCATACGGGCGGCGGGTGTATCTGCAACATCCAAAATATCTGCCCCTGCTTCGCGCAACAAACGGGCGCTATGCACCAATTTCTCAACGGTATAACTTTTCGGCGGTGCGATTTCAACCGTGATGGTAAAGCGATTTTCCATCAAACGGCGTGCCAATGTGGTCGGATTATCGGGTGTAATGGATTCGACCTCTTGGGTGATTTCGGTGACTTGCACGGGCAATTCGACCTTGACCGGTTTTTGGAGCGCGATGTTCATAGCGGCGATATGGGCGGGGGTTGTGCCACAACATCCGCCGATGATGCGTGCGCCAATCGCTTTGAAGGTTTGCGCGTAATCGCCAAAATAATCGGTTGTGGCGGGGTACATCACCCGTCCACTAATCAGTTGTGGAAACCCTGCATTTGGCATAGCAGACAGGATGGCGTTGGGCATGGCGTGGTGCATACTGGTGAGGATGGTCGCAATTTGGCTGGGACCCGTGCCACAATTCACGCCGATAATATCCGCGCCCGCTTTGACCAATTCGTGGGCGGCGCGGGCGGGTGAATATCCCAGAAGGGTGCGGTCATCCTGAGCGAAGGTCATCTGCGCGATGATGGGCAAATTCACCCCATCGGTCTCGCGGATGCTTTTCACCACATCAATTGCAATTAGCAATTCGTTGTGGTCGCTGAACGTCTCGAATAAAATGGCATCCACGCCTGCTTGCGACAAGGCGCGGATTTGCTCGACAAAGCCCGTGCGTAACTCGGTTGCGTTGATTTTGCCATACGGACGCAGGCGTAGCCCAATCGGACCGACAGATCCGACAATATACACCTTATCGGCGGGGACATTGGCGCGGATAATCGCTTGGCGCACATTTTGGACGGCGGCGGTGTTGATTTCAACGACCTGCTCGCCAAGACCATACTCGGCTAATTTATACCGATTTGCGCCGAAGGTGTTGGTCTCGATGAGGCGCGACCCCGCCAACAGATATTCGGCGTGAATGGTCTGCACCATATCGGGCGCGGTGATATTTAGATGTTCAAAACAGGCGTTGAGCGCCACCCCTTGTTGGTGGAGTAGGGTCGCCATCGCGCCATCCGCTAACAGGGTATTACCATTTTTCAGAAATTCTAAAATGGGTTGCTTAGACATTGTGCTTTCAATTCGTACTCAGATAGGACAAGTATGGATTATTGTATATCCATAGTGGCGATTAGAATATCCTTTTTGTGCGCTATAATATAAAAATGAGGGAGGATATATTTCAACAGCAATTGCCACACATTTTTAGCCTAATTCCCACTAACGCGCTCCGTCTCCATGCCGATGGATAACCCCTGAGCGCAATTCGAGACCAACGCAATCACCGTACCTTTTCCATCTGGGGCTTCATCTAACAAATAGGTCATGCGGGCATAACCGCGATTTTTGACATTCCCCGCTTCGATGAGGCGTTTGTCGCGTGCCATATACCAAGCGCGAATGGCACTTTCGGGATCGGGTGAATAGAGTAAGCGCGTGGTGTTGCCAATTCCAAACGGGCGCATAAAGGTATAGCGGACTTCAATCAGGCGCGAATTGGGATAATCCACCAACCATAAATCGGCTTCACTCGCACACGATGTATCCACGGCGACATAAAACATACTTCCACAGGCAAAGATGCCGACAAATATCATAATCATCACAATAAAACACCCGCGTGTGGTATAACGACTTTCGTGTGGTGCATATTCCATCGTAATCACCTACTGTTTTTATAAATTATTATAAGCCTCAATTTTTTATCCCCTAATCTAACACAAGACTATGGGCTTCTTATGGAGATAGTCTTATGACCATTGGAACTTATCTCATCCCAAATACGTTTAGAGGATAACTGTTGTTCAAATATTGAGGAGGCTCACATCATGAAACCCCGTTTACTTGTTCTTGTCGTGTGTGCTGTGCTGATGCTCAGCGCATTTCCCGCTTTCGCCCAACGTGACATCGTGCCACAACCGGGCGTATTCACCGACCCCGAATGGCTCAAAATAGATTATCAAAAAATTGATGTGAAAATTGATAACCAAATTGCCACCACCAATATCGATATGCAATTCACCAATGAAGGTCCCGCATTGGCAGAAGGCACATTTTTGTTCCCCTTGCCACAAGGCGCGACCGTATCCGAATTGGTGATGTACATCAACGGTGTCGCTATTGAAGCGCGGGTATTGCCTGCCGATGATGCGCGAAATGTGTATAACGAAATTGTGCGTCAATATCGTGACCCCGCCTTGTTGGAATATATCGGCACAAGCGCGATTCAAGCCAACGTATTCCCGATTCCACCGGGCGAATCGCGCCGTATCGAAATCGCCTATACCCAAATTTTAGAAATTGATAACGGCTTAATCCACTATATTTTCCCCATGAACACCAATACCATCACGCCACGCCCGATTGAACAGATGAATATCCGCGTGGATGTGGTCAGTAACGACCCCATCAGCAATATTTATTCGCCGTCACACCGTGTCGCTGTGGTACGTGGTGATAACACCGATACGACATTCGTAGCCAGTTGGGAAGCCAGCAATGTGTTATCGGGCGGGGACGATTTTAGCCTGTATTATGCCATCGCCAACGATACGATTAGTGTGAATCTGTTGAGCTATCGTGAAAGTGCCAATCAAGACGGCTTTTTCATGCTGTTGGTGCAACCGCCGTTATCCGTCCCACAAGACCAAGTGTTGCCCAAAGATGTGATTATCGTGGTAGACCAATCGGGCAGTATGGACGGCGTGAAATGGGAACAAGCCCAACAAGCCACGCGCTACGTGTTAGAAAATTTGAATCCGCGTGACCGTTTTAATGTGGTCGTATTCAGCAGTGGCGTGCGCGTATATGCCGATGGTTTACAAGACCAATCTGAAGCGTTAGATGCCGCCAATTGGGTGGATGGATTGTTCCCCGAAGGCGGGACGAATATCGAATTGGCGCTTTCGACCGCGCTTGAATCGGTGGATAGTGACCGCGCCAGCACCATTTTGTTCCTCACAGACGGATTAGCCACCGAAGGCATCACCTTCACGGATGACATCCTGAAAAGTTTAGCCAGTAAAGCACGCTCTAATACCCGTATTTTCGCCTTTGGCGTGGGGGATGATGTGGATACATTGTTGCTCGATAGCATCGCCCGCGATTTTCGTGGCACAACGGCGTATGTGCGCCCATCACAACGGGTAGATGAATCGGTTGCTAGTTTGTATAACAAAATTAGTGCCCCCGTGTTGACTGATGTGGCGTTGGATTTTGGCGGGGCGCGAGTCGAATTGATGTACCCGAATGCACTATCCGATTTATTCGCGGGTGAGCAAATTACGTTGGTCGGGCGTTATCGGGATGGTGTAGATAATTTCGCTATCACCCTGACAGGCACGGTTGGCGGTGTTCAGACCCAATATGTCTATGACGGCTTATCGCTCCGCAATAATGCAGGTGGTGAACCGTTCATCGCACGCCTTTGGGCAACGCGGCGCATCGGTGATTTACTCAATACCATCCGTCTGAATGGCGAAAATCCTGAATTGATTGATAGCATCGTCAGTTTGAGCGTGCGCTACGGCATTATCACCCCATACACCAGCTTCTTGATTGATGAAAATGACTTCCTCACACAAGGCGGTTTGGATAGAGCGCGTGAAGAGATGGAACAATCGGCGGTGGATTTTTCCAGCAACAACACGGGGCAACGCGCTGTAGATGATGCCGATATGATGAACAACATGAACATGGCAGAAGCGCCCGCCCCTGTGATGATGATGCCCACCCAAACCGCAGGTGTTGGCAATACGATTAGCTCGACCACTGCCCCCAACGCGCCCGTTCAGAATGCCATTACAACGGTGAACGATAAGACGTTTATCAATTTGAACGGTGTTTGGAACGATACCACTTTCCGCGCCGATACAATGGAAACCGTCAAAATCGAGTTTTTGAGTGATGCCTATTTTGACCTGTTGGTCGAGATGCCCGAACTCGCCGATTATTTCGCGCTCGGTCAAGCGGTCATCGTGGTGATTGATGACGTGGCTTATGAGGTTGTGCCATCTGAGGCGTAATATTTCGATGATGAGAGACCATCCGCGAGGGTGGTCTTTTATTTCATGACTCTTTAATGATTTTTGAGAGTATTTTAACGGCTTCTTGTAGGCTATTCCTATTGCGTGTTGCCCAATCTAAGTGATGATTATCACCGTCTTTTTGATGGTCTAAATTTTGACGATTTACATGAATTGTTACCCATTGCGCTAAAATAACACCACCAAGAGCCACAAGAGCAATAATTAATTCTCCACTCATTCGTAGTATCCCTTTTACTTGATTTTTTCCATGTTATTTTTTGCCCGATAAATGCTTACTATTCCTACATCAGTATCAATATGTTCGATGGCTTTAATATAGGGAGATTGTAATTGAAATGACCAATTAGTTGTCAAAAATCCTTGTGGTGGTGGAGATTTGAGCAATTCTTCTGCGATATTGATGCGCTCGCTATCGTCTATCGGCAAGTTTCTGTCTTGTAAAAAGGCGACTAAATCGTCTCGATTGCCATCATTTTCTAAGATTTGTCGTATTCCGCGTGTCGTTTGATAATCGCCTGTTTTGGATGCTTCTATAAATAAGGTGTGAATGATATTCAGTGTCGCTGTTTGTCGTGTTGCATCATCTAATTTTTCATAGACAAAAATGAGGAGCGAATAGCCTAATCCCCAAATTTTTTGACGTGCTGATTTGAATGGGCATGATGATTGAGGCTGTGTGATGCTGGTTACTTTCATATCCACTAAAATATCCGGGAAATCAATCCCACTCGCGGAACTTCCGCCCATAAACAAATATTTTTCACTCAGATAGTGCTTAAATTTATGTTCTAAATAAGTCCCAATGGCTTTCCCATCTGTGATGCCATATAACGTTTTTTCGGTATGTCTTGATTCATCTTGTGAGAATAATTTTGCTTGTTCACATAAAATCTCTATTGTTAATTGTGGTTTAGTCATATGATTGCCCTAAGCGATAAAGTTTTTGACAATCAAAACAGGCAGAGCGATGATCCCCTGCCTGTGCGGTGATAAATCAGATGAGATAGCGAAATTTAGATGGGTTTCAACACGCGGTCATCGCGTAATTTTTTCACGAGGATGACCAACCCATCGTTATAGACCTCTTGAACCGATTCTCGCCATGCGGGAATTTTGATGTCTTTCACATCGGTGACATCATACCCTGTATCGATAAACGAGGTGCGAATCGCGTCTGGGGTGGATGTGGGTAAGAAGATGAAACTCACCTCGCTTTGTAATTCTTTCGAGGCATTTTCAATAGTTTGTGCCAGCGCATACACCGCCTGGGGGCGTTCTGGCATGTCATCAATGAAAATTTCATCCACACGGGTGATGAGGTTTTCCACTTGCCAACCGACCACCGCCACAATCCGACCATCTTTTTCGGCAATCATATAACTCTTTTGCCCAAAGTTCATCATCACATCAGAACGACTGATATTTTTGCCCGTTGCCCGCGAGAGATACCCCGCAATCAATTCGGCATTATTGGGCATACCGCGTTTGACGACCACCGTCGCACCTGTGAGTGGCGCTGTGACCGGTTTTGGCGCAGGGGTAGGGGCTGGTGCTGGCGCAGGTGTCCCCGCAGGTTTGGGCGTGGATGTTCCCGTAGGTTGTGGTGTCGGTGTCGCAACGGGTTTAGGAGCTGGTTCTGGCGTTGGGATAGCATTCGGTGGCAGATTATTCCACGCAATCTGCACTTGCTTCCATGTTTCTTCGAGGTTGCCATCATTATGAATGACGGTATTGGCGGCTTTCACCTTCTCTTTTTGCGAATTTTGCCCCAAAATGCGTTGCTTGGCTTCTTCTTCGGTCATTTTACGCTTCTGGATGAGGCGTAAGTATTGCGATTTGGGGGTTGCATCCACCACCCATATCGTGTCGCACGCCTTCGCCAAATCACCCTCGAGCAATTTAATCGCCTCGATGACGACAATCGGTTGTTTGGCACGCCCGACAAGGATATTAATCGCTTGCCCAACTGAGGGATGAATAATGCCTTCGAGTTTGGCGAGTAGGGCAGGGTTGCCGAATACCATCTTGCCCAACAACCCACGATTAATCGTTTTATCGGGATTGAGGATGACTTGCCCGAATGTTTCGATAATGGGTTTATAGGCGGGCGCGCCCGGAGCCATCACCTGATGCGTCAATCCATCAGCATCAATGGTATATGCACCCAAATGTTGTAACATTTGCCTCACGACACTTTTGCCAACCGCAATGTTCCCCGTGAGACCAATCACGTATTTATTGCCAAAACGACTCACGGCTATACCTCCCCGCATCTATTTTGATAAGTTTGTCTATCACACATAAGTCCATCTCTTGTGTTTTTTATGATTATAAGTCTAGCCCATTTTAGCAAATTGCACCACTATCTACCAAAAAGATTTCAAACTTCTTTCAAACTCGGCGAGTGCTTCGGGCATATTCGCCCGCCCATAGCCGATTCGCACATGTTTATCCCCATAAAAAAAGCACGTACTGGGCATTCACCCGCTTTACCCATTTATGCGCGTTAAGTCCTAATAGTGCCATTTCTCAATTATCCTTTTGTATAATAGGAATTGTCGCTTCAATTATTGGTAAACAGAGGGATACATCCTCAATTCTACAGAAAAGCATCTTCATATATGACCACACAAGCCCGCATGATTGGCTCAGTATCTTCCAGAAGCCTCGTAGACCGCACCCCATTTTTTTACGGATGGGTGATATGGGTCGCCGCAACCGTGAGCATCATCGCATCTGCACCTGCACAAGCCTTTAGTTATTCACTCTTCATTGACCATTATATAACCGATTTCGCCATAGACCGCCAGACGGTATCGGGTTTATTTGGATTAGGCACATTCATCGCCGCCCTCAGTTTGTCGTGGGTGGGCAAGCAAATAGACCATCGCGGCAGTCGTTTGGTGGGGATGGTGGTGGGGGTATTATTTGTGATTGCCCTCATGACATCGGCGCTGGTGGTGGGACCGTTCACGTTGTTGCTCAGCTTTATCGCCATGCGGACACTCGGACACGGCGCGATTATGGTGGTTGGCACAACGGCAATCGGCAAGTGGTGGCGTGCCAAACGCGCTTGGGTGATTGGCTTGGCGTTGGTGGCATTTGCGCTATTCCAAACTGAATATTTGCATGTGCTACAACGCTTGATAGATGGTGTGGGTTGGCGTTGGACATGGGTGATTTTATCGGGCATGGTTGCAATCGGATTCTTGCCGATTTGGTGGTTGCTGATGCGTGACCGCCCCGAACAATTTGGGATGTTGCCCGATAATATGTCGGCGTATCATCCGCACGCCATGATGACCACCACCGAAATGTTCCCTGTCAGCACCGAAGACAATTGGACACTCCAAGAGGCGCGACGGTTGCCCCTTTTTTGGATATTCGTCTTTGGGCGCTATTTTTCATCTACATGGGGATCTGGATTGGTGTTTCATCAAGTCTCGATTTTCGCCGCACAAGGACACGATAACACCGTTGTCGCATCGGCGTATGGATTATTGGCGATGGTGAACGCCATTACTACGCTGATTATCGGACGCACCATGAGCAAATTCCGCCTCAGTTGGATGATGTCGGTGCAAATTATGATGATGGTGATATTATTCGCGCTCGCCATGACGATGAAGCAGATGTGGATGGTGCATGTATATGCCATTACTTTCGGGGTGATATTCGCGCTGGGGGGCATTTTGGATAACAACATCTGGGCAGAGATGTTCGGACGTGAGCATCTGGGCGCGATTCGCGGATTCACAGCGATGTTCATCATTTTCGGTACATCGAGCGGTCCGTGGGTGTTCGGCGTGGTTTACGACTTATTGGGCGGTTATGAGGGGATTTTATTGGCGGGCATCGTCATCGGATTTTTGCCCATGCTATTGGGGCTGATGATAAACAAACCCCGCCCGCATTATCCTCAAAACGGCGGATAGATGCGACTGTACCGACAGCATTTAGGGCGGATATACGAGGCTGATGCCTCTAATCCGCCCATACAAATCCAAAAATATATCCACACTGCGAGTCTGTACGGGACGATTAGCGCGAAGCGCGTATATCGTCCCTGAAACCCTACCGCGCCTATTGAATCCTGTTATTCATAGCGCAACACGTTTAACGGTTTTTCGCCAGATGCGCCCCATGCGGTGGTCATGGCGGCGACCAGCGCAATCCCCACACACATCAACATTAACAAGAATGCCGTCCCGTAGGGGATGATAGACCCCGCACCGGGCAATTGGCTAATCGAAATCGCCAAACCGATCAGACCCAATCCAACACCCAACAACCCGCCGATGAAACCCATGATGGCGTTTTCGAGCAACAACATGCCCAACACGCGCTCACGTTGAACGCCGACCGTCTTCATTACTGCGATTTCTTTACGCCGTTCAATCGTTGCTAATGCCACCGAATTGGCAATCACCACCCCGCCGACAATCAGACTGAGCGCCGTCACCAAAATCGGCATTGCCGTCAATTGACCCAAAATGGCATTGATGAAGATATTCAAGAATCGCGCCTCTATCATGAATACGCCCGGTATTTTGGATAAGGCGTTTCGCAATTCGGGGATGTTATCTTCGTTGATATTCAACACAACACCGACTGAGAAGGGTTGAACACCTTCTACCGATCCTGTTGGAATATAGGGGGTGGGGGGTTGCGTGATGACGGTAGGCGCTTCGGATAACCCGACAAGGGTGAAGCTATACTCGCGGTTATTATTGGCACGTAGGGTAATCACATCGCCGATTTGCAAGTTTGCGGAATCTGTTCTGCTATCGCGCGGGATGACGATCACCGCTTGACCCGCATCATCGGCATTGAGTTGTCGTCCATTGCCTGCGTTAAAAGTCACTTCGGGCAAGTTATTGGTCACATCGCGTTCTGTGATTTGCGTGAAGATGCCATCAATCAGTGTGCCGTTATTTTGCATTATCATGCCATTGATTTCATCTTTGGTGAGGATTGTACCGTCACTTTTTGTCACCGAGACCAAATCCATTTGGTGCAAACGGGTGAGGGTGTAGTTATTCACACCTTCTTGTTCATCTAAAATGGTCTGAATCGTATCGGTTGACCCGCCGCCAAATGTCTGAATGAGGACATTCCCGCCCAAGCCCGTCGAGACCAATTGATTAATGGCACGGTTGGCAGAATCGGCTAAGAGTGTGACCAGACTGAGCGAAAACACACCCACCACCAACGCCAATAGGGTGAACGCGCCCCGTCTGCGCCCGACCAACACGGCTTTCAGCGAGAGTCGCAAATCTATCCAACCAAAAGCGGGGAAGAATTTCCCAGTGAGCCACAACAACAGTTGCAACACCAAATAGAAAAACCCCGCCATGAAAAATGTGCCAATCACCACGCCAAACGCCAAGCCCGGATTGCCCAAAATGCCACCCGCGATTATCGTTAATGCGATAATCACAATCAACAACGCGCCGAGTGACCGCAACAAACCTGTTCGCGGGATGATGTCATCATTCGGGCGCAAGACGATGCCCGGTCGCACTTGACCCGCGCTGAGGGTGGGTAAAAATCCGAACACGGTTGTGACCAACGCGCCGACAATCAACCCCGTGATGGCGGGTTCTGGCGTGATGCGGAAGGGAAGCGTTTGCCCCAACAGCGTCTCTGCCGAGCCTTTGATGACGAAGGTCAAGCCCCATCCCAACACAATCCCGAATAGACTGCCGATAACGCCCATGATGAAGGCTTGCACGAGGAACAGCATCGTCACCTGATTGGCTTGTAAGCCGATGGTTTTCAGGACGGCAACTTCGAGTGTGCGCCGACGCACCACCACCTGCATGGTATTGACAATGCCGATACTGCCCAACAGCAACGATACCAAACCCATCACCGTCAACAATTGGTCGAGCAAATCCGACACAAATTGATTGCGTTCTGCCACATCTAAGGTGGTTGTGAATGTCAAAAACGGATAGTCTTTTTCGAATTGTTCAGCAATTTGGGCGATGAGTTCATCATTCGGATTTTCGAGCGCCATATACACTTTTTCCACGCGCTCTTCAATGCCAAATAGAGGTATGGCGCTGGTATCGACATAATAAAATCCAAAGATGCCCGCTAACACGCTATCAAAACCCGCTTCGACTTCTGTGGGGACGATACCCGTCACGGTGAATTCGTCCTCAATCCCGCTTAGGCGGATGCTATCACCCACTTCTGCGCGTAAATTCCGCGCCACATTATCACTGAGGACGATGCTATTGGGTGTCGGGAATAAATCGGATAGGAGCGTGCCATCGTTGGCGCGAATTTCACCTACCAACGGATAGGTTTGGCTATCGATCATGATAGGCGTGAGGTTGGTGGCACGTAAATTGGTACGGGGTAATTCGCCGATTGTCCCAACACCAAAATTGGTGAAAATGGCGGCGATATCTACCACCTGATACCCATACGTAAACTTCACCGCTTGCGAGATATTCTCTTCTGCCCATTGGGCTAAAATCTCACGTCCCCGCTCACCAAAATAACGGGTGCTTTGACCAAAAACGGTCGTGCCTTCGATAATTTCTAATAGACCGCTATCCACCGCCTGTTTTTCAACGAGTTCACCTAACGATTCAAATTCTTCAAAATTGAAATCGCCATCCCGCCCTGGTCTGATATTCTCACTATTGAACACAAAACGCAAGTCGTTATCGAATTGAATATCGCCCTTATTCGTCTCGCGCAGGTTGCCCGTGAGCGTATCTTGAATCATCACACCCAGCGTTTGTAGGCTGACAATCGCCGCCACGCCGACCGCAATACATAACAACGCGAAGAGTGTGCGTTGACCATTGACCCGCAGGTCATTCATCGAATGGTTGATGTAAAACTTAAATTTTTCTATCATCACATATCCCCTATTTATGAACGCTTTGCCATTCGCCCGTTGCGCGTTTTTCTTTGAGCATCTTGATAGCGGTCAATTCTGCGCTGGCTAACGGATTGGTATCTTCGGCAATCAGACCATCCACCAATGTCACCACACGGTCTACGTTGGCGGCAATATCGGGGCTATGCGTCACGATGATGATGGTGGTACTCAGTTCACGTTGCACATCGCGCAAGGCTTGCATCACCGTCTCGGTGGATGCGCTATCGAGGCTACCTGTCGGCTCATCCGCCAACAGCAGGGCGGGGTTATTCGCCAATGCGCGTGCCAACGCCACTCGTTGTTGTTGACCACCCGATAGTTGGGTCGGACGGTGATGCAATCTATCACCCAAGCCGAGCATTTCGAGCAATTCTTTGGCGCGTTTTTGTGGATTCACACGCCCTTTTTTCGAGAATTGTATCGGCAATGCCACATTCTCAATCGCCGTCAGCGTAGGGATGAGGTTGAAGAATTGAAACACGAAGCCGATTTTTTCGTTGCGGATGGTGGTCAGCGCCCGTTCCGATAGGTTGGTGATGTCTATGCCGTCAATCCATACCTTGCCCGATGTGGGCATATCCAAACCGCCAATCATCCCCAATAGGGTCGATTTACCACTCCCAGACGGTCCGATAATCCCCACAAATTCGCCCCGTTTGACGCGCATCGTGATACCGCGCAAAGCGTGGACGGTGACTTCGCCACTTTGCAGGTCTTTTTTCACATCTTGTACATCTAAGACGACTTGATTCTCACTCATGTGGTCATTTTGCTCCATGTTTTTTAGAAACGATTCCATACCATAGTGTACGTAAAAATCATGAAATAGTTGTGAGTGTTTTGTTATGATTTATTGTGGACTTTTGTGAACCGTTATAAAATGATAATCTCGCTTATCATTGCTTGTGAGGTGAAAAATATGGGTAAGGTGCTATTGTATATCGCAATCAGCTTGGATGGATTTATTGCAACACCCGATGGCGGTGTGACGTGGTTGGATGGATTCAACCTGCCCGATGAAGATTATGGTTATAAAGCCATGTATGACCGTCTGGGCGCGGTGGTGATGGGTGGCATCACCTATCGGCAGGTGTTGGGATTTGGGCATTGGTACGAGGGGGTTAAATCGTATATTGTCACACGCGGACAGTTGGATAATCCGCCACAAGGAGACGTGATAGCGTTTTCTGGTGATATGCGCGACCTGGTGACGAAAATCCGCGCCGAGACGGTTAAAGATATTTGGCTGATGGGCGGGGCGGATGTGGTGGCGCAATTCATGACGCACAATTTGATAGATGAATATCATATCAGCATCATTCCGGTTATTTTGGGGCGCGGGATACCCCTTTTTACTGGTGCAACATTAGCCAATTCACAATCAGTCAAATTGGATAGTGTGAAGTCTTATCCGAATGGCGTGGTACAGGTGATTTATCATCGCTAATACACCCACGCTATCCCTTCGCGCATGACTATCAATGCCAGTGGGATGATGAAAATCAGGGTCAATACGACAACCCCTAGCGGGTTATAGGCGGGCGCAATCGGTTGCGCCTCCTTATCCTCTGATTGAGGCATAATCGCGTTTTCGCGTCGGATGACCACCCAAACCACCACCATAATCACTGCTATCAGGCTGAACATTATCCCAAATTGTTGCGGATTGGTGAGTGTTCGGCTCAGGCGCAGGGTATGCGTCCCCGCGGGGATGATGTCGGTGCGGATGAAGCCAAAATCGCCAGATGGGGATATGCCGAGTTGGGCATTATCGAGCGTGGCAACCCAACCCACGAAATAAAATTGGAAAATTTCGAGGCTGACATCGACATCCGATGAAATTTCGAGGATGTATTCTTCGGCGGTGCTTTTAATCGGTGTGAATCTCACGCCTTCGCCATACGCATCGGGATTCACGCGCATGGCAGGCGTGCCATTGATGAGGCTATCCACCAAAAAGCCTGTCGCAGGTGGTAGATTCGGCACAGTACGGGGCTTAAATTCGTTGGCGGATGTGGTGGCGAGGTCATTCGTCTCGAATTCGTAATACAGATAATCGCGGGCGGTGGCTTCTGATGGAAAATCGTCGCGCCATGTTATCACGGTGCTATGCCAACCCTGAACAATCAGCAACGCCATCAGGAGCGTCCCTATCCACCGATAGCGAATCGTGGATATGCCCGCGCCGAGCAACATCGCTAATCCAAGCGCGGTGATATTCAAAAATCGGGCGGGGAATATAAACGTTTGCAATGGCTCAATGTTATCCCATAAAAATTACGATTGTGGGATGACCAAAAATAGCGCCCCCAACGTCAGGATGAGCCAGAAAGCAGATTCTGATACTTGTTGAGGTGTGTGTAGGGGCATGATATATATCAGATGGAGTTGCTTGATCAGGACGCGCAGAAGCGCGTGCGTACAGGCTGAATAGGGCTAAAACAATCACCGAAATCCACGTCACCACGCCCAATGTGAATCGTTCTGGCTGAATATTTAAGCCGAAATCATACGGTTGTAACCCGTTTAACAATTGCACCAACGTATAAAAATGGTCTTGATAGCGCATGTGCGGATTGAATGGGATGGCATCCAGCGAGACAAAAGTCCGTTCCAACAACACAGGTATCCAAAAAAAGGCACTGGTCATAATGCCAATGATGAACACGCCCAGCGTCCCGCGCCAATAGGGATGTGATTTTCGCTGGAATATCACCATAAATATCAACCACGCCATTAATACCCCTACTCCCGAAATGGCGGTCAGATTATGCGACCACAGCAAGGCGAACAGGGCGATAACCGTCCAAATCATACCCTTGCGCGTGTGGCTATAACGGTCTAATAACGCGAGGCTCATCGCCAACCATCCCATGCCCCATACGACAGGGAACGCACCCCGTCCGAGCGCCTCGTTGCCGATGAGGGCAGGCGCAAAGGTGAACGCCGTTGCGCTGATGAGTGCGCTCATCAACCCCCAACGCCGATGCGCGTAGGTATACATCCCACATGTCCCGACATAAATGCCGATGAACCATGTGATTTTGAGCGCCCACACATCATGGATGAGGGGGATATGGCTGATGAGTCCCGCCACCACGTAAAACCCACTGGCGGTATATTGAAAGGTGGGTGCGCCATAGCCGTAATAAAAATGCTCCGCCCAACGCGGGAAAAATACACCATCTGCCCATTGCGATTTGAGTTCAAACACGCGCCAAAAATGGGCGGCGATATCTGCCCCTGCGGGTAGCCCTGTGTGAAGGATGGCGGGCAGAAATGCCAATAACGCGAGGATGAAACAGGCACTATATCCCGATAAATAGATGAGGGGAGTGGATTTTGGGGTCATCATTTTAGAGGTATTTTTAGATAAATAGGGCGGATATACGCGCTTGGCGCTAATCCGCCCGTACAAATTTTCAGATTTATCATGTGCGGATATACGCGCTTGGCACTAATCCGCCCGTGTAAATAAGTAGGCTGGTCGGGTTGGATTAGGGCAGGATGCCCGTATATTCGCCCTTGTGATGATGCTTATTGTACCGTGTTGCCGACCATGATTTTTTCAAAGGCTTCACGGTCGAGCGTTTCTTCTACGATGAGGATATTCGCCAATTCATCGAGTTTTGCCCGATATTGGGTGATGATATTTTTGGCGCGTTGATAACATTCCTGCAAAATGCGCTTGACTTCGTTATCAATTTCTTCGGCATAATGTTCGCTATAATCGCGTTGTTCGGCAATATCGCGCCCCAAGAACACCATCTGATTGCCTGCACCATACGCCCGCGGACCCAATTTGTCGCTCATGCCGAATTGCGTCACCATCGCCCGGGCGATGCGCGTGGCTTGTTGCAAATCGCTGGATGCGCCTGTGGTGAATTGTTGCAACGCAATTTCTTCGGCGGCGCGACCACCCAAAGCGGCGACAATCAGGTCTTCAAATTGTTCGCGGGTGGTGAGCATGGTGTCGTCTTCTTCATCGGGCAACGACATCACATATCCGCCTGCGCGTCCACGCGGGACAATCGTGATTTTATGCACATCGTTGGCATGTTCTAACACATGGAATAAAATGGCATGACCTGCTTCGTGATAGGCGAGGGTGCGTTTGGTTTTTTCGGTCAAGACGCGCGTTTTGCGTTCTGGACCCATCACCACGCGCTCCATGCTTTCTTGCAGTTCGCTCATGCCGAT
The DNA here is from genome assembly GCA_034436155.1 of Anaerolineae bacterium. Classification (GTDB taxonomy): domain Bacteria; phylum Chloroflexota; class Anaerolineae; order Aggregatilineales; family Phototrophicaceae. The sequence continues at coordinate 53,256 of DAOTVP010000011.1, forward strand.
GGTTTTCAGGTTACGGCGTGCCGCCAAAATCGCCGCCTCGTTAATCAGATTTTCGAGGTCTGCGCCAGAAAACCCTGCGGTGATACGTGAGATTGCCTCTAAATCCACATTGGGCGCGAGGGGTTTGCCACGGGCGTGAACTTTGAGGATGTCTAGGCGACCCTTGACATCGGGGTTATCCATGATGACCTTGCGGTCAAACCGACCCGGACGCAACAAGGCGGGGTCTAAAATATCGGGGCGGTTGGTGGCGGCGCAGATGATGACATTTGTGCCAGTCTCGAAACCGTCCATCTCGACCAAAATCTGATTCAGAGTTTGTTCGCGTTCATCATGACCACCGCCTAAACCCGCACCACGATGCCGACCAACGGCATCAATTTCATCAATAAAGATGATAGCAGGGGCTTCGGCTTTGGCGCGGTCAAATAAATCGCGTACCCGCGATGCACCGACACCAACGAACATTTCGACAAATTCCGAGCCAGAAATGCTAAAGAATGGCACGCCCGCCTCGCCTGCGACCGCCCGCGCCATCAGGGTTTTACCTGTCCCTGGAGGTCCGACCATCAGCACACCTTTTGGCACACGCGCACCCAGTCGGATGAATTTTTCAGGTTCTTTGAGGAATTCGACCACTTCTTTGAGTTCCTCTTTGGCTTCATCGCACCCCGCCACATCGTTAAACGTGACTTGGGGGCGTTCCATATCCCGCGCAACTCGCGCCCGACTGCGCCCGAAACTCATGGCTTGGTCTTGTTGACCGCGCATAGAACGGCGCATCCATAAAATCACCCAAATGATGAGGATGATGGGACCAACGGTGAATAACAATTGAAGCAAAATTGCACCTGTCTCATCGGCGGGCATATAACTGATATTGGCAACCAACAATTTTTCGGTGGGGACGTTGTAGGTTTCGCTGAGTAAATTGCCAATATCTGTGCCTCGCGGGATGGTCATTTGGCGTGTGCCACCAGAGCGCAAGGTGATGGTCACGCCACCGTTGCCATCTTGGACAATGGTCGAGATATTTTCGGCGTTGACCTCGCGCACGAGCGCCGCCATGGGGTAACTTTCTTGTCCTAAGCGATTGTTGCCATTCAAAAAGAATAACAACGCCAACATCGTAATCACGCCCACAATAATCCATGCCCGTTGGGCATTTTTATTGGGTGCAGGCGGTGTTGATGAGTCATGTTCGTTGGGGTGTTCGCCACGCGGTTTTTGTGGTGGTAATTCAGGTGGTTTATTGTTCAAAACTCATATACTCCAAACTAATCTGTTTGACATTTATGATAAATGGCAATAAGATGCGGGTCAAGATGACCAACAGAATAAGTTGTTGTTGAACGCGCACAAGCGCGTCCGTACAGACATACCTATGATTGATTGGTGTAGGGACGGCATATATGCCGTCCAAAATCGCTCATTTATGATTTAGGGGTATTCGCAACCACCGCCGCGGTCAATTTGGCTTTGAGTGCCTCGATATCCTCAAACGGTCCATCGGCTTGAGTAATTATCCCACTATTCAGGCGTAGATGATTGGCTTCCATCGCCTCGCGGGCTTTTTCGCGATCTTTGAGCGGATAGAAATATTCCCGCGATTGCTCGATGCGTTTTTGGATGCGGTCACGAATTTCATTCACATTGCCCGATTGGGTGATGATGATGAAATCTTCCGGTCCCACATGCCCGATATAATCATCGGCGGTGCCATGTTCGCGCACAGCATTACGAATCATCAACGTGACGGCACGTAACACATCATCCGCCGCCACAAATCCATACATCTCACGGAAGCGCCCCAAACTGTTGATACTCATTTGTAAAATCGTCCATTTATCGGGCGTGTCGAGCAGGGCGGTCAGGCGCTCATCGACCATCGGACCTTCGGGTAAATCGGTGACGGGGTTGACTAACGCTTGGCGATTGACACGACTGATGGCATTCCGTACGCGCAGGCGTAATTCTTGAATATCAAACGGTTTGGTGATGTAATCGACAACGCCCAATTCGAGACCTTGCAATTTATCGACACGGTCGCGCTTTTCTGTCAGAAAGATGATAGGGGTATCTTGCGTTTGGCGTTGACCGCGCAGTTGCCGACACACTTCGTAGCCGTCAATATCGGGCAGGCGAATATCCAACACAATTAAATCAGTATGATGGTCTTTGGCAATTTCGAGGGCTTCTTTGCCCCATGCGGCGGTGAGGACATCATAATTTTGAACACGAAAATACGCGCTCAGCATTTCGGATAAGTCTAAATCATCTTCTACAATCAAAATTTGCGGTTTATCCACGTTTCGTTCCCCCTATTGGGTTCTTATTGATTTTGAATACACACATTTCGCCACCACTGGCACAGCACTGTATTTCTTGCACATGAAATTCTTGCCCACTGGTAGACCAATTTAAGCCCTCTTGTAAAATGCCGACAAGGGCATGACATACGGGGCGTTCTGCGGTGCGTCCCCATGCCATAGGGCTATTTTTGACCTCAAACAGATAGGCATCGGGGCGCATTTTTACGGTGCTTGTTTGGTCGCTAAAATTGCTAAAAACGGCGGCAAGCGTTTGAATGCCGATGGTCGCACGACTATCGAGTGGTAAGGCAACGTAGGCAGGGTCTTTCATGCCAGCAAACGCGCCAAACCGATTTAACCCAATGGCAAACATTTCGCGCCCAACGCGCAACGCCATACTTCTGCCACCACGCGCACCAAATAACACCTCTAATTGCTGGCTGATAGCAGATAGGTAGGCAAAATCGAATTCGCGTACCATCGTATCGGGCGGTGGTGATTGGATAAACTGGGTCAATCCCGACATCGTTAAAACGGTATGCACACTCGCTTCGCCCATAACGGCTTCCATTGCCAATAAAAAGAGCCGTGCAAAACGGTTTGGGTAAAAAAGCCCACTAGAGTCTAACACGGTTGGTTTTGCCTTCCGATGGATTTGCTTTTGCCTATCAAAGCCGTGCAAAAATGACTACGCCTCACATGACACCCATTCATGCACGACTTTGCTATGACACAGTTACACAAGTTTGGATAACGCCTCGACTGTCCGATTAATATCGAGGAAAATCAGCCCAAGTTTGGCATCTTTCCGCGCCAAGACGGTCAATACGGCTTCTTCTCCGACCGAAGTCAGGATAACATAGCCGTTTTCACCTTTGACCATGACTTGTTCCAACTCGCCACGCCCCAGTTCGGATGAAATCCGTTCACCGAGCGACAGCATCGCGGCAGACATGGCGCTTACGCGGTCTTCTTCGATATCGGCAGGCAACGATGAAGCCATACTCAACCCATCTACGCTCACAATCGCGGCGGCTTCAACATCGCCAGAGCTTGCTTGTAAATCGCGTAGACGCTCAACCAGTTGTTCGGTACGTGACTTAGACAACGGTCATCTCCTATTCCGCAATCATATCATCATTAAAAAAATTCTCTATACCTATAGTATAGGCGATATACAGATAATAATACCATGATTGTTTGTACTATATCGCAAATTAGGGTAGATATGCAAATCTTTTTTGCTAGTTTGGGGGTTTTCATTTTCAAAGGTGATTGTCAAACGGGCTAAACAAATGTTAGAATGGTCATGGAAGAGAGTGAAGGTTTATGTCAAACAAAGATACAGACATTCGCCCTGCAACATTAGTCGATTTGCCGATGCTCTATCGCAGTATGGATAAAGCCATTTTGCTCGATAGCATCGCCGATTGTGTGCGCGATAAACACGACCTGATGGGTGTGTTGTTGTCGAGCAATGTTTTGCGTCCGTTTGGCGGGATTCATACCTTCGTTGCCCGTTCAGACCGTCATCAGGTGGTCGGGCAATTTCGGATGAAAGCCGATAACAGTAGCGCCCATGTGGTGTTTCTTGCGCCGACACTCGATGGCGATACCGAAGAGGGCTTGTGGTTGTCGTTACTCGATGCCATGGTGCAAGAGGCGGGTCGCCAAGAGGCGCACATGCTCATCGGCGAAATTGACGAGCATTCCCCACTATTCGAGACCATGCGGACGAGTGGGTTTTCTGTGTATACCCGTCAACAAATTTGGCAACGTCCGCCTTTGCCCCTCTCCCATATACCGAGTGAAATGGCTCTGCACGAAGCCACCGATGCCGATATGCTGTCTGTACATGCCTTGTTGGGGCGCACGCTCCCCAGTCTGATGCAATCCATCCCATGTACACCCGATGATGCCCAACGGTGGATTTATAAAAAAGACAATCGTGTCGAGGCGTATTTCGCCGTTTCTGGAGGTAAATATGGTGTTTATATTGTACCGTTTATTAACCCCGAAGTTGTGACGAGCGATGAGGTACTCCTCTTATTAGAGACATTGTTGCATCGTCTGCCCAAATCGGAACGTCAAACCGTGTTCATCCGCGTCAGACGCTATCAAGAATGGATGGATTATGCCCTCGCACGCCTGGGTTTTATGCCCACCGACATCACCCAAGCCGTGATGGTGCGTCATATCACCATCCGCAACAAACAACATCGCCACGCTTTTGGGATGCAACACGCCCTAAAAGCCATTTTAGACCCTGTTAAGATTAACCAATCATATCCTCAGACAGAGGATTGTTATATCGAAATTACACGATAAGGATTATATGGAGAAACGAATAACCGATGATATAGATAAGCTCAAGCGTGTTCTGCCCGATTATATCAACGAAAAATTGGACATCATCGGCGATACAGACCGCCTGCTTGAGATCGTATTAGATTTGGGGCGCTTCCCAACTGCCCGTTATGTCGATGGGGAAATCGTTTTGGTCGAGCGCGAAGTCACCCGTGATGATTTAGATGATGTTGTCGCCAATATCGGCGATTTCGATGCCGATAACCGCGCAGGCATGGAGCGCACTCTGCACCGCATTTCTGCCATTCGCAATCGGCGCGGGGCGGTGGTTGGGTTGACGTGCCGTGTCGGACGGGCGGTATATGGCACGATCGATATCATCGAAGACCTGATTTTATCTGGTCAGAGCATTTTATTACTCGGTCCGCCAGGTGTGGGCAAAACCACCATGTTGCGCGAGACAGCGCGTGTTTTGGCGACTACGAAGCGTGTCGTCATTGTCGATACATCCAACGAAATCGGTGGCGATGGTGATGTGCCTCATCCCGCCGTTGGAAAATCGCGGCGGATGCAAGTCAACGCGCCAGAACGTCAACACGAAGTCATGATTGAGGCGGTCGAAAATCATAACCCAGAGGTCATCGTCATTGATGAAATTGGGCGTGAACTCGAAGCCGCCGCCGCCCGCACCATCGCAGAACGTGGCGTGCAATTGGTCGGCACGGCACATGGGAATGCGCTCGAAAACTTGATGCTTAACCCGACATTATCTGACCTGATCGGCGGAATCGAGTCGGTGACATTATCTGATGACGAAGCACGACGCAGAGGCACACAAAAAACCGTGTTAGAACGGCGTGCGCCACCCACATTTGATGTGTTGGTCGAAATCCAGACTCGTGATCGCATGATTGTGCATACCAGCGTATCCGATTCGGTGGATGGTATTCTGCGCGGGCGCGTGTTGCCTGTCGAATTGCGGACTCGTGATGAAAATGGCGAGATTCACATTCAGATGATAACGCCCGAATCGTTGCGCCCGATTAGCAATGAACGCAGTGCCGATGATGCCCGCGTGAATAAATCGCCCAAGCGGGAACGCACTAACGGCAATGGTCATGCGGTGACACCGAATAATGGCTATAACAATCGCCCAAATACGGCGCGTCCAACGCCGATGGTGGTCGATGAACCTATCCCGCCACGCCTGACGGAAGATAAACCGCTCCAGACGCTCAAGGTGTATGTATTTGGGCTTGCCCGTGACCGCTTGCAACAAGCCGCCAAACGCTTGCATGTGCCGTTGGTGGTCACGGATGATTTACACAATGCTGATGCGGTGGTGACGATGAAAAATTATTATCGCCGCAGACCGAAATTGATCGTGGATGCCGAGCGTAAGGGCATGTCTGTTTATGTGTTACGGGCGAATACCGTCAGCCAGATGGAAAATTTTCTGATTGATGTGTTCAAACTGGATGTGGATATGATAGACCCTTTCGCTGATGCCCTGCGCGAAGCGGAGCTTGGGATTTTGCAAGTGCGCTCAGGGCAGGCGTTTGTCGATTTGTTGCCACAAGATGCGTCTGTTCGGCGCTTACAACATCAGATGGTGCGTAAAGCCCAACTCGTCTCGAAAAGTGTCGGGGATGAACCCCTGCGGTATATCCGCATTTTTCGGCAAGAACCGGAGTAACATATTAGGGACGATATACGCGCTTTGCGTTAATCGTCCCGTACAAACGCAAGTTTTTCAGATTTGATATGAAATTTTGAGATGTGTAGGGGCGGATTAGCGAAGCGTATATCCGCCCTTGAAATATCGAATTATTGATGAAACACATTTAATTCAATATTGGAAATAATAAGGGGGACGCATGTTCATCACCTTTGAAGGCATGGATGGCAGTGGTAAAACCACGCAAATCGCCGAATTGACCGCGTATTTGCGCCAACACAATCATCGCGTACTCACCACACGCGAACCGGGTGGCACAGCCATCGGCGACCAAATCCGCGCCGTGTTACTCGACAACAAAGAGAGCGCCGAAATGCACCCCCGCGCCGAGTTATTACTATTCTGTGCATCACGGGCGCAATTGGTGGGGCAGGTGATTATGCCACATCTCGAATCGGGCGGGGTGGTCATCTGTGACCGCTTTATCGATTCAACCTACGCCTATCAAGGCTATGGACACGGCTTGAATTTAGATACGCTACGCCACATCATCACCTTCGCTACGGGCGGATTATCCCCCGACATCACGCTATTTTTAGATATATCCCCCAGAAAGGCATTAGAACGGCGTGCCAAAGCGACCCTATTTGGCGATGCCTATAATCGCTTGGATGATATGGAAATGCCATTTCATGAAAAAGTGTACGCGGGTTATAAAGACCTGATTTTAGCCCAACCAGACCGTTTTATCGTGATTGATGCCGATGCCACGCCCGACCTTGTGCAATTGCGAATCCGCACCGCGCTCGCGCCGTATCTGAACTTGCCACCGCAACCATCCGAACCGCCGCGTGCGCCAAAATCATCCCCCAAACAAAAAACTGCGCCGATGAAGAAAAAAGCACCCCGTAAGGATAATTTATCGTGATTCAAATCACCTTTAATATCAATATAGACGAGTCGCAAGCCCCCGATAGCCCGTTATTCGATGAGTTTGAATTGGCGCAGATGCTCGATCATACCAAAGCGCAAATCGTCCAATTTTTACAAACCCGCTTGGGAAGTTTACGCTGTCCAACCCACGATGAACTCGCCCGTGTGCGCGTGGACGGGGTGTATAACACCGATAGCGAACAACTCGATTTTCAATATCATATCGATACGTGTTGTCAGATGTTCCTCATGCAGGCGATAGGGGCGCTGAATCGGGCGGAAATGTGATTGATTGGCGTGATATGGATAGGAAGGATATACGCGCTACTCGCTAATCCTTCCCTACAAACCGAACATGCCCGTAGAGGCGGATGAACGAAGTGTATATCCGCCCTCGAAAACATCGTAACAACACCATTCATTCCGTTTTGGGCGGTGGTGGCGGGTTATTCTGCAAATCGCGCTCCACTTTTTCGAGCGAATCGCCTTTGAGCAGGCGTTGCGTCGCCTCGTGATAGTCTATGCCCAAACGTGGGTCTGCACCGCCGATTTGGTTGAACATCTCACCGACTTGGCGCGAATTGCCCGATTGCAACACCGAGAGCATTTCGTTGCTGTTCATTTTGCGATAATCTCGTGTGGGTTGTTGAATTGCCACCCGTGTGATGAGGCGCGAAAGCTGGTTGCTGTGGCAATTGGGGCATACTTTTTGCGCCATATCGTAATCGGCATACGTTTTATACGATAGCGTAAACCGATTTCCGCACGATTGGCACTTATAATCATAACTAGGCATTTTGCGGTTATCCTCATTCATGGTATTGGTTTATAATGTGCATGATACCATATCCAGATTAGAATTTTATTGACGAGAAAAAACTATGTTTGATCAACCCTCCACCGACCAACCACCCGCGCCGAAACCGAAACGCCCACATCCGTTAGAAGTGCCAGATGCACTCCTCAGCCAATCATCCGAAGCGCCACCGCGCCCACGCGGGACGGTGCATATTCGTGTGGTCAAGCCGTATGTCACCTACGGGTTGATGGCGGTAAATATCGCTATTTTCATCTTTATGTTCTATCTCGCCACCCCAATGCAGATCTTTGAGATATACCACTGGGGCGCGAGTAATCATATTGAGGTGTTTCAGGGTGGGCAATATCACCGTCTGATTTCTGCTATGTTTTTGCATAGTAGCGCCGTGCATATCATTTTCAATATGTTGGCGTTATATTCTATCGGTACAACCGTTGAGCGATTTTTTGGGCATGTGCGTTTTGCGATTATCTATATTTTGGGTGGTCTGACAGGATCGGTTTTGAGCGCCATACTCAACCCGCCGTTGGTGACATCGGTTGGTGCATCTGGGGCGGTATTCGCCATTTTTGGGGCGCAATATGTATTTTGGTATCGGCATCGCAAATTATTCGGTGAGGCGGCGAAGCAACAACTTCGCCAATTGGTGATTTTCGCGGGGATAAATTTCGCGGTTGGCATCATCAGCACCCTGAACTTGGGCGAAGGGCAAGTGCGAATTGATAACTGGGGGCATCTGGGCGGGTTATTAGGGGGGCTGGCGCTGGCGTGGCTGATTAGCCCCAATCTGTTGCTCGAAAGATATACCGAAGGTGAAGAAAATCGCTTTAAGGCGGTGGATGTGAATCCATTGCCACAGCATTATACCAATCTGATTTTGTTCGTCAGTGGTCTGATGGCGGTGGTTGTGATTGCCACCTTTTTGGCACGCGGAGGCTTTGGCACATGACGCATAGATACGTTTTTAAGCCATTGAATTTTGCTTATCTATCACCAGAAGAACAACATCGGCGTTCATCTGAATTTTTAGCGCATATGCGAACACGGCGCACCGTGCGCGATTTTGATACGCGCCCTGTGCCGTTTGAACTCATCCAAAACGCCATTGCGACGGCTTCTACCGCGCCGAGTGGGGCGAATCAACAACCTTGGACATTCGCGGTGGTGAGCAATCCCGACCTCAAACGGCAAATCCGAATCGCCGCCGAAGCCGAAGAAAAAGAGAGTTATGAACGGCGCATGTCGCAAGAATGGCTCGATGCGCTTGCCCCGCTTGGTACAAATTGGACGAAACCGCATATCGAAGATGCGCCCTATCTGATTATCGTTTTTGCACAATCGCACGGGGTTCGCAAAAACCCCGATACGGGCGAAGAAACGACCTTCAAACATTATTACGTGAGCGAATCGGTGGGCATTGCCGTGGGGATGCTATTAGCCAGTTTGCACTTGGCGGGATTAGCCACCCTGACGCATACCCCTAGTCCGATGGGATTTTTGGGGCAATTGCTCAACCGCCCTGCGCATGAGCGGGCGATGTTGCTTATCCCTGTGGGGTATCCCAAACTCGATGCGACTGTGCCAGATATCAGCAAAAAGCCGTTGGATGAGGTGATGGTGCTGTATGATTAGGTGTACAAAGTTTTGAACATTTTTTGTTCAAAACTTGTATCACGATATGGATGAATAAGACGCGCAGAAAGGCGTGTTTGTCGTGCAATTGGTTGTAAATGGATAATTGAGGGACGATATATGCGCTTCGCGCTAATCGTCCCGTACCGCCACGAACATTTTTAAGTGTGTACGGGCAGATTAGAGGCTTTAGCCTCGTATATCCGCCCTCAAAATCCACCCTATTTCACCACTTTTTCGGCGATGAGCCTTTGAATTTCTGCCTCATCAAAACCCATTTGCGATAAGATGACCCGCGTATGTTCGCCATATTTCGGCACAATATTGACAATATCGGGTTCGCTATTGCTGATGCGAATCGGGCTACGCATCCATGTTGTGCCGTCATCGAATTTGCCCAACATGCCCCGCGCCACGTAATGCGGGTCGTGTCCGATTTCGGCGGGGGTATTCACCACTGTGAAGCAACAATCGGCAGGACGTAACAAGGCATCCCATTCGGTGGCAGTTTTCTGTGCGAACAGTTCATCGAGTTCACGGCGTAAATAATCTTGTTTATCCATGTGTTGATGGTATTCGACCAAATCGGGGCGGTTTATCGCCGTGCAAAAATTTTGCCAAAATTTTTCTTCTAACGCGCCTAATGCGACTGCCCGTTTGTCTTTTGTGATATACACCCGATAGCACGCCAACCCGCCACTGAGGACACCGCCCCCCGCGGGCAATCCGAGCGTTTCGGCTTCTGTCCAGTTATACAGCGAGAAGGGCAGTGCCGCTTCAGATAAGCCCACATCCACAAATGCGCCTTCACCTGTGCGTTCACGGCGGAACAGAGCGGCAGTGATGCCCGCTACAGCGATGTATGCCCCGCCCAAATCGGCGACTTGACCGCCCAACACCTGCGGATGCTCCATCGCGCCGATGACCCCCGCCAATGCCACATAATTAATATCATGATTGGCGAATGGGGCATACGGACCCGTTGCACCCCAACCCGATATGGCGCAATAAATCAGTTTGGGATTTTCGGCACGGAGCGAGTCGTAATCGCACCCAAATTTCGCCATCACGCCCGGTCGAAAACTCTCGACCAAAACATCCGCTTGCTTCACGAGGCGTTTTAACACATTCGCGCCCTCATCTGATTTGAGGTTGAGAATCATACTGCGTTTGGTGCGGTTATTCATCCGAAAAAACACGCTCGAATCGTCAATTGTCGGACCCATCCAACGGGCGTAATCGCCCCCGTTGGGGTCTTCTATCTTGATGACATCCGCGCCCATATCGACTAACAGTTGTGTGGCGACCCCACTGGGTAACAGACGGGTTAAATCTAAAACACGAATACCTGCTAATGGCTGATTCATCGTAAAAAACACCTATTTAATCAAATGACCGTTTAGTTAGCCTGAGGATAACACACCCGCCGACCATATCCAAAAAAATTTTACAATTTCTCCATCATATCCCCACAATTGATTGGTTATTTTGCCCAAATGGATTGTCATTTTATGTAATTTCGATTTGCGGAATGCGGTTGGACGTGTTATAACTAGACCCTAATCAAGAGTTCATTTTGTGTTGTTCAGCATCATGGTGTTTATCATTGGCATTTTTGCGTTGCCTACATTGGCACAAGATGAGCTGATGATGGCAGAAGCGCCCGATTGTGAGTATGGTGGTATTATTAAATCCATTGAAGCGGTAGACGCATTGACCGTTAAATTCACGTTATGCGCCCCCGATGGTGTTTTCCCACTGCGCGTCGCATTGTCGAACTTCGCCATTCAATCTTCTGAATATCTCGAATCAACTGGTGGTGGCGGTGCGTTGATCACCAACCCCGTTGGTACAGGTCCCTACAAATTAGACGCATGGAATCAGGGGAGCGAAATTGTGATGTCTCGCTTCGATGATTATCATGGTGAACCGGCTATTGAACCTACCCTCATCTTCCGTTGGAACAGCGAAGCCGCCGCCCGCCTCATTGAATTGCAATCGGGCAACGTAGACGGTATTGATAACCCCGCCCCCACCGATTTTGATGTGATTGCGGGCGATAGCAACCTGCAATTGCTCCCGCGTCAGGGCTTAAATGTCTTCTATTTGGGTCTGAATGTCGATATTCCCCCATTTGATAACCTCAAAGTCCGCCAAGCGATTGCCTATGGTTTGAATCGCCAACGGATTGTGGATAATTATTATCCTGCTGGTTCTGAAGTGGCGACTCAATTTATGCCCCCCGCCATTCCATCGGGTTATACCCCAGAAGTTGAACCATTCCCATACGATCCCGATATGGCGCGTCAATTGCTCGCCGAATCGGGCTTAGAATTGCCTCTCGAAGTCACCCTCAATTACCGTGATGTGGTGCGTGGCTATCTGCCCACGCCAGGTGTTGTCGCCGAAGATATTCGCGCTCAACTCGCCGAAATTGGCATTAATGTCACGGTCGAAGTGGTCGAATCGGGTACCTTCTTAGATCGCGCCGATGCGGGCGAATTGGGCATGTATTTGCTCGGTTGGGGCGCAGATTATCCCGATGCCACCAACTTCCTCGATTATCACTTCGGTGCGGGTGCAAGCCCACAATTCGGCACGGGATACCCCGAAATCCACGACTTGCTCCGCCAAGCCGCTCAAATTGCCGATTTGGAAGAACGCAATGCCTTGTATGCTCAAGTGAACACACTTCTGCGCGATAATGTCCCGATGATCCCCGTGGCGCACGGCGCATCGGCAGTCGCTTTCAAAGCCAGCGTGACGGGCGCTCTTGCCAGCCCACTGGGCAACGAAGCCTTTGCCATTATCGAAGACCCCGATGATGACACCCTCATCTGGATGCAAAACGGTGAACCTGCGGGTCTGTATTGCGCCGATGAAACCGATGGCGAATCGCTCCGTGTATGTGAACAATTGGTAGAATCGTTGCTCGGTTTTGCCCCTGGCACCACGGATGTCATTCCTAGCTTGGCGACCGGTTTTGAAGTGAATGAAGATTCGACCGAATTTACCTTCACCCTCAAAGAAGGGGTCATGTTCCATGACGGCACAACCCTCGATGCCAACGATGTGGTGTTATCGTTCTTAGTCCAATGGGATGCCTCGCACCCACTGCATGTCGGGCGTACGGGTAGTTTCGCCTACTTCAGTGGCATTTTCGGCGCGTTCATCAACGCCCCAGAAGAATAAACCGATTTTAGCCTAAAAATAGGGACACCATCAGCGTGTCCCTATTCGTTTTCATTCATCTTGGGATGCCCGACACATCATCCCACAGACACATTCACAGAGGCGCTATGTCTAAATTTTTACTTCGCCGACTCATTCTCACATTGCCCGTTTTATTTGGCATTGTTTTGATTACATTCGTCATTGCAAGATCTATTCCCGGTGAGCCATGTACGGCAATTTATGCCGAAAAAGCCACCCCCGAATTATGTGAAGCCCTGGCAAGACGCTGGGGACTCGATAAATCGATTCCAGAGCAATTGGTGGTGTATATTGGTAATGCGCTACGTGGTGATTTTGGCGAATCTGTCCAACGGAGCAGACCTGTCACCGATATGTTGGCAGAACGCTTGCCCGTGACGATTGAATTGGCGACAGTTGCCTTGTTATTTGCCGTGATTATCGGCGTGCCGTTGGGGATTACCGCCGCCTACTATCGCAATTCATTCGGGGATGTCGCCACGATGATTATCGCCAATATCGGCGTTTCGATGCCCGTCTTTTGGCTGGCGCTCATGCTCAAGGTCTTGTTTTCGGTTACACTCAAAGATACGCCATTTTATTTGCCCCCATCGGGTAGTTTGCCCGCAGGGTACATGAATACCATTGTCCCATTTTATGAAGCGTGGGGCATCGCTACCAAAGAGACGGCAACACCGTTTTTAGTCTTTATTTCTCGATTTAATATCCTTAATGGGTTGCTCACCCTGAATTTCGATTTGGTGTTCACCTCTATGCGCTATCTGATTTTGCCTGCGGTGGCTGTCGGCACGATTCCGTTGGCGATTATCGCCCGCATGACGCGCTCTAGCCTCGTGGATGCGCTCAACCAAGATTATATCCGCACCGCCCGCGCCAAAGGCTTGAGCGAGCGGAATGTGGTCGTCAGGCACGGCTTACGCAATGCCATGCTCCCTGTCATCACCATCATCGGCTTAAATTTTGGCTATTTGGTGAGTGGGGCAGTCCTCACCGAGACCATCTTCGGCTTGACAGGCGTGGGAAAAACGCTATTCGATGCCATCACCTCCCGCGATTATCAGGTGATTCAAGCCGTGACGCTGATTGTGGCATTCTCGTTTATCTTTATCAATTTGGTGGTCGATTTATTGTATGGCTTTTTAGACCCGCGTATTCGGTTGAGCTAAATCAGTAAGGACGATATGTGATGCAAGCAACAGTTCCAGAAGCCAATAAACCGATTTCGTTAGCCGATGAATTGCGCCCGCCGACCAAACGCTGGGTTGTCACAGTGCGTACAATGGCGAGTAATCGCTCGGCGATGGTCGGATTTTTGATTATTTTAGCATTGATCTTGGTGGCGATTTTTGCCGATGCCATTGCGCCGTATCCATACGATAAATCGATGTTGGATATCCCGGGCTATCAATCATCGGGTCGGTTGCCGTTGCGCCCGCCGTGTATTCATGCCTTCGGATGTACCGATGCCACTCAGCATTATCTGGGTTTAGACCAAAATTCGCGTGACCAATTCAGTCGCTTGGTGTATGGCACGCGCATCTCGCTCACGGTGGGGTTTGTGGCGGTCTCAATTGCCGTCATATTCGGCACACTCATCGGCTTGGTGAGTGGGTATGTCGGCGGGTGGTTTGATGATATTACCATGCGTTTTATGGATGTGTTACTCGCGTTTCCATCGCTGATTTTGGTGATCGCCATCGTGACGTTACGACAAGGGGCAAATTTAGAAAACGCGATGTTGGCGATTGGCATCGTCTCGATCCCTGTGTATGCCCGTTTAACCCGCGCCAGCGTGTTATCGCTCAAAGAACTCGAATATGTCACGGCGGAACGCGCCCTTGGGGCGGGGCATATCCGCATCATCTTTTTACACATCCTCCCCAACGCGCTCACGCCGCTCATCGTACAAGCCACGCTGGGTATTGGCACGGCGGTCATCGAGACGGCGGGTCTCTCGTTTTTAGGAGTCGGCGCGGCTGAGCCGTTGCCCGAATGGGGCGCGATGCTCACCAAAGCGCGGGATTTATTTCAAACTGCGCCACATCTGGTCATTTATCCGGGGTTGGCGATTACGATTACCGTACTTGGATTTAATTTATTGGGTGATGGCTTGCGCGATGTTTTCGACCCGCGCCTACGCGGTAAATAGGGGATAATGATGATGGTTGAGCCGTTGGTGACATTCATTCATATCAGCGACACACACATTCATAGCAACCCCGACCATTCACGCGATTTCGCCCAATATCCGCCCAATTTAGGCGCGAAGGCATTGGTGGATGCGATTAATCAATTGCCCTTCAATATTGATTTTATTTTACATACGGGCGATGTGGTCTACGACCCTGTGCCAGAGATGTATACCACCGCCCGCGAAATTTTGAGTCAATTGAAGTATCCGGTGCATTATGTGGCGGGCAATCATGATGCGGCGGGCGCGTTACAGAATACGCTCATCCAAAAGGGCGATGCGGGTTTGCAGGTGCATTATACATTCGAGGTGAACGGGGTGCAGTTTGCCATTGTCGATAGCAACGGCGCGTCCAAACCGCCTGCGGGACACTTCACCGATGCACAATTGGCGTGGATAGGCGATATTTGCGATGCCGATGACCCGCGCCCCTTGGTGATTGCCACGCATCATAACGTGTTGCCTGTTGGTATCCCATGGTTGGATAATTATATGGCTGTGACCAATTGGCACAATTTTCATCAGGCGATTTTGCCCGCCAAACGGCGCATTCGTGGGGTGTTTTTTGGGCATGTGCATCAGAATATTGATGTGGTGCGCGATGGCATTTTGTATGCCAGCACCCTCAGCAGTTGGGTACAATTTTTATCGTATCCACAATTAGATAAAACCACTGCCGACCCACGGGCAGAACCCGGTTTTAGCTTGGTGATGGTATCGGCAGAGCAAACCTTCATCCGCCGTTATCGTTTGCCAGTCCCTCAAATCCCGATTCCAGCGCAAGATGATGATATGACGCAACCCTCGCGTTAATTTTGGTCATAATATGGCGGATATACACGCCTGACGGCGCTAATCTGCCACTACAAATTTGAGAATTGGTACGGGCAGATTCGGCATTGCCATATATCCGCCCTAAATCTAATCCAGATGCCGATTATTCTTCGTCTACGTTAATTTCGACCTTTTGCTTGCTTTCGATGATGTCACCTTCACCGACTTCGCGCACAATTTCGATTTTCACTTTGGTCACAAATGCGACTGCGGTGGCGAGCAAGGCTAACGGGATACCGCCAATTAGTCCTAACACACCGCCGACCCCCACGCCTACCGTGAGTGAGGTATCAATCAAGGTGCGTCCATCGTGCGTTTTGATAATCAGACGGCGCACATTGCCTTGTTCAATCAATTCTTTGACCTTATTGACAACCTGATTGCCCGCCATTTCAAATTCTTCGACAAAGGTGCGTTTGGTTTTTTCGGTGGTGGTTTGTTCGTCACTCATGATATTTTCTCCTGAACTCATTGCTTATCGTCTATATCTTTTAATACGCAACGGCGCGAGAAAAGTTGTAGATGGTGGCGAAATTGGTAGTATAAATTACGCTATCGGCTTGGTCTCGTCGTTGCCCCATTCTTTCCATGAGCCATCGAATACTGCGCCACCCTTGAACCCCGCTACGCGCATCGCCAATAAGCCATAACTGGCAGATACCCCACCATTGCAATACAACCCGACAGGCACACCATCGCCGATAATCCCAATTTGGGCAAACCGCAGGCGCAATTCATCCACAGGCAACATCGTATTTTCAGGTGAAATCAGGCTGTTGCGCGGTAAATTGCTGGCGGTGGGGATATGCCCGAAGCGTTTGGCACGCGATGCCCGTCCGTGATATTCATCAGGCGTGCGGACATCCACCAGAATGAGGTTATCGGCGTTGATGCCCTCTTGTACCTGTTCCATCGTCAAGCGTAATTCGGGATTCGGCTTGGCGAGAAAAAATTGAGGCGCAAAAGTCGGTATCTCTGCCGTTGTCGGGCGTTTTTCAGATACCCATTTCGTCCAGCCACCATCCAACACCGAGACTTTTTCGTGACCATAATAATTTAATGCCCACCATAAACGGGCGGCGAAAATCCCGCCAAAATCATCATATGCCACCACATGTGTGTGTTCATCGATGCCCAAATTGCCCATCAATTGGGCGAAAGGCTCAGGTTTGGCGATATGCCCCGCGTTGGGGCTATCGGGGTCGGTGATGTCGTGTACCCAATCCACGAACACGGCGTTGGGGATATGACTCACCAGATAATCGTCTTTATGGGCGAAATAATGCGGTTTGGGTTCATTGGCGGGCAATACGCGCCCGCGAATATCGACAATGCGAATATGCGGGTCGTTAAGGTGTTGATTGAGCCATTTGGTCGTCACGAGTAAGTCGGTCATTGTTCATCATCTTTCGTAATTGGCGGTCTGGGAGTGGTGCTGAAATGGTCTACACAAGCAAGTTTATCTAAAATGGCGTGATACCGCGTCTGTAAGCGGGCAATTTTGGCGGGGTCGGTCAGATCGAGGCGCATATCGTAGGCATCTTCGTGGTTATCATGATAATAATTCGAGCGCCGATCTACAATCTGAAATTCGTATTTATGATACAAATTTTGTGCCACCTGATTGCTCACACGCACTTCTAACACGATATAACTACAATTCATCTGGATGGATTTTTGGATTTGGCAGGCTAGTAACGCCTCGCCGATACCTTTACCGCGTTCATCGGGATGTGAGGCGATGGTGCTGATGTGCGCTTCATCGGCGATAATCCACAAGCCAGCATACCCCAAAATTTTACCACCTGTAGCGGGATTGAACGGGCGGATGAATCTGCGCCACCGTGAGCCACCATCTACCAGCGCCTGCATCACCAGCATGTGACTGGCGGGGGCTTTGCTCACCTCGTATTGATACGATTTTTCTGACCACGCGGGCTTAAATGATAATCGGTCTATCACGACTACCTCGCGGATGTCGGTCAGGTGCATATAACGCAAAACGGCGCTCATTTTGACCCTTCGTCTTGGATATATAACGGCACGACTAAATTGGGATGAAACACCGATTTATCTTCGGTAGAACGTAACTTTCCCCACGCATAATCGGCTAAATATCCCGCACGACGGGCGCGAATAGCAGGTTTTGCGATGTGTATCGGCTTGCCACTTTCTATCGCCATTTGCAACACCGTTTGACCATGCGCGTTGATTTCGCCCGTGATGATCGCGTTGCCATCGAGCGTCTCTATCAGATTTTCCCACGTCATGATGCGTGGTGTGCTGTGGCTATGCCATTCGCCTTTGCGCCAGCGATAACTATTGACGATGACGCGCCCACGTCCCGCCGCCACTACCGCCACAAGCCCCGTATTGGCGCTGTGTTGGGCGTGCGAATAAGCCAATAAATCCAGCGTGGTCATGCCAATAAGCGGGAGCTGATGCGCCGCGCACATGCCTTTCGCCATCGCCACACCGATTCGTAGACCCGTATACGACCCCGGTCCGATGCTCACCGCCAACGCCGTGAGTTGATCGGGCTTGACCGCGCATATATCCAACATGTGATGAATGGCAGGCGCGAGTTGGGATGTGTGTTGGTTATCACTTTGCCATGTTTGCTCCATGAGGATGGTCTGACCATCGTGCAAGGCGATGCTGATGAAGCGCGTGGCGGTATCTATGGCTAATAACATATTTATGCCCCGAATGTCTTTTCTCTGAACCGTTTAATCAAATCGAGATAATGTGGGCTGTTGCCCTTAAAAATCAGGTTGCGACGGGTGTTATCCACCACGCGAAAATCCACCCATAAATAATCGGCTGGCAACAACGGCATGATGCGCTCTGCCCACTCGATGACCACCGCGCCCGAATCGAGCAGGTCATCAAACCCTAACGATTCGGCATCGCGTGGATTTTCGAGCCGATAGCAATCCAGATGATACAGGCGTTGGCGGTCTTTTTCGCGCCGATGTTCATGCACCAAGACGAATGTCGGACTGGTGACAGGGTATTGTGACCCCCAACCCGCGCCGATGCCACTGGTGAACACCGTTTTGCCCGCGCCCATATCCCCCGATAGGCACACCACATCGCCCGTTTGGAGCAACGTCCCCAATTTCGCGCCATAACGCCGACTTTGGTCATCACTATGACTGATGATATTCAATTCATCAGGTTTCAGTATGGTCAATGAAAAAATTCCTCTTTATGATCTTGATAGGTTTTATTGTGGCGGATATACGTGGCTAAAGCCTCTAATCCGCCATTACATCCAATGATGTAATAGAGGATTTGCGATATATATTCACCATAAATGAACATTATAACGATTTTGTGGGGTAAATTCACCCCGCTTTTTGAAGGATACGTACGATATGACCGCGAAAGCACATCCCAATCAACGCAAAGTAATCCGTTCTGTGGCACTCCCCGCCGAGCATGGCGGTTGGGGATTTTTGATAGAGCCGATTTTATTGGGTTTGTTGACGGCATTTTCGCTAGGCGGATTGTTGCTATCCATCAGCGCGTTTGGCGTGTTTTTGCTCCATCAACCGCTAAAAATCGTCATCAAAGACCGTCTGAAGGGCAACCGTCCCCCGCGCACGATTTTGGCGGAACGCTTCGCGCTGGGATATGGCGCGTTGGGGATTATCCCATTTGTGATAGTATTCATCAGCGTAGCGGATAAGACCTATTTATTCCCGTTGGTGATGGCGCTCCCGTTTGCGTTGGTGCAATTGTGGTACGATGCCAAAAATCAGAGCCGAAAATTGCTCCCAGAGCTATGTGGGGCGGTGGCGTTGGGCGCGATTGCGCCGATAATTGCCTTGTTGGGCGGTTGGGCGATGCTCCCCGCGTTAATCCTGTGGCTGTTTTTATTGGGTCGGATTATCCCGTCTATTTTATATGTACGGGCGCGGTTGCGCTTGGAACGCGGGAACGATATTCAGCGCGGGGCGGTTTGGGCGGTGCATATCGGCGCGTTGGTGATGGTGCTGGCGTTTGCGATTGCGCGTGCCATGCCCTATTTGGGCGCGTTGGCGATGGTTATTCTGCTAGGGCGGGCGTTCATTGGGTTGTCGGATTATCGCAAACCGCGCCGAGCGCCGATGATTGGCTTTCAGGAATTGGGGTATGGTTTTCTGACGGCGTTTTTAGGTGCGTTGGGCTATCGCTTGGGGTTGTGAGGATAATCCAAAATAGGGACGCGCAGAAGCGCGTCCGTAATTCTTTTGTTCGTAAATATGCCATTTTAGCGTTATAGGGCGGATATACGCACCCGAAGGTGTATTGTTCACTGACATCGTGAACAGGGGGTGTTCAGAGACATCGTGACTAATACAAACTTGCGATATACTTATCTCCAACTAAAAAGAAACGGGAGGAGGTCATTTGTGAA
>DAOTVP010000012.1:0-56949 GCA_034436155.1 Anaerolineae bacterium
GTGAGGATGTTATGCCCCTCAAAATTACCGCCTTTGGTGACACCAAAGACCTCGACCGCCGTATCATATAAGGGGTCATGTAATAAATCGCGCAATTCGGTGAGTGACCACACAAAAAATTTGCCCTCTTCACCTTCACTATCGGCATCGGTGGCGCTATAAAATGCACCATCGGGCGAGGTCATCTCGCGCAAGAGATAATCATAAATCTCGGTGGCGATGCGTAAAAAGAACGGGTCGTGCGTGGCTTGCCATGCGTGCAGATACAAACGGCTGAGTTGGGCGTTATCATACAACATCTTCTCGAAATGAGGCACAAGCCAGAGCGCATCTACGCTATACCGTGCGAATCCGCCTCCGATTTGGTCATAAATACCGCCCCGCGCCATCTCGGTCAGGGTATGCGTGACCATCTTGAGGGCATCTTTATCCCCCGTATGCACGGCATAACGCAGAACAAATTCCCACACCATCGGTTGCGGAAATTTGGGTGCGCCAGAAAATCCGCCATAGGTTTTATCATAATCACGGCGTAGGCTGTTAGCCGCTTGTGCCAATAAATCGGCATTGAGCGCATCGGCATCGCCACCGATGCCCAACACCACACGGTTTAGGGCTTGGGTGAGGTTGCCCGCCATATTCGCTAATTCATCACGGCGGTTGATATAGGCATCATGCACCCCGCGCAACACATCCCGAAACGAGGGCATCCCGTAACGCGGTTCGAGCGGGTAGTATGTCCCCCCATAAAATGGGCGACCATCGGGCAATAAAAACACCGTCATGGGCCACCCGCCCCGTCCCGTCATGGCTTGGACGGCTTCCATATAGATGCTATCGACATCGGGGCGTTCTTCGCGGTCTACTTTGATGTTGATAAACCACGCATTCATCATTTTGGCGGTTTCTTCATGCTCAAAACTTTCATGCGCCATGACATGACACCAATGACAGGCACTATATCCCACACTGAGGAGGATGGGTTTATCTTCAGATTTCGCCAATGATAAGGCTTCATCGCCCCAGGGATACCAATTCACAGGATTATCTTTATGCTGGAGCAAGTAGGGGCTGGTCTCGTTTTGGAGTTTATTCATTTTTCACCACGAACTGAGTATAGACGAATTATCTTCTTCGACTGGCATATTTTGGGGCGGGTCTTCGTTCCAAAAATCTTCGAGCCATTCGATGAGGCTGATGGTGACTTCTGGAATCAGGCGTACCGCCGCCTCGTAATGACGGGTCGAAAATGCGAACAGACTGGTGTAATAACGTTTAGACACGCTGATGATATAATCTTCTTCCCAGCGTTTGGGTCCCCATAAAAAGGCGACACCGCCTTTTTCGCGCTTCATCAATGTCACCCACCGCGCCCGATCGACATTATTCAAACTGCGGAGGCTAAAGCGCAAACTGAGCATCGAATCGTTGATGAACGACAATTGCACCATGCGCGAGGCTTTATCGGCATCGAAGATCACGCTGGCAGAACTATCCTGCGAGGCAAGTGTGGCGACCCCGCGTGGGATTTTTGTGCCAGCTACACGGGTCTTGATGGTAGACATCACGGGCAACGCTGGAAAGCGACTATTCAGTTCTTCATCGAGTTTAATATCACCCTGGAAAAATTGTTGCAATAGCCACGGCGGTTCATCATACCCCCCCGCGACCAATTTCGCCTCTTGTGTCGATGACGCATCGGCTTTGGTCTGCTCCAATGCCTGAATCATCTTCCCGACCAACCCGCGTGCTTCGCTGATGCTGGTTGGTGATGTGGTATTGGATTCTTCTAATGCCCGCATAATGGCATTTTCTTTCTCATTGGGTTGGTTGGGATTTTGGTTTGCCATTCTAATTATTCCTTAACATGCTTAAGCTATAATTATAATGTGCTTTGCCACAAAAACAAAATTTTTGATGACCCAAAATCGAAATAAACTCATTGAATGATGAGGTGTTTCTTGTGCGCTTCTAACAGTCCACTTTTATAATTGCGGAAATATCCGCTAACAGCAAGGTATGAAACAGATGCAGTTGCCGAATAACAACAATAAACCGAACAAGGATGAAAATCCACAATCCGAAAATCAGCCACAACAACCCCAAGATTGGCGCAAGTGGATTTGGCCCGCGCTCATCATTCTGGGACTCACATGGTTCTTTATCATGATGATGGGCGGTTCGCCAACGAGTGGTGGCACAACGATGGATTATTCGACCATCCTCAACCAAGCCCGAAATAACAATGTGCAGGGGATTGTCTTTCGTGGGACAGAAGCCACCGGCTCATTCATCAGCCCTGTGCGCGGTGCTAATGGTCAAAGTGTGATCAACTTCTCGGTGGTCGTCCCCACAGAGACCGCACAAGAACAATTGCTCATTGTTCTGAATGAAAATGGTGTCAATGTCCGTTTTGATGTGGCTAACGACTCGCAATTGCTGGCGTTGTTGATTAACATCATCCCGTTTGTCCTCATCATCGGCTTTTTGGTGTGGACAGCCCGACGCGCCCAACGCCAAATGGGTAGCGCCATGGGATTTGGTCGGACACAAGCGCGTGAATACACCGTAGAGCGCCCCCAAGTCACATTTAACGATGTAGCAGGTCAAGATGCCGCCAAACAAGAATTGAGCGAAATTGTGGATTTCCTCAAAGAACCAGAAAAATACATCGCACTCGGCGCACGGATTCCACGCGGTGTGTTGCTCATCGGACCGCCAGGCACGGGTAAAACCTTGCTGGCGCGTGCCGTTGCGGGCGAAGCGAAAGTATCATTTTTCAGCATCGCCGCATCCGAATTTGTTGAGATGTTCGTGGGTGTCGGCGCATCGCGTGTACGAGATTTATTCAAACGCGCCCGTGATAACGCCCCTAGCATTGTGTTTATCGATGAAATTGATGCCGTTGGTCGGCAACGTGGCGCGGGTTTGGGTGGCGGTCATGATGAACGGGAACAAACCCTGAATCAGATGCTCGCCGAGATGGACGGCTTCGACCAAACAGAAAGCGTCATCGTCATGGCGGCGACCAATCGTCACGATGTATTAGACCCCGCCTTACTGCGTCCGGGACGCTTCGACCGTCAGGTGACTGTCGGTTTGGCAGACCGTAAAGGGCGTTTAGAAATCCTCAAAATTCATACTCGTGGCAAGCCGTTGGATTCCAATGTGAATCTGAACGATTTGGCGAAAGGCACGATCGGATTTTCGGGCGCAGATTTAGCCAATTTGTGCAACGAAGCCGCCCTGAATGCCGCCCGTCGCAACGCCAAACGCATCTCCATGCGCGATTTTTCGAATGCGTTTGACCGTATCGTATTGGGGACAGAAAGCCCCCCCCTATCCGATGCCCATGAACGCAAAGTTGTGGCATATCACGAAGCGGGTCACGCGGTGGTGGCGGCATTACTGCCCAATAGCGATCCCGTCCTCAAAGTGACCATCGTCCCACGCGGGCAAGCGTTGGGTGTGACGGCATACATGCCCGAAACCGACCGTCGCAATTATTCACGCGGGTATCTGTATACCAAAATTATGACCCTGCTTGGTGGACGCGCCGCCGAAGAGATTATCATCAAAGAAGTGACCACTGGCGCAGAAAATGACCTCCGCCGTGCTACCGACCTCGCACGCCGTATGGTGTCACAATTCGGCATGAGCGAAACTTTCGGGTTGCTCAATTTTGGTGATGATGAACGTCAACCGTTCTTGGGCTATTCGCTCTCTCAAGGCAGAAGTTATAGCGAAGAGACCGCCGCCGAAGTGGATGCCGAAGTGCGCCGTCTGATTAAGCAAGCGCATGACCAAACCATCGCCCTGCTGACGGAAAATAAAGACAAACTCATCGCCCTAGCTGAAGCGTTGCTCTCGCAAGAGGTGATCGAACAAGATGAGATGTTACGCATTTTAGGGATGCAAGATGACCCGCGTCTGCAACACATCACCAGCACGCACTTCTCGCTAGGCAAAGGCTCGCAAGCCGATACCATGCCTGATAGCGATGCAATCGAAGCGCACGAACCCGAACCCACGCTCAAAGAAGCGGATAGCTCTGGAGATTAAGCCCCAATCCAATCTCACCCCTAAAAAAATCCCCCTCCAAATTGAAGGGGGATTTTTTTCATGGAAAATCATCCACCATTTTGGGCTTTGTGCGCTTTAATCACCTCATCGGCGATGTTGCTCGGCACACGATCGTAATGGTCAAATGTCATGGTATAAATGCCCCGTCCGCCCGTCATGGAGCGCAAATCGTTGCTATAGCGCAACATCTCTGCTAACGGGACTTGGGCGTTAATCACCGTTTTCAGCCCGATGGTATCCATGCCTTGCACCCGTCCACGGCGGGTATTCAAGTCGCCCATGATGTCGCCCATCATACTTTCTGGGACGGAAATTTGCACATTCATAATCGGCTCTAGCAACACGGGGCTACCATCTAAAAAGGCTTCTTTGAACGCCTCGCGCCCTGCGATTTGGAAGGCAATATCTTTAGAATCGACTGGATGCTCTTTGCCATCGTATGCAATGGCTTTCACATCCACAATCGGATAGCCAGCAATCACGCCATTTTCTAAAACGCTGATAATGCCTTTTTCGATGGACGGCAAGAAACTGCTCGAAATTGCGCCACCAACAATTTGCGTCTCATACACAAATCCGCCACCCGGATTCGGCTCGACACGGAGCGACACCTCGCCAAATTGACCCGCGCCACCCGTTTGTTTTTTATGGCGATAGGTGGTGCTGGCGGTCTTGGTGACGGTCTCTTTATACGGCACTTTGGGCAAGTGGGTATCCATACCGACCCCCAGACGTTCCGCCCGACTAATCGCCAACGACACATGCAAATCGCCCATGCCTTCCAAGATCACCTGTTTGGTATCGACATCTTGTCGCCAACGCAAGGTGGGATCTGCCTCGCACAAACTGGTGAGGATACCCCCCATTTTGGCGCTATCGGCTTGGGTACGTGGGGTCAATGCAACGGCATAAACGGGGTCTGGAAAACTGGGTTTGACGATGGTGAAACGGTCATTTTTGCCACAAATCGTATCGCCCGTCTTGGTGTTGGTCAATTTTGCCACCACACCAATATCACCAACGTGCAATTTCTCAACGGGGATGGTCTCTTTTCCGCGCACATCGAGGAGTTGATTAAAGCGTTCATCTGTGCCACTACTCGAATTATAATAGGTGCTACCACCCGTCATCATGCCCGAAAAAATGCGGAAATACGTGAGCGTACCAACATATTTATCGGTGGTCGTCTTGAACACATACGCCGCCAACGGACCATCTTCGCGTTGTGGCGCGGTGAGATATGTCAATTCATCACTGCCCTCGCGGTAAATCCCGACACGGCGGTCAGTTGGGGGCGATGTATATACAATCAGGGCTTCCATGAGGGGATATGTGCCGATATTTTTCGTCCCCGATGTGACGAAGACTGGCACGGTGTTCAATTCGTGGTTACGGGCGGCTTTCCGCATCCCATCGCGGATTTCATCGGCGTTCAATTCGCCCGTAGAAAAATATTTTTCGATGTAGTCATCATCGGCTTCGGCGGCGGCTTCGACCAAGAAGCGATGCGCTTCTTCGACCATATCCTTATATTCGGCGGGCAAATCTGACCGTTCCCGCCCGACATCGTAATAGGCTTTTTGCGTTTGGACGTTGATAACACCCTTAAAATTGGATTCTTTGCCAATCGGCAACATCACAGGCACAAATTTATGATCGGTGAATGTGGCACGTAACCCGTCTAACGTGCGCTCGAAATCGGCATTTTCGCGATCCATTTTGTTGATGACGACAATAATCGGTTGCAGATAGGTCTTGGCATATTCCCACGCCAATTCTGTCCCGACTTCGACACCCGATACCGCATCTACAACCACAATGACCGCATCGGCGACACGAATCGCATTTTTAATTTCACCCTGAAATTCCGATGCGCCAGGGGCATCCAGCACATTCACTTTATGGTCATCATATTCCAGTGGGATGAGAGAAGTCGAGAGCGAGACCTTGCGCGATTTTTCATCTTCATCCCAATCCGAGACGGTCGTCCCGTCTTCAACGCGCCCCATGCGGTTGGTCGCGCCTGTGTTGAATAATAAGGCTTCGACTAATGATGTTTTGCCACAACCCTGATGCCCAACCAGAGCCACATTACGTAACTTTTCTGACTGATATTCCCTCATAAGAAAAATATCCTCCGATTATCTACAAAATAGTTATTTTTTGAACTTGCCACAGTGAATCTCTATTAAGGTGATTTTAATTCGGTATTGTGAATGTGTCAAAAATTGGTGAACAAAATGGGGCGTATGTCATGAAAAGTCGTGAAATATATCACCTTTAGACTGATTCATCTATTGCATAAATGACTCACCATCAAATTGACTAATTGGATGTACTTCAATATAATTCAATCTTGGCATTTTAGTCTGCGGAAAGACATCAAAATACGGTTTATATTATTTTCAGAACACGACTAAAGATAAATTTGAGGCAATGTTGCACACCTATGAAACACTTCATCTTGACACTTATTGCATTATTGATGTTAACGATTCATCCTATCTCAACACAATCACAAGACATGTGCCAAATTGCTTATGGTGAGCGAGGTATTTATAACCCACTCAATTTATGCCAATTTCAAGGTGAGGCACAAGACGAAGTATTGGTGTTATGTCCAACCTGCGAAAGTACCATTTATGATGCTAGTTTTAATCAGATAGATGACGGTATTTTGCCTCAAGATGGCACTTATTATGTGTTGGTTCAGGATAATCTTGGGGTGGTTGGTTGTACTACCGTCAGCTATTTTTCTCAACTCGATTGTCAAGCAGATTCATCAACTGGTTTTTGTATCGAGTCTTATTTTGATTCAATCGGTGATGGATACGGATTCTGCCCCCTCGAATATATCACCCATAACGGAAGTACAAGTTTTAATCCTCCAGAATTTTTACTGGAACGCAAATTCCCAATCACAGGCGAAGGCATATTTTTTTATACCGCCTACCAACTCAGACCCGACTTTTTCTCATTGAGTGCCACCACTGATTTAGCCATTTATGCGTCAGATGCAACCACAGGGATGAGTTATTTTGTCTCTCGCATGTATGAATCAAGCAATTTTACGGTCTCTCCCGATAGTGGCTCTGTGGTCATATCGGCATACGAAAATGAGGATTATAATCTGTATCTGATTGATATTGGTCGTAATACAGAAGTCTTAGAAGCCTCTCCTGCCATAGATGATGCGCCTGCTTGGTCGCCAAAAGGCGACAAAATTGCCTTTATGAGTGACCGCGATGGTGATTTTGATATTTATCTGATTGATGTGCAAACCCGCGCCCTCACCCAACTCACCAATGGGGCTGAATGGGAACGCTACCCTGTATGGTCGCCAGATGGGAATACTATTTATTATCATGGTGGGATGAATGACACATATCAAATTTATGCCATTCCTGCAGATGGCAGTCGTGAACCTGTGCAACTCACCAGTGTTGGTTCAAATTATCGCGCAACCCCATCGCCAGATGGCACAAAAATCATATTTACCAGCCAACGTGATAATAATGGCACATGGGATGATGGCACGGTGATGGGGGAACTGTATATGATGAATAGTGATGGGAGCAATCAGCAACGACTCACATTCACGAATACGGTGGATGAAGTGCCTCATACATGGTCGCCAGATAGCCAAAGCATCATCTATAATGACGTGAATTATAATCTGTATGGCATGTATCTATCCGACTTAAAACCGCGCCGTATTTTTATTGATAATGCGGCTGATTTATTTGTCCCTGGTCTATCGGCGCGTTGGGTCGTCCCCAATTTTAACACCACCCCCGCATCATCCATGCCACCAGAAAACCCGCCGACAGAATCATCCTCTGAAATCATCAATGTCCAAGTACCTGATTACAGCGATGATACTTTTTTAAGAATAGCAGGTGGAATGCCTGATGACATCAGCAATCCGTATACCTATGAAGGTGTGATTGAAAATGAGCAAGGCATTTTATTTTTAATGGAAGTGAATCTTGTTGGTGGTCAGATTTTCTTAAATATCGAATCTGATGATATTGATCCTACCATTTATGTCACAAGCGAAAGACAGGAAATACCATCGAATTTATTACTCACAACGCTTGATGGCTTGCGAGAACCGCTCACTGTAACACTAGAGCGTAGTGACTATCAATACTATATTTTCGTCTGGGTTACGGATACCGGATTTAACGACACGGGCAAATTCAAGTTGACCATCAGCTACGAAGAATAATCCCTACAGAAACCCCACACCCTCATGATAAAATGAGGGTGTTTTGTTATTCGCTGGTCAAATCACAGGATAAAAAATACCCCATGACACAATCCGATTTTCTCTTTCGTGGAAAGTTATCTCATATAGACCCTGACGTGGCGGAACTCATCCGTCATGAGACCGCCCGCCAAGCCCGTTATCTCATCCTCATCCCGTCCGAAAGCACCATCCCCGAAGCGGTACGCGAAGCCCTGAGTAGCGCCTTTCATAATATCTACGCCGAAGGCTACCCGCTCGAAAATACGCGCACCATGAGCGAAGATGA
Organism: Anaerolineae bacterium; assembly: GCA_034436155.1. Lineage (GTDB taxonomy): Bacteria > Chloroflexota > Anaerolineae > Aggregatilineales > Phototrophicaceae. Next base: position 8,622 of record DAOTVP010000012.1, read on the forward strand.
CATTTTAGATTATAACGCCCGCCTGACCGAATATCGCCGTCATGCCGATTTACGTTATTATAAAGGCACAGAATACGCCAATATCGTTGAGTCGTTGGCGCGTCGGCGTGGCGCGGAGGTATTCGCCGCTAACGGATTGACGGCGAATGACCTGTATGTCAATGTGCAACCGCTATCGGGCGCACCCGCTAATAGCGCGGTGTATACGGCGCTCATCAAACCGGGCGATGTCATCATGGGCATGGATTTAATCATGGGCGGGCATCTCACACACGGTAGCCCTGTCGCCCGCAGTGGCAAGCAATATACCGTTGTGAGTTATGGTATTCATCCCGAAACAGGCGACATAGATTATGACCAGATGATGCGCCTCGCGTTGGAACACAAGCCGAAAATCATCATCGGCGGTTATAGTAGCTTTCCCTATCAAGCCGATTGGAAAAAATATCGCGCCGTTGCCGATGCGTGTGGCGCGTATCTGTTGGCGGATATTGCCCATGTGGCGGGGTTAGTCGCCGCGGGCGTGTATCCAAGTCCGATTGGGATAGCCGATATTGTCACCTTCACCACGCATAAAACGCTCGGTGGTCCGCGTGGCGCGATGATCATTACCCACCGCAAAGATTTGTTTGGCAAACTCGATAGAGGTGTGTTCCCTGGCGAACAAGGCGGACCGCACATGAATAGTATCGCGGCGTTGGCGGTGGCGCTCAAACTTGCCAAGACCGACCAATTCCGCACGCTCCAAGCCCAAACCGTCAGTAACGCATCGCGTTTTGCCCAACGCCTTGCAGAACGCGGTCTGAAAATCGCCTACGGTGGCACGAATACCCATTTATTCAATGTGGATTTACGGGGTATCGTTGGCGCAGATGGCACATCGCTTAGTGGCGATATGGCGGCGCGGATTTTGGATTTGTGTGGCATCGTCCTCAACCGTCAGACTATCCCAGGCGATACCAGCGCCCTCAAACCCAACGGCATCCGCATCGGCACGCCGTGGATAACCCAACGCGGTTTCGGATTCGCCGAGATTGACGAACTGGCAGATATTATCGCCGATGTGTTGCTGGCGTGCATCCCCTATAGCTACACAGGGCGCAAGGGTGAAGAAGCCCGCGCCAAATTGCCGTTTGATGTGTTGCAAGATGCCCGCACCCGCGTGAAAAATCTGGCGGGGCGTGTTGGGATAGATACGGACGCGGTGGCGGATGATTATCCCCATTTTCACACCCTCGCGCCGATGGATAGGGGCGAAAATTGGATGACGCTTCGCATCATGGGCGAAAAAGCGACCGCCTTTTTAGATGTCGCCCTCAGTAGTGATGTCACCGCGTTAACCAATGGCGCAAAACAACCGACCAGCGTTCATGCACCCAACGGACACCTGTTGGCACAAGGCATTTTAGCCCGTCTGGATGATAAAACCTACGAACTACACCTAGAACGCAATGCCGAATACGTGGCGGGTTGGTTGCGGTCTCTATCCGATGGATTTGTGTTGATTGATACCCAAGACCCGTATGCCCGTATCCCTGGTCCCGTGGATGTGGTGGTGATGGGCAATGCTATCGCCCAAACCCTATCCCCAGTCGCGCCCGCCAAGAAAGCCTTTTTCATCGGCATGACAAAAGGCGATTCCGCGCAAGCCCTACCCCGCTTTGAATGGACAGATGTCGAACCAGATCCCCTGCTCCGCACCAGTTTATACGATACGCATAAAGCGATGGGCGCAAAGATGGTCGGATTTGCGGGTTACGATATGCCTGTATGGTATACATCCGTCACCGAAGAACATCTAGCCGTCCGTAACAACGCGGGCATTTTCGATGTCACACACATGGGCGTGTGGGATATTAAAGGCAAAGATGCCAGCGCATTTTTGGATGTCATCACCACCAATGACGTGCCAAGCCTCAAGGTTGGCGCATCACATTACACCTACTTGTTGGATGTAGACGGCGTGCCGTTGGATGACCTGATGATTTATCGGTTGGCAGATGATCATTATCTGCTGGTCGTGAATGCCTCGAATAATGATAAAAATTGGGCATGGGTGAACGCTGTGCGCGAGGGTACAGTGATGATAGACCCGCAAAATCCCGCCCGTACCGTGGGCATAACCGATTTTGTCTTGCGTGATTTGCGCGTGCTATCATCGGGTGATGACCGTCGTGTGGATGTGGCGCTTCAGGGTCCGAAAAGCAAAGATATGCTCATCGCGCTTGGCGGGTCTGATGCGGATGTTGCCAAATTGAATCAATTGGCATGGGCGGGTGTCATGCGTGGCACATTCGGCGGGTTTGACCTCATCATCTCGCGCACGGGGTATACGGGTGAACGGGTGGCTTATGAATTATTCGTCCATCCCGCCCAAGCCCCCGCGCTGTTCAAAGCATTGGTGGATTTAGGCACAACACCGTGCGGTCTCGCCGCCCGTGATAGCCTACGGACAGAGGCGGGCTTGCCCCTCTATGGGCATGAATTGGCGGGTCCGTTAGGATTAAGCGCGGGCGATGCGGGTTTTGGCAGTTATGTCAAAATTTACAAGCCATTTTTCATCGGCAAAGGGGCATATATCACCCGCGAGATTGCCCGTAGTGCGGTGGTGGTGCGCTTCCGTTTGGATAATAAGGGTGTGCGTCCACCGCATCAGGGCGACCCGTTGGTGGATAAGAAAGGGCGCGTGGTCGGCATCGTCACCAGTTGTAGCATCGATAGCGAAGGCTACCAGCTTGGACAGGCGTATGTCAAATTGGATTCATCCGCCGAAGGCACATCATTGGGCATTTTTGCGGGCGCAGAAAAACTGAAACCGCAACAATTTAGCGATGTGAATTTGGGTGGCAAAGTGACCGTCCCCGAACCTGTGACCATCATCAGCCGTTTCCCCAAGAAAAAATAGGTATTCCCCCACAGGCGGGTGCAAAAGCGCATCCGCCTGTTTTCTATGCCGTCAGACAATCGTCATGGAAGCGTAGCCGTTCATCCATCACCCGCCCACGATTTCTTCATCACTTCTCCATAAATCGGGCTTATAGTGAAAATATACAGTTCACATAAGACCATTTGGGGTCATAAAAAATCAGAGGAGTGCAACATCATGAAGAAATTGATGATATTTACTATCGGTATGTTGATATTGTTGATGAGCAGTAGCATCGCATCGGCACAACGGGGCGGGTTGCTCGCCGTCACGTATCAACGTTTTGAACGGGGCATCATGATTTGGCGTGCCGATACAGGGCATATTTGGGCAATCGGCAACAACGGGAGCTATATCAATTATCCCGCCAATATTTATGGCAACCTGCCCAACAACACCATCACCGCGCCCGCGGGCTTTTTTACGCCGATGATGGGCTTCGGCAAGGTGTGGGGCAATCATCAAATTGTGCGCGATATGTTAGGCTACGCCACATCGGAAGAAAGTAGCACCAACGCCAACTATCATCAAATTGCGCCGACTAATGTGGTGTTTTTGACGCTAGGCGACATGTCGTATCAACTCGAACCTGATACACGCTGGGTCGCTGGTGCATTGACCGATAGCGCCCGCATCACCAATTTGAGCATCACGCCAACAACACCGCAAGCCAACGGGACAATTACCGTCAATTGGGCATCGCAAGGGGGCGAATTTGTGATGATTGAATTGCACGATGCCACAAACGGTCGTCTGTTGGGCAGTCCTGTGGTGGGATTATCGGGCGCAACAACGCTCACACTAAATAACGCCAGTCGGATTACGGTGACGGCGTGGGTGATGAAAGCCGCGCAAGGGGCAAATGCTTATCAACGGTTGGCGTATCAAAGCCAAACCTTAACCGTGACAGGTGGCACAGTCACCAACCCGCCCGCGACAGGTCAATGCACGCTGGTCGGGAATGTGTATACCGTCCAACGGGGCGACACACTGTATCGCATCGCCCGCCGTTGTGGTGTGAGCATAGACGCAATTGTGAGCGCCAACGGCATCACCAATCGCAACCGCATTTACACGGGTCAACGCCTCGTCATCCCCAGCCGTTAATTATCCACATCATCCCCTGCCCCATTCGCGCCGAGCAACGCCGATTTGAGGGCAGGGCTGATTGTCAACATCGCCATTTCATCCAACAGGGCTTGTTTATCATCCCCTTTGGCACGACGCATACGCTTTTGCAGATAACTGATACGGAATAATTTGATCGCCTGAGTCACATCCTCATCACGGCGCAGATAAAAACTCACCCACCCCGATTCAGATAATAGATGATGCACATCGGCTTCGCCATCGGTCACAAGCGCCTCGCGGATGGTGCGCGTGAAGGGTAAATCTGCCATGCGGTTGCCGTGAATATGCCCAATTTCCACTTTGCCAAGCCGAAATTCTGTCCCACCAAAGCGATGCGGATGGGCGCTGATACCCTCCCACGCCGATACTGCGCTCACAATCGTTTCACCATATCCCATATTCGCCTCCATTCGTCTTATGCTATATGGACGCAATGAGATAAATCATCACATACCTAAAATACACTTTTTCTTATAGAGAATTGATGAATTTATTTTCACCTACAAGGATATAATCCTAATTTCATCATTAATCGACGCTCTGACAAACGTTCAGGATGATTTAGTTGTAACAATATTTCAGTTATGCGTCCTTGTGGGCTTATAGGACTGATTCTGACATCATCTAAAACAAAATGTTCATCCCAATTATCACGGCGCGGATTAAATAAAAAGGTTGCTAATCCAGTTAGTAGATCTGCGCCAGAAATTATATGTTTTACTCATTCTCTTGTCTCAAAAATAAACGAGTTTTCAGTTTCAGCATCGTCATAAAATGTTCCATGCGTAAAAAGTCATCTAACTCGGCATGTTCATCCGATGATAACGCCTCATTGCGATTTAATTCAAGCAAATCGCTCACACGTTGCTTCAAACTAGGGGGCAATTGAAAATCTAAAATATCTTGGGGGGATGGGTCTGTTGATAAAAAATCGGTGATGACATCTATCACACTTGGGGAAGTTGAAATATCCATCTTTAATCCTCAACACTTTTTGACCATTATATCACGGATAATTGAGCGTGAAGGGCAAGCGTTCAGACCACGCCACAAAGCCCGTGCCCTCTAACCCGATTTGCGCCTGAATATAGGCTTCATACCTGCCACTCGGTCGGGGTGGGAAGGCGATATAGGGCAACCAAAACCAATAATCATCCCATAAGGTGCTGGCATAACCGGGTGTCAATAATTGTTGAATGGTCAATTGACCATTTGGTGCGCGGTTGCGCGGATGGGCATTTTCGCCCGATATTGGGGTATCATCCGCCCAGAAGAAAAATATAGCAATGCGAAGCGGTTGCCCCATCAGACCTGTGGCGGTGATACGTGTGCTGATTCGCATCCCCAAATCGGTCTGGTCTGGCAAGCCAATATTATGCGTCAGGCTATTGAGTTGGACGGTCAGTTCCCTGCCGATGGTCAGGGTGGGCGTGGCGAGCGGGGTCGGTTGGGCATCTTGTGGGCGTAACATCGGCGTGGGCGAATTTTGGGGGTCGTTCACATACGCCAAATAATCGTTATACAACACCGATACCGCCCGAAATGGACGAATCCGCCCCAAACGTGCGCCTGTTTGCGTCTCGGTTTGCACCAATGTCGGGATACCAATCAATTCACCGTTGCTATTCACCGCCACCCCACCACTATTACCGGGCGAAATTTCGGCATCGGTCTGATACCACACGGGCATCCGTTGCCCATTGACCTCGCCATTTTGGATGGTGGTGATCATGCCATCTACCAAGACCAAATAGCCATCGCCAATGGCGGGGTATCCGAACACATACACCCGTTCACCAAGCGTCACATCTGGATAGGTTGGATCGAGATAGGGCAAATTGAGGGTACGCATATCCAAATACGTGCCTGTTTGGTCGCGGTCGATTTGTAAAATGGCGAAATCTTCATTGCGAAAACTGGCAACGACATTGGCGAGGTATTTGAATACAGGTGGCTCTTCGAGCGATTCTAAAAACAAAATGGCGATTTCTTGTGCGCCCTCGATCACATGCTGATTGGTGAAAATCATGCCGTTGGCGGTGACAATCGTGCCAGACCCACTGACGCGGACACCCTCTTTGGTGATGATCGCAATTTGCACCACACTATTGGCAATGCGCCGAATTTCGTTCTGCGACAATCCCCCGCCTTGTGCAGATACCCTCATCGAAAAAGAGATGGTTATCAATAAGAATATCGCCCAAACATGCTTCATAGCCCAATGCTATCCTCAAAACCACCAATAAATACGACTTTATATGATACGCGCTAACGTCCTTTATTTCGCGCAACAATGCTCAAAATGCGTTCATGACGGGCAAAAATCACGATAGTATCGCCTGTTTCGACCATTTTATCGTGTGCGGGTTGCACCTCTGTGAGATTACCGCGCACATGCAAAACAATATCCATATCTTCTGTGCGTTGCAAATCGCCGACTGTGCGACCACGCATAAACGAGGCTTCACCAATTTTTAGGCGAATCAGGCTATATTCGACCCCCGCCACTGTGACGGTTTTGGTGATTTCGATGCCCAGCGCCGCCCCTGCGAAGACGGGCGCGGCTAAATCGGACGAGCTGAGAACGGTTTCGATATTAAAAAATTCTTTCAGTTGTTTGGCGAAGGCGCTATCCCACACCCGCGAGACGATGCGAATCGATTTATCCATATCACGGACGCGCATAATCGCCTCTAGGTTAACATGATCATTGCTTGTACACGCCACAAATGCCAGTGCATCTTTGAGATTGGCTTTTTCGAGCGTGCTAGGGGTTCGACCATCCGCCATGATGAGGGGTACGCGCAATTCTTGGAGCAAATCTTCGAGACCAGGGTCTGGGTCATTATCAATCACCACCACATCATACCCCATACGGTCAAGTTCGGAGATGACGTGCACCCCCACATGCCCCGCGCCGAATACAATCACATGATTTTTCATTGTCGAAGCCAAAGCCACCCTCCAGGCATCACGTCGTTCATCACGGTTCAAAAATAATCGGACAAAATCCGCCGCCCCACGCCCAACCACATACACCAACACCACAGGCATCATATACCAAAACAATATCAGATGCGGTTCTTTAGGCAGTGTGAGCGGGGGCGATTCGATAATCATCATCTGAATCATGGCATACGGACGATCGATAATCGGCAGGCGTTCATCGGGATATATAAAGGCATGTAATTCGCCATAGATAAACCCGACTACACATGTAAAGAATAAAAATACGAGGATGGGTTGATGAAATTCACGCCATAGCGCCATGTAATCACGCCATGCGGCACGGATATAGCGCCTGATGTGTCGGCGTTTATGGGCGGGAATAGCGAGTTGGGTGCGTGGGGGCATAACACCTTAGCCAATACAAATGAATTATCAATCTATCCTCAATCATATCGATTTATGAAATGACATGCAATAGAGGTTATCATTCAATTCGACCATGATAATGCCATACAGGATGATTGGGATTCATCTGCATATATCGATGCTACAATCCCTTCGACTGATAACCAATTCAGGTGCAAGCACCTTATTCAAGAGATGCTTGCACCTCATACCAATGAACACGCCGATTATGGGGTGATCAACACGACTGTACCACTATTAATAATAAAACCACACGTCTTACCATCGATAGTGAATGTATCAAGTTCAAATTGAGCGCGTGGGCTCGTGGAGGCATCTAAGAAAATTAACCGCCCATTCCCGCGCAAACAAATCGGCAGACCCGTCCCAAATTCGCCACTACTGACGCTATCGCCATCGAATCGACCGATATCCACGGCGGCAAGGGTGCGTGATGCCAAATTCGCTGGGACACTACCAGGGATCAAGAAAACACCATTGGCAAATAAATTGGTACAGAAAATTCCTTCTGGCATGGATAAGCTATATCCACCCACATCACATCGTTGTGGAATGGGGGGGGGCGCAGAAACCGATATGACCGGTGTAGATGGCGCTGAACAGGTGAATGTGCCTAAATTGAGCGACTCGGTATCACCACCCAATTCTGTCACTATCACTGACCATGTGCCGGGACCTGTCAAGATATACATACCAAAACCGACATTGTTAATGGGCAAACCCGCACCAGATCCCGTGATGTCAAAATTGCTATCGCCCGTGATAATCGTCACATGTAAATTATTCCCGCTACATGTAGCCGTTGCGCCTAAACCATTGGGCATTTCATCATCATTGACCGTGACTGATACATCGCTAGGATTCGGCACACTACCATATTCACTCGCCGTACCACCTGTGCGACTGATGCTAATGGCACATGATTGCGGACCATCAAGTAGCATATCATCAACCGCGGTAATGGTGATGGTTTGCGGTGTATTCCAATTCGTATTATCGAAGGTCAACGCAGTCGGACTTGGTGTGCATTCGGTTGGGACAGTCGATGTAAATGCTAAATCGACCGTTCCAGAAGGGAGGGTTGCCAACTGGATGGTGAATGTCGTGCTACCACTCGGCTCACTAATAGCGGTCACACTGCTGGTATCCACTACATAACCCGCCCCATCATCATCAATAATCGTGATAGTTGCCACATTGGGGCTACCAATACTGGCTGTACCACTGCCAATACTACTGAGCGTGAGCGTGAAATCTTCATCGGATTCATCAACAACATCGCCATTAATCGTATATGAGAGATTCGCCGTTGTCGTGCCAGATGGTATAGTGACACTGGTGGTCGATGTGTAGTCAGAGACAATGGTAGCGGATACATCATTCGGTGCGACATTGACAACAATATTTTCATATGATGGATTGCTCAGGGTCACGCCAATCGTGTGAGTGGTGCTACCACTATTTCCTTCGGGATGCGAAGCGGTTGCCGTGTTCCAAGTCACAGTTGGCACAGCATCATCGTTTTGAATGACAACGTTAAGCGTATTGTTTACACCAATAGTCGCATTCCCTGTCGACACACCAGACAGGATAATATCAAAATTTTCATCGGGTTCATATTTATTATCGTTATTGATTAAACCCATCAAAGAAGTGCTAAAAGATAGTGTATTAGGCGGAATCGTAAATGAACTAATCGTGTTGTTATAATCACTATCACCAAGCGTGGCGGTGTTATTGGAATACGTGAGTGTAACCGTAATAGGCTCATTAATCGTGCTACTTAAAGAGACAGATATATTACGATTCACAACACTCTCTACATCTGAATTTAAGGTCGTTGTTAAATTAATCTCTGGGTAAGCATTCACGATTTCACAAAAATTACCAGAACTGGTGTCATTATCCATGACCCATTGCCCTAGTGGGTTTAGCGAATCTCCACTTGTACCATTGAGATAATCACTATCTGAACCATCATTGACTTGAATGCGATAACATAAATTAAACCCAGCACCTTGCGGGGGTGAAAAATCTTTGGGGGCAGGCAATATCACCGACCAAATGCTATATTGATTAGATGGTGAGCTTCTAAAAACATCTGTAAAATCATTATCATAACTCATCGATGCCCACTCCGTTGAGTCACCATCCCAATACACAACATTGGCGCTCGTAATATCATTATTATCAACCAAGATGCTCACACGAACCATTGTTGATGGATAATAGTTGCCTGAATTATCAACGCTGAAAAAGGTATAGGGTTTATAGGGTACAAATTCCGTACGGGCATTCTCAGACGGCGCTTTATGATATAATTCCGCCCATTGCACATTGTTGTCGTTTGAACCTGCCTCAACCCGATGTGGAGATACTGTAAATATAGATAAACACGCTACCAACACAAACAAGAATTTTAATTTCATCATGACACCTATGAATAAAACTAAACTATCGATAATTCGATTTTAATTACAATAAACCAAAATTAAACAAAAATACTTTGTGCAACCCTCACAAAGTATTGTAAAAAAATTCTAGCAAACGTACACTAAACTAAAATTCAGCATAAATAAAATAGGGATTGATTCATGTAAGGCGAAAAGACTTTTTAAGTGCATTAGGATTGGGGTGGAATCCCGATTTTGCTGATTTATTCGATTTATATGACGATGCCGATTTCCTCGATACACTCAGTGATTGGGATTTTGAAGATATGGACAACAATGATGAATAATTAACGTCATGATGTACATCAAAAATCCCCACTAGCTATCAGTGGGGATTTTATTTTTTAGGGAAAATTTTGGATGCCGATAACGATAACCCCTCAAACACACCATCCCCATCTAGGGTATCGCTATCGGTTAATTGACGAATGTCGAGGATACCATTTTCATCTAATTGGCGAATTTCGATGGTGCGTGTTTTGGGAAAAATCAACCAGACCAAGCGCGTGCCATTCCGCAGATAATACTCGGCTTTTTCTCGCATATCGCGTAAATCATCATCTGGAGATTGAATTTCGACAGCAAAATCGGGCATTTGCGCCACAGCGCCGTGTATCACCATCGGATTTTTGGCAAATCGAAACGATACATCAGGCATCCGCACGTTGTATTTATCACCCTGTTTTTGATGCCGAATTTCGACACCCAAATAACCCTCTATATCGTGTTCTTCAATAAAATTGCCGATATGACGGGCAATATTGGCGGCAATCACGCCATGTTGTTCGGTTGGCATTTTGGCGATGACCTGCCCGTGAATGAGTTCCCACAACCCATCGACATCGGCTAAAAATGCCTCAAATTCGGTGTCGGTCATGAGCGTGGCGCTTGTCATAACAACATCTCCATATCCAATAATGGTATAGGGGCATGATAGTTTATGCCCCTATTATATCACATTTCACATTATTCCACTGTCTTGAGCAACGGCGCACAACACAGCACCAATTCTTTGGCGGCTTTCACCTCATCTACCCGCGAGACGGGGGTAATATGGGGCGCATTATGCAACAATTCGGGCGATGTTTTCGCCTCGTGCGCGATTTTCTTCATCACCTCGATGAATTCATCCAACGTTTGCTTGGTCTCGGTCTCGGTGGGTTCGATGAGCAACGCCTCTGGCACGATCAACGGGAAGTAATTGGTGGGCGGATGAATGCCATAATCCATCAGACGTTTAGAGATATCCAACGCATGAACATCGGGCGCATCTTCCCAATGCCCTTCTAGCACGAATTCGTGTCCACAATAACGTGGATACGGGATGGTGAAGGTATCCATCAATTTGGCGCGGACGTAATTGGCGTTCAACACCGCATGACGACTGACTTCGTGCAAGCCTTCGCCACCATAGGCGCGGATATAGGCATAGGCGCGGATGTGCATCCCAAAATTGCCAAAAAAGGCTTTCAGTTGCCCGATAGTTTTAGATGGTGTCACCAGACCATAAAGCGGGGCATCATTGTCACCATCGGCAGGGGCGATAATATCGACAATCGGACCTGGCAGATAATCGAGCAATTTTTCACCCACACCAACCGCGCCACAACCCGGTCCGCCACCACCATGCGGTGTCGAAAAGGTCTTATGGAGGTTGTAGTGCATGACATCAAACCCTAATTCGCCCGGTTTAACGATGCCCATCAGCGCGTTCATATTCGCGCCATCCATATACATCAACCCACCCGCATCATGTACGGCTTGGATAACATCCAAAATATGCGCCTCGAATAAACCGAGTGTGCTAGGCACAGTTATCATCATGCCTGCGATGGTCTTGCCTTTATCACCCGAACAGGCTTCGCGGAGCGCCGTTAAATCCACATTGCCTTCATCATCGGCGGGCAATTCGATAACATGATACCCCGCCATCGTCACGGTTGCGGGGTTCGTGCCGTGTGCGCTATTGGGGACGAGGATATTGACACGGGCGGTATCGCCTCTGTCCAGATGATATTTGCGAATCATCAAAATACCCGCCAATTCACCTTGTGCGCCCGCGGCAGGCGTGAGGCTCACGCCCTTGAATCCACTGACTTCCGCCAGCCATTCTTGCAATTGATACATCATCGCCAACGCGCCTTGCGCGCCTTCGGGGTCGGTGTGCGGATGCAAATGTGCAAATCCGGGCAGGCGAGCCACATCTTCGTTGATTTTGGGGTTGTATTTCATAGTACAAGACCCCAACGGGTAAAAGCCCGTATCAATGGCATGATTCAATTGGCTCAGACGCACAAAATGACGCACGGCTTGATTTTCGCTGACTTCGGGCAAATCGAGCGTATCACGCATCAGATCGGTTGGGAGTGGGCTTTGTGGGACATCACAATCGGGCAAATTCACGCCCACACGCCCCGCAGAACTAATTTCGTAAATGAGTGGTTCTAATACGTTGGTCATTATTTCACCTCTGCCAAAACTTGCACAAGCGCATCCATCTCTGCTTTGCTATTCATCTCGGTGACGCATAACAACATGTGGTCTTTGAGGGTGGGATAATCTTTTTCGAGGTCATACCCGCCGATAATTCCGTGTTCGATGAGGGCTTGGTTGATGTTATGCACCGATGTGGGACATTTGACCACAAATTCGTTGAAGAACGGTCTATCCCGATTCACTTTATACCCTGCGATTTTATCAATTTGGTCGGCGAGATAATGTGCCTTGTGATAATTCAATTCGGCAATTTTTCGGAGACCCGTTTTGCCCATGAGGGTCATATATACACACGCCGCCAGCGCCATTAAACCCTGATTGGTGCAGATGTTGCTGGTGGCTTTTTCGCGCCGAATGTCTTGTTCACGCGGGCGGAGCGTCATGACAAAGGCGCGTCTGCCCTCTTTATCACGGGTTTCGCCAACGATACGCCCCGCAATTTTGCGGACATATTCCATGCGCGTGGCAAAAAATCCGAGATACGGTCCGCCGTAACTGAGCGGGATGCCCAACGGTTGCCCCTCACCCACGACAATATCCGCGCCCAATTCACCGGGCGTTTTGAACATGCCCAACGCCATCGGATTGACCACCATCACCAACAACGCGCCGACTTGATGGACTTTTTCGGCGAGGTCTTTGAGATCATCAATTTGTCCCCAGAAATTGGGATAGCTGACGGCGAGCATGGCGGTATTTTCATCGAGCATATCGGCTAAATCTTGAATACTCGCGCCACCTTTATCACCGACCAATTTCACATCGCGCCCCTGATGATACGTGCGAACAACAGCGCGATATTGCGGATTAATGGTAGGGCTAAGGATGATTTTTTTACGTTTATAACGTCCGATTTCTAACGCCATCGTGACCGCTTCGGCGAGGGCAGTCGCGCCATCATAATGGCTGGCGTTGGCGGCATCCATACCTGTGAGGGCGCAAATCATGCTTTGATATTCGTAGATGACTTGCAACGTGCCTTGACTGACTTCGGGTTGATAGGGGGTATAGGCGGTATAAAATTCACCGCGCATCAGTATGTGATTCACCACCGATGGGATGTAATGATGATATGCCCCTGCCCCACGAAACAACGCAAAGTCGCCCGCGTGTTCGTTGGCTTCGGCATAGGCTTGCATCTCGGCTAAAATTTCCATCTCGCTCAGAGATTTGGGGATGTTGATTTTTGGAAAGCGATGACTGGCGGGGACGGCTTCAAATAAATCTTCGATGGTGGTGACACCAATTTCTGCGAGCATCTGTTGACGCTCGGCTTCGGTATGTGGGATATAGCTCATAGAGATCTGTTTATCCTTAATAAACCTGCTAACGATATGTAAAGGGAGATAGACCATAAGGACGCGAAAAAATCGCGTCCCTACAGATAATTCACAATCAATTTTGGGTGTTTCTAGCGGTTATCGCAATATTCGATATAGGCAGACGCATCCATCAAATCACTGAGGTCGGGCGCACCGTCTAATTTCAGTTTGACAATCCACCCCTTGCCATAAGGGTCGCTGTTGATGAGTTCTGGACTATCTTCTAATTCAGAATTGACCTCTATCACGGTACCCGCTACCGATGTGTATAAATCGGACGCGGCTTTGACTGATTCAACCGAGCCGAAGCTATCGCCTTTTTTGAACGAATCGCCAACGCTAGGTAATTCGACATAGACAATATCATTCAGCGCATCTTGAGCATAATCGCTAATGCCGATGGTGGCGATATCGCCTTCAATCCGCACCCATTCGTCCGATTTGGCATAATGTAAATCTTGAGGGGTATTCATCAGAACTCACCTTCCATTGATTCAGTATAAAATCACTTTTTAAGGACTATTTTATCAAGAATCGCCTCAAAATGCGCCCCGTGATGTGTTAAATTTTGAGGCGATTATTCGCCAGATGCCGATTCGCCTACGGGCAACCAGCCAAACAATGCCTCACGAACCGATTTGGGCAGGATGAGATTGAAGCAAATATGCCCTGTGGCATCGGCGACAATGGTCGGGCGGAAGATGAGCGATTCTTCTTGCCCCAAACCTAAGCCGATATAAGCCTGCCCCGTCCCGACTTGGCGCGTGGTTTGCAATCCCTGAACAGGATGTAGACGGGCGAGGATACGGGTGAGTTCTTCAAAACGCGGGCGAAGCGCGATTTCGATGGGTCCGTAACTGCACGAGATGGCGATATAACTCCCCTCACGGCGGAAGGCGAGGCGTGCGGGCATAGGTTGATCGCCACTGATAATATACAAAATGCCTGCACTATCATCTATCGTAACGTGTTCTAAAGTCTGAAAATTCCGCATGGTGGTTTGCTCCAGTGCGTTAATAAAGAAGAGGCAAATGGTTTTATGGGGTGAATTATAACATATCGAAGTGGAAAAACTGTAGATAAATTGGCATGGAATGGTCTATATATCAAAAAACGAGAGGCGGGGATGCCTCTCGTTGGGGATAGCTCAAAAAAACAGGTCTATCAACTACATATCCATATCGCCCATCTCGTGCATGTCCATATCGCCACCCATCAACGGGACAACGACCACATTCCCGCCGACCACCACGGGACCATCGCAACCATCAACTGTGCCGAATTCGTATACGCCCAATTCGCAGGTGTCGTAGTGTAACATCGGGAACAATTGCAAGTCATCGCTGATGGTGACACCTTCATCCAACGCCACATACACATGATAGCTTGTGCCTGTGATAATCGGCGAGACACCGACCACTGGACCGGGTGCGCCATTGTTATTCGAGTGAATCACCAAAAAGCCATGTGCATCTATGACCACTTCGGGGATAAAAATATACGCGCCGTCTTCATCTTCGGCATATTCTGTACCCACAACTTCAATCGCAGGGGCGGCAAGAATCGGATACATGACAATTTGATCGCCAACGCGCACGGGCGCATCACAGCCTTCGACTGTGCCAAATTCATACACACCCGCTTCGCAATCATCCACATGCAACATCGGGTGGAGGACGGTGGTCGGTTCTGCCATATCGAGCGTGACGACCACATCCACATTTGTCCCCATATTCAACGGGGCAACACCTGCCACGGGACCGGGTGCGCCATCATTATCATTGTGAATCACCAAGAAGCCCGCCGATTCGACCACCGCATAATGGGCATACACCGAAGGAGTCATCTCCATCATATCCATATTAGGGGTGTTATCGGCATGAATCACGACTTGGCTATCCACCCACATATCGGGACCCGTAAACACGGGATACATGATGATTTCATCGTTAAAACGGACGGGTGCATCACAACCTTGGACAGCCCCAAATTCATATACGCCCGCTTCGCAATCATCCACATGTAACATCGGATGTAAAACGGGGGTGATGCCCGCGGGGTCTAAGGCGATACCCAAACCCACATTGAGCGAATCGGCAAAAACAGCGACATAGCCCAACACGGGACCGGGTGCGCCATCGTTATCGGCATGGATGACCACAAAACTATCTTGGCTGACAACGGCAGTTTCGAGCAAAATCGCATCGCCCATGACCAATTGTGGCGGAACAACCATCACGGTGACATTAAAAGCGGGGCTAACCATGCCCGCATCAGTCATGGCAGGGGCATCACAACCCTCGACAGACCCAAATTCATATACGCCAACCGCACAATCATCCACATGCAACATGGCTTGAAGGGTGTGTGTGACGCTTTGAACATCGACCCAAACCTCAACATTATAATTATCACCCGCGTTCACACTGCGATACCCAATCACGGGACCAGGGCGACCATCATTATCTTGATGAATCACCACAAAAGCGGGCGTGGTGCTATAAACATAATCGACATATAATTTTTTATCGGTCAATACTTGGTCAGAAACTTCGACCATGGGGGTCATCATATCATCTTGAGCGAAAACAGACATCCCGCCCAACATGACCATCATGATACAAAACAACAAACCTAATCTACGCATGTCACCTAAATCCTTTCAATGGGTACAATACAGTTGCGTGATGATTGACATATATGCGAATATTTCAATCTCTTTCAGTATGCACCCGAAAAGAGGTTTGTGGCAACCAATCATAACGAAAAGCACATCATCCTCTTATATTTCAATTTTGTAATGGGAATTTTGTAGGGTTTTCGTTAGAATAAAAAAAGGTGTTCATTCAGTTTGATAAGGGTTAGGACATGAAAAAATCAAAGTTTATCATCAGTATGTTCATCACATTTCTGTTTCTAAGTATCACATTGACACATTATAACCCGGCTAATGCACAATGTGGCGCAGTCCAATTATCACGCATCTTTTGGGATGGATATAATCATGCTGTTGAAGGGTGCATTACCTTTCCTGCCGATTATGGGTTCACTTTTTCGGGACCTGTAAACTTTACTGCTTATCAAAATTTTACAGGTAGTGGTAATTTCACATTACCCTTTGGCGGATTACCAGAACCTTTACCTGCTCACACCACCATCAGTGTCTATGTTTCATCACCACACGTGAGCAACACGGTCAGTTGCACCACAAACAGTCAGGGTTATTGTGCGCCTGAGCCACCCCCGCCACCTGATACCGATGGTGACGGCGTATTAGATCCATATGATGCTTGCCCAACGCAAGGGAGTGTGGGTTATGGCATTTATCCCAACGGGTGTCCAATACTTGATAGCGATGGTGATGGTGTGTCAGACCCTAACGACTCCTGCCCCTCACAAGGGAGCATTGGTTATGGCATTTATCCCAACGGGTGTCCGGTACTAGATAGCGATAGCGATGGTGTGCCAGACCCCAATGACGCATGTCCGGGTCAGGGCAGTATTGGTTATGGCGTGACCGCCAATGGTTGCCCGATTCAACCGCCTCCCCCACCCAGCGATAGAGATCGCGATGGGATTCCTGATGATACAGACCGTTGCCCAGAGCAAGGAAGTATGGGATATGGGGTTTATATGAGCGGTCCGCAAACAGGCTGTCCGATACCCCCTCCTGTAACGCCGACACCATCCGCCAATGACCGTGATGGTGATGGCATTCTGGATAACCAAGACCAATGCCCCGACGAAAAGGGACCACGTAGTACAAACGGTTGTCAGCGACCAGCTATTTGTCATGTTGGATTTTTAGTGGATGTTGTCTATTTGCGTTCTGGTCCGGGGACGGTTTATAATTCGGTGAGCAATAAGAGTTTTCGAGATACCCCTATTCGCGCCATAGGTAGAGTGGCTAATCCCAATAATCAAGCTGAATTATGGTTCGAGCTAGAGGGTGGACTCTATGTTATTGATAATCCCAATTGGGTGCGGTTAGGTTCACCGTGCGATTTTAGCCAAATAAATATCAGTAATGTGCCTATCGAAATTCCAGACAGTGATACTGACGGCATTCCCGACATGATTGATGCCTGTGTAGATCGAGGCAACGAAGGATATGGGGTCAAAAATGATGGATGCCCCAAAACCGTGCAAGATATTCTAACCAATGTGCGCGAATCGCATCCACGCGATGTCATGCGCCTGTTGGGGTGCGAGATTGTAACAGGGGAATTGTTAGATACCGCCCCATTATTCGTCTTGATGACCATTGTCGAATCGCCCAGTCCCTGTGATGCCAAAACTGAATATAATCGTCAACAACAAACAACCCCATCATTAGAAATTGCACGAACCTATTTTAACGCCACAACAGAGCGACAACAATTCTTCGAGCGGTTACTGACCTGCGATTCTCTCGTCTCCAATAACATCATCGATCTACTGGCTGAAGGCGCAGAGGCTTTAATAGATACATTTATTGCAGAGACCATTCATGATGGCAATATTTGTGATAAGCTATTGGCGTGGCGGAATACGCCCGATATTATCCCTATCCCGCCCGATTTATCACCGCGTGATAGCATCAATTGGGGTATTCTGATATGTATCCCTTATAATCTGCTCAATACACGCTATCAACAATTGGTGAGCAATTTATTGGACATCTGGGAACTGAATATAACCGAAATCACTTGTGATGATGTCAATAGCGCCAATCATATCGGCAATCCGAACCAAGACCACTTGAATTTATTCAGGAAGCTCATCGAATGTCGAAATGAGAATATCGTCATCTTGAAACCCATTTGGACACTCGAAAAATTGATTATCAACAACGATGATATCGCCAGCTTGCTCAATTTGTCATGTGAAGAATTAATTGCCAATACATACTGTGCAAGTACGGATTGCATATCAAATATTATATTACCTCCTGCATTACAAATATGCGCTCTGAGTGAAGATGACCGCGCTTTGATGACCTTATTCATCAAGAATTATGTCCCCAAAGCGGGTGAAGAGGGAGTAAACGGCAAACTGAGCCAAGCCCAATTAGACCTGATTTACGCCGATATTAATTCGTGCGATGCGGTGATTGAATTTTTGAATACAGGTGTTATACGCCAACCCATTAAGTTGCCACCGCCGATCGAGTCGTTACCACCATCGGATGATGATAATAACCAAAACACGCCAGAAGTCACGCCTGTGCCAACACTCGCACCGACATCTCCACCTGTGACACTTACACCGACAACGACTATTGTGGTCAAGGCACTTACGCCACCTACCCCAGAAACGGGTAAAGAACGAGAATTATGGCTATCGACATTGGGAATAGATAAAGCGAAACCAACCAACATTCTTACCGATATGATAGGCATTGTGTATGCGAATAATAGAAACATCTACATCCGCAAAAATGGTGTCGAGACCAAATTCGAGGACGGTGAAATTGGCGAAAAATATTCACCAATCCTCTTCACGCTCAACAATTATCAAATATTGGCATACATTTTGGTGCAAGACGGCATAACCCGTATTCGGGTTCACAACTTCAAGACTGGTAATGCCGAATTTGCTATCTTGCCCAATGATGTTCAAATCGACCATCAATCGCGCTTGGCATATAGCAATTCGTTGCTGGTA
This sequence comes from Anaerolineae bacterium, assembly GCA_034436155.1. Lineage (GTDB taxonomy): Bacteria > Chloroflexota > Anaerolineae > Aggregatilineales > Phototrophicaceae. The sequence continues at coordinate 27,971 of DAOTVP010000012.1, forward strand.
TTCACAGGAATTGACCATAAAAATCAATACAACCTGTATGGTATTTCATTTTCTGGCACCGCCAAAGTAGATACATCCTATTTGTTGATAACCAATGCCAAAAATGCCAGCGCGGTCGAAGGTCTCGGTGGGTTTGTATTCGAGCAACCGAATGGCACAAACAACATCCAATTATGGATACCCGGTCGGAATATCCTCACCCCTATTGATGAGCAAATAGAGGGTAGTTGTAATGATCCTGTTGGTGAAATCTATAAAGGCAAATGGCGCTTCTGGTTTTTATGTGATTACTACGATGAACCGACTTTGTTTGTTCAGGCAATGGAAAGCAATATAGCCGATGTTGTGGATATTAATCATGATTTGAAAAAAGAAGGGGCAAACATCAACACCATCAGTCTCAGTTTGGGCGAATTACAAGGTGAATTGTTCATCAGCGATGGGCAAGGTATTTTCCTCTATCATCAGCGAAAAGGGGTTTATAGCGTGGTGCGCTTGCCATTTAGTACCACAAGCCATGTTTACACATTCTCACGCGAGTAACGGTGTTATAGAGGGCGGGTTTATCCCGCTCTTTTTATTTATCCTAACAAGTCATCGACTAAAATCTTTTTATGATTGAGCGCAACCGATATAAATTCATCGCCTTTTTCATAAATACCCAACCCGACAAATTTATGATTTTGCAAACCCCAGATTTCGATGAGACCATTTTCGGGGTCTATCATCCAATATTCACGCACACCGAATTGCTCATATAAACGAAATTTGACCACGCGGTCATGGCGTGTAGTGCTGGTCGAAAAAACTTCAACTACTAAATCGGGCGCACCATGCCACCAATCATCCTGACCAAGCATACATCTATCCGATTCGGGATGCACCCAAAATACATCGGGCTGAACCACATTGAACTCATCTAAAAATACATTCATTGGGGCGATAACCGCTTTACCACCGTGTTGACGGGTATAATCGCGCAAAAATACAGCGATATTCAACACAATATCCTGATGCCGATTCTTTGGTGCAGACATCTCGATTAGCTCTCCGTGAATGAGTTCTCTTGGGATAAGTGTTTCGGGCAATTGTGCAAATTCTGTAGCCGTTAGTTTAGATTTTGTAGATGTTTTATCGCGCATGATGCCTCATATTTTCCACTCAAAAAATTTTATGCTACAATCCGATGTAAAATTCCTCACCTTAGCAATAGGATATACGTTGATTGTACCTAAAAATGCGCTAGAATAAAAATCATATTTAGGTGATAGTAAAAAAGTGGAATCGCTCAATGCTTAACGTGGTCAAAGTGCGGAAAACATACAAATACCGATTGTATCGCAACAACAAGGTGGATGGTTCGCTTCACCATCAAATCAATGTTGCGGGTATCATCTGGAATCACGCCCTTGCCCTGCAAAGACGATACTACAAACTCACTCGCAAATACATCCCGTTGGATGTCATGAAAAAACACATCGCCAAATTGCGGAAGCGTTGCCCGCAATATGCCTATTGGAAAGACTTAGGTTCACAAGCCGTTCAAGAAATTCTTGAGCGTCTTGACGATGCGTATGCCCGTTTTTTCAAGAAACAAGGTGGATTGCCCCACTTCAAAAAGGTCAAGAAATTTAGGTCTTTCATCCTGAAACAAGCGGGATGGGACTTGCTTGATAAACAAGAGGGCAAAAAGTATCGTAAAATCCGTATTGGCAAAAAAATATACAAATTTGTCTATCACCGTCCGTTGAACGGTGAGATAAAAACAGTCGCTATCAAACGCGATTCGGCAGGGCGATTGTGGTTGTGTTTCAGTGTCATCGAGAAAATGGCTATCCCAGAAAAAATCAGCACGGGTAAAATCGGTGGTTTCGATTTTGGATTAACCCATTTCTTGACGAACAACGAAGGCGCAACCATTGAATCGCCACAGTATTACAAACGTGACCTACCCGGTTTACGCGCCATTCAAAGTCGCGTTTCACGCAAGGTCAAGGGAAGCAACAACCATAAAGCAGGGATGTGGCATATCAATCGCCGTCATATTCGTGTAGCGGATAGTCGCTTAGATTTTCATTTCCAACTGGCTCATAATTTGTGTGACCAATATGATGTGATGGTGTTCGAGGACTTAAACCTCGATGCGATGAAACGGCTTTGGGGACGAAAAGTAAGCGATTTAGGGTTTGCCCAATTTGTGAAGGTGTTGGATTGGGTTGCCTTCAAGCTGGGCAAACGTGTTGTGAAAATAGACCGTTGGGAGCGTACAACGGGCAAGTGTAGTGAGTGCGGTCATACGCAAAAATTAGACCTCTCTGACCGCGTTTTTCAATGCCAACATTGTGGACACACGCTAGGGCATGACCACAACGCGGCAATCAACATTTTAGAGGCGGGGCATCGCCTCACACTGTCTCAGTCAACGGAAGTCCTTGCCACTAGCGAGGCTGTTGGCGTTAACGGCAGTCGCCCCTGCCGTTAGGCATGGGGAGTATGTCACATGCCAGAATTACCAGAAGTTGAAACCGTTGTACGTGGATTGCGTCCCCGACTCGTGGGGCGCACCATCACCCATATGACCATATCGTGGACGCGCACCATCCATAGCCCCGCGCCCGATGAATTTATATCGCTTGTGGCAGGGCAGACTGTTGTGGATGTCTCGCGTCGTGCCAAATATATCGTTATCAGCCTGACGGATATGACCTTGCTTGTTCACCTCAAGATGACGGGGCGGTTATACATCGTGCCAAAATCGGCATCGGATGAAGCCGATAAATGGGTACGGGCGGTGTTCGATTTGGATAATGACCAGCAATTGCGCTTTTCTGATTCGCGCAAATTTGGCAAACTGTATCTGACAACAGACCCACAAACCTTTTTCGCGCCTATCGGACCTGAACCGCTATCAGATGATTTCACCATCCCCGATTTTTCAGCACGGTTAAACCATCATCATAAGGCGATTAAGGCGCTTCTGCTCGACCAATCGTTCATCGCGGGCGTTGGCAATATCTACGCGGATGAAGCCCTATTTCGCGCCAATATACACCCTCAAACCCCTGCAAATCGGTTATCAGAAGCACAAATCGCGCTGTTGCATCAGAGCATCCGCGAGGCGTTGCAAATGGGAATAGACCACGAAGGCGCGAGTATCAATTGGTATCGCAAACCAGACGGCACAAAAGGCGAATCGCAAGATCACTTTTTGGTCTATGGGCGCGAGAATCAACCGTGTGTGGTCTGTGGCACATCCATTCATAAAATCCGTGTTGCCCAACGTGGCACGCATTTTTGTCCCAATTGTCAAATCTTATCATCCTAAAGGATAAAATAATTATGATTCCGTTCTCATTTCAACCCCCCATTCCCCCATCGGGGTATCGCCAAGCCGAAGACATCACCGATTATCTGCCCGACTTTTTATCACAATTGCCCATAACACTGGTTTTGATGGTGTGTATCTCTGGATTTTTATTGCTCGGCGCGATGATATGGATTGGATATTTGAAGCCCCGCAGAAAAAAACGCCTCGCGGCACAAGCCGAGACCCACACACAAAATCAAGCCCTATCCGAAGCCTTTTCGTTATTGACTGATGAACAAGAGGAAGTGCCAATGCCAGAAAAACCATTGCCTAAAATTCCGCAAAATATCACACCCAAAAAAGCTGATGAGGACGACCTACCCGATTTAGGGATGCTCACCACGGGGTTGGCAAAAGAGTTGCCCAAAGTAACCCCGCCACCCCAAAAATCGAGTCCCGCGCCGATCCCTACCAGCACCACATCCGCGCCGCCGCCATCATCGTCTATGAGTGGGATGCGCCACACCATCCGCTTAAATACTGGCGACCTCATCCCCGCCGATACGCTCATCACCATCGCCCGTGATGCACGAGATGGTCGTTTGGTGGTACAGATGAATGGCGTTGGTTATCGCACATTGGTGAATGACCCCAAAGCCAAAGACCAATTCGTCAAATTGATGCGCGAATTATCGGATGTGGTCAATAAAGCTGATGATAATCCGCCAACCAGCACCGAAGCGACTATCGCGCCACCCCCACCCATCGAAGTCGCGCCACCGCCTGTTGTGAATGCGCCACCACCACCCCCTATCACAACCGATGGTCGGATGCCGGGCGATTTACCAAAATTCAAAGTGGACGAAGCGGTTAAACCCACCGCCAAAGGCAAATATGAGGCTGTCCCCTTGCCCGAATTGAATATCGCCGAAGCGATTGAAGCGTATTTGCAACATAAACTCAAATATACGCCAGAATATGCCACGCGGGTGATTCATGTGCTATCGGCACCAGGGGGCGGTGTGCGGATTCAAGTGGATAACACCTTCTACGAAGCCGTTGGCGATGTAGCAGATCCCGCCATTCGCGCCTTTTTGCAACAAACCATCGCCGAGTGGCAAGCGAGGCAGTGATAAACTAAACGCTACACCCATGTTTCGTCAAGTGGGATAATTTCGAGTTGATTTTTGGAATTATAAGCTAATTTTCCGATGGGGCGTTTGGTATCATGCGGAAAGATCAGCACCGCATCGTGCGTTAATGCCCATTGTTGCCATGCGCGTTTGGTTTCGAGTGTGAGCATGGGTTCAATATCGTAGGATGTCATCCAAGCCAATTTTTCAAAATGGACGGCGAAAGATGCCATATCGCACACAAAAGCCGCATGTTGCCCCATACTTTCGATTCTGACCGCCATGTGACCGCGTGTATGACCGGGCGCGACCACCCCAAACACCCCTTCGGCGAGTTGCGTGTCGCCATATAACAGGCGCATCTGCCCATTTTTGCGTAAGACATGCCAATTTTCAGCGACATAAGTAGAGCGAGTCCGTTCATTGGGATGCGTGGCATCTATCATCTCGCGGGCTTGTACCACATATTCCGCATTGCGAAATGTGGGGATGATGGTTGTGCCGTCTTCGGCGAACATGGTATTCCCCGCGCAATGATCGGCGTGAAGATGGGTGTTAATCACCAGCGTAATCTCATCAGGTGTCACGCCGATACGGGCTAATCCATCGGTCAATGTGCCATAGGGATAGGTTAATCCCCAATTGGCGCGAGATTTTTCATCCAAGCGTGTACCTAAACCGGTATCCACAATAATTTTTTGAGTCGGGGTTTGGATGTAGACACAATTGAGGCTCATCGGCACAAGATTATCTGAGTCTGGTTCAAAATAACGCCGAAACAAAGCGCGTGGCACTAAGCCAAAGGGTCCGCCTGCATCGGCTTGCGTGAGTCCTGCATGAATCAGATGGATGGTCAAATTGCCTATTTGCATCACATCACCTCATTTAAGATGTCACCCGAAAAGTATTGAGCATGGTCTGAAATGTATCTTCTAAATTACCGCTATTGGGCGTTTGTGTGAATGTGATGGTGTATAATTTATCTTTGATTAAATGACTATACGCAAAACTTTTTGTATAGAGACCTTCAGCAATTCGGAAATCGATACTCAAATACAATGCCTCGCCTGCTGGTGTTTGTACGCGAGATGCCTCGTTAATCGTCACACCTAATTGTTGATATTGTAGGCGAATGGCACTTTCTACTTGATCTAGCGAGGAGAAAATGCTCTGTTCAACCGCCACACTCACATTCACACCCGTGGCGACATCTACAGCAAATATCCGAAACAAACCCGCCTCAATTTGAGGTTTGAGCAGTTCCATCATATTAGAAAGTTGAGGGTTAATACCGCGCATGGTCTCAACGGTGTTATCAATAAAGTTGCTGGTGGTGACATCGACCCACTCTTCTGGTATCGCCATTTGTACATCTTGATTCTGATACAACACATACCCATCTGGGACGCGCACCGAAACAGGCGCTTGCCGACCTGTCGTGGTATTTGAATTGGGGTTGGATGTGAGGGTTGTGGTGGATGTATTATCCGATGGACGGGTGGCGATAAAAATCCCCATCCCAATAACACCAATCATGAGCAATATTGATATAAATATAATACCCGTGTGACGGCGTTTGGGCATCGGCATCGGATACGGGGTTTGTGAATAACCACCATACATCGGCGCATTTTGTGGATAATATGGCATGGGGTTATAGGGGGGCGGTTGTTGGATATATGGCGGTGTGGGTTGCGGATTCGGTGGCGGGGGATAAGCAGGATACCCAGACGATGGAGATGTATTTTCACCTGTTAACGCTTGACTAAAGGCATTGAAAAATTCACCCGCCGATGCAAAACGTTCTGATGGATTTTTGGCACACGCCCGCATAATCACCGCCTCAATTTGAGGGGGGATATCGGCACGAAAACGACGTGGTGATGGGAACGGTTCTTGAATTTGTTTGAGCAACAGACCAACAGGTGTATCTGCCTGAAACGGCATCCATCCTGTTATCCATTCAAATACGACCACACCTAACGAATACACATCGGAGCGCCCATCAAGTGGCTGTGATTGGGCTTGTTCAGGCGACATGTAGGCAGGTGTGCCGATGAGGGCGCTCCCTGTGAGGTCACTATTCATCACGCGGGCGATGCCAAAGTCGCTGAGGTAGGCATTGCCGTTTTCATCGAATAAAATATTGCCCGGTTTGAGGTCGCGGTGGATGATGCCCTTTTGATGGGCGTAATCGAGGGCTTGGCAAATCTGACGTAACGGTCGTTCAAGATCTGTCCATTTGGGCAAGCCTCTGCGAATGATATTTTCGAGGCTACCACCAGCCAAATAGCGCATGACGATATATGGAAGCCCATTCACCTGACCATAATCATGCACGGGCAAAATATGGGGATGTTCGAGTTGGCTGATGACCGCCACTTCGCGGGTGAATCGCTCGAAAAAGCTCGAATCATGCCAAAAATGGCGTGGCAACACTTTAAGCGCCACCACGCGGTTAACCGATTGTTGTTGGGCGCGATACACGGTCGCCATGCCACCACGACCAATCTCTGCGATGACGGTATACTGTCCAAAGGTCTTGCCAATCAGTTCATCGGGTTGGTTCATCATATTCCCCACTGTTATTCGATCTTGAGCCAGTCTTTGAATTGGGCGATGAGTGCTTGCCGTTCACCATCAGCTAAAAATGCCGATTTCGCCGCATTGAGCATGAATTGTTTGATGTCATCTAGGGTGAAAGGCATATATTGTAACACACGCATAATTTCATCGGATAGCGAGATACCACTGACCAATGGGTCATCGGTGTTGATGGTGATAGACAACCCACTGGCGACCAATATCGGCAATTGATGAACAGACAGGTGCTTCACCACCCCACTATCCACATTGCTACTCGGACACACTTCGAGGGTGATACCCCGTTCTAATAACACGCTAACCACGCCCGCATCTTCGATAGCGCGGATACCATGCCCAATGCGCTCTGAGCCGACATTGCTAATCGCATCCCATACACTATCTGCGCCTTCCCATTCACCCGCGTGCAGGGTGACATGTAAACCCGCCGCACGCCCCATTTGGAACACATGCCGAAATGGATATGCTGTATAATCGCTCTCGTTGCCCGCCAAATCAATGCCAACCACACCCATGTGCATGTGAGCGATGGCGGCACGGGTGACTTCTTCACCCACTTCGACACTTTCGTGACGATTCATCGAGACAATCAAACGGACTTGAATATCGTATTCTTTAGCAGTTTCGAGCGCCGTCTCGCAGACCCAACGCACCACTTCATTGGGGGTGGCTTTTATCGAATTACACAAGGCGCGAGGCGTAAACCGCAATTCCATATATTTAACATTATCGAAGGCGGCATCTTCGACCACCTCACGGGTGATACGGCGAATGATGGTGGGCGAGAGAAAAAATTGACGCAACACCCGAAATTTCGCCAAAAAGTTTTGCCATGTGCGCGGTTCATCGGGCATCATCTGGACAAAGGGACGCAAAATCTCAGGATGATATTCGGGCATCTCCATGCCAAAATCACGAGCAATATCTATTAACGTATTCAGGCGAACAGATCCTTCTAAATGCCGATGGAGTTCTATCTTCGGCATCGCCCGAATGGTCTCGTAAAGGTTAGGCTCGACGTTCAATTAATCCCGCTCCGCCAATAACCAACTCCAATAATGCCAAGCCACAATCACTCCCAACGTTAAACCCAATGCAGGTGCGCCATTATAAATGATAATCCATAAGACACTATGATAGATGGTATCATCGGGATAAATAAATACCCAAAGGCGACCACCCACGCCTACCAATAACAACAATGTTGCGATAAAAAAAACACCGTAATACCGTTTTGAGCGCGTTACACGCCCCAAGCGGCGACTCAGCAAACCAAGCACCATTAACAAGAAGGCAATCGCCATCATACCTATGCCTGCCACAAGACTCGCCAGTGATGCCATCATTTTAGTGTTCCTTGTTATTGATTACCATTAACCAGTATAGACGAATCGCTAAAATTGCCAACATCAAACCAGCAATTCCCACCAAGACATCGCCTAATGGGTCGCCGATGGTGCTATCTATACTGGCATATCGTATCGCAGAAATGGCAAATATCAAAACGGGGATGAGATACAAGCGAAAATAGGTGCGTTTATTCGAGAACTTTTCGTAAAATCGTGCAATCAGAAAGGCAAATAAAATTAAAACCGCTAACGGAAACCATGCGTAAATGACCAGCAATTGATTGAGCGAAATGGATGTCATGCGGTTGGTATCTGAACCCACTCTCTAGGGGGGAATGAATCCCCCTAGTGACTAAAAATCGTATTTGGGCGAAAAATTCATACTGGTAATGACCGCTTGAATGGCTTCAATCCGAAACTGACGGTCATAACACGCCTCCATAAATTGCTTAATCATTTGGCGCGTTTGTTTATCGCGCACCAATTTGTAGCGCACCACACCCTCTTTGACCTCGGTTGTGAGGATGCCCGCACCAACCAATCCTTCTAATTCACGCGATACCGAATGAACATCGCGCCCTGTGCCTTTCGCCACCATATCGGCTGTTTCTTTGCGCGTTGGTGCATCATTGAAATAGCGGACTAAATCCCATCGTATGAACGAATTTACACGGGTATGGATAAAATCCAGCAAATCAGAATTCATCATCGGATGCGATGCACTGACCATATTCTCAACTCGCTTTCTATAATTCACGCTACAAAGAGAGAGATACAAACATAAGGTGATAATCTTATCACCCTATGTATAGTATACACCTATTTTGGAATGACGCTCAACATTAAAACAATTGGGTTGTTTAGCTGGTTCGGGTGCTGGCTTTATCCGCTTTCAGGTGGCAATCTTTATATTTCTTGCCACTGCCACACCAACACGGTTCATTGCGTCCCAATTTTTTGCCCACACGCACAGGTTCTGGTTTTTTATCGGCTTCAGCACCTGGTCGGACAGCTTGCATCCGTCGTTGAACAGGCTGACGTTGCACCTGTTGAACTTGCATGGCAAAAATTGTCCGCAAGGCTTGTCGGTCGATTTGGTCGCGCAATGTGCTGAACATGGCAAAGGCTTCGCGTTTATATTCCACCAAAGGATCGCGTTGCGCGATAGACATCAAGCCAATCCCCTCGCGCAGAATATCCAAATCGGTGAGGTGACGTTGCCAATGGGTATCGATAGCATACAGCAAGGCGATACGTTCTGCGCGGGGCATATCTGCGCCCAATTCTTCGACTTTGCGTTGATACATCTCATGAGCGGCTTGTATAATCGTCTCTTCGAGCGTATCGCGGTCGAGTTCCGCCATTGTATCGGGCGTGATATGAACTGGCACAGGGAACACGGTGAATAATTGTTGATGGAGCGCGTCTAAATCCCAATCATCGGGATGAACGGAATCACCCACAAATTCATCAATCACGCTGGCGATATTGGCTTCGAGCATTTTGATATAACGGTCTCGCAAATCGGTGGCGGTGAGGATGTCTCTGCGTAAGCCATAAATCACCTCGCGTTGTTTATTGACCACATCATCATATTCGAGTACGCGCTTGCGAATATCGAAGTTATGCCCCTCAACACGCACCTGAGCTTGTCCGAGTGATTGCGTGACCAATTTGTGTTCGAGTGGTTCATCTTCGGGAATACGCGCCCACTTCATGAAATTTTTGATGCGCTCACCGCCAAAGCGTCGCATCAGATCATCTTCTACACTGACATAAAACCGTGTTTCGCCAGGATCGCCCTGCCGTCCAGACCGACCACGCAACTGATTATCAATACGGCGAGCATCGTGGCGTTCTGTACCGAGTACGAACAAGCCACCCAGTTCCAAAATTTTCTTTCTATCTTCCTCGCATTGAATTTTGGCTTCGGCGAGGGCTTTTTCCCACGCTTCAGGTGTAACCGTAGCGAGGTCTACGCCTTGTTTACGCAGTTTATCCCGCGCAACCCCTTCTGGATTACCACCGAGCAAAATATCGACCCCACGCCCTGCCATGTTGGTGGCGATCGTCACCGCGCCCAACCGCCCCGCTTGTGCGATGACAATCGCCTCGCGTTCATGTTGCTTGGCATTCAGCACTTCGTGATCGATTTTACGCTTTTTCAACAAACTGCTCAGATATTCTGAGGTCTCAATAGCGACTGTACCGACCAAAATGGGTTGCCCTTTTTCATGCCGTTGTTCAATTTCTTTCAACACAGCATTCCATTTGGCTTTTTGGGTGGCATAGACCAAATCGTCATAATCTTGGCGTGCGATGGGCAAGTTCGTTGGGATAGGCAAGGCTTCGAGGTTATAAATACGCTCAAATTCTTCGCGTTCTGTCATAGCAGTCCCTGTCATGCCTGCCAATTTTTTATACATACGGAAGAAATTCTGGAAGGTGATGGTGGCGAGGGTCAGATTTTCACGACGAACTTTTAAGCCTTCTTTGGCTTCAATGGCTTGATGCAACCCCTCAGAGAAGCGCCGTCCATACATCAAACGCCCTGTGAATTCGTCTACGATGATGATTTCACCATTTTGGATGACATACTCTTTGTCGAGGTGATACAACGATTCGGCGCGTAAACAGTTATCGAGATATGGCACTAATTCAGCATTATCAGGATGATACAGTTGCTCAATGCCGAGCCACTTCTCGATTTTTTCGACCCCCGCTTCGGTCAGATACGACACACGGTCTTTGATGTCTATGACATAATCGCCGTCTGGATTTTCATTTTTCACACTCTCTTCGCTACTCGGTTTGAGTCGTTTGACCAATTGGGCAAATTTTTGATAATAATCCGATGGTTCATCGGCGGGTCCCGAAATAATCAACGGGGTACGCGCTTCATCGATCAAGATATTATCGACCTCATCGATAATGGCGTAATTGAGCGGGCGTTGCACCAGCTGATTCACATCCATCACCATGTTATCGCGCAGATAATCGAAGCCATATTCGTTATTTGTGCCGTAAGTAATATCGGCATGATACGCCTCGCGCCGTGTGATGGGACGCAGAAACCGAAAGCGATCATCGGCATTTTCGTAATGGGGGTCGTAGATATACGATCCGCTAGAGGGGTCGTTACCCTGATTTTGGATAACCGCCGATGATAACCCCAAAAAGTGATAGATGGGACCCATCTGTTGCAACCCATACTTGCTCAGATAATCATTCGGCGTGACCAAATGGACACCCTTGCCCGTCAGTGCGTTCAGATAGAGTGGCAACGTTGCTACGAGCGTTTTACCCTCGCCTGTTTTCATCTCGGCAATTTTGCCCTCGTGCAACACCATGCCACCGATGAGTTGAACATCGTAATGGCGCATCTTGAGGACACGCTTTGATACCTCGCGCACTGTGGCAAAGGCTTCGGGCAAAATATCATCCAACGATTCGCCATTGGCTAACCGCCCCTTAAATTCATCGGTCTTGGCGCGGAGTTGGTCATCGGTGAGTTTTTCAAATTGCGGTTCTAGCTGTGTGATGGCTTCGGCACGCTCCCGATAGCTATTCAGGGCGCGGGCGATAGGATCGCCGAAAATTGTCTTGAGTATGCTTTTTACCATAATGCCTCATTATCAATGCTAACAGATACACACCAACAGGGTGTGCGCTTAAAGCAAGATTATAGCATACACATATAAATTTTTTCTTTGAGGAATTTTGGAAATGGCGTTATTTGATGAAAGGATACCATAAGAGGCACAACCAATTGCGCCCCCTACCCAATACCCTCATTCATCAAACAATTCGCCGACACTGCGCCCTTGATGCGCCCGTTTAATGACCTCCGCCAACATCGGACCCACAGAGAGCACTTTCATATTGGGCAAGATAAATTTTTCGGGTTGTGGGATGGTGTTGGTGAGGATAATTTCTTTGAGGTTCATCGCCTCGAAGCGTTCTATCGTCTTGGGGGTGAAGAAGCCATGTGTGAAAGCAAAATAAATATCTTTTGCGCCGTTATCACGTAAAACTTGCACAGCATTGCTAACACTTGCACCCGTATTCACCTCATCATCGACCAACAGCACATTCTGATTTTCGACACTACCGATGATAGATAAGGCTTGCGGGCGTTCTTTGTTATCGACACGCCGTTTTTCGACCAACGCCACAGGCACGCCCAACCGTTCACCCCAATTACGGGCTTGTTTGGCGAAGCCTAAATCAGTCGAGACGACCGTTAAATCGGGGATTTGTTTATCGGCGACATAATCACTGAGCAGATGAAACGCGGTGAGCGCATCGCCTGGGATATTAAAAAAGCCCTGAATTTGCCCCGCGTGTAAATCCAGCGTGATATACCGATCTGCGCCAGCCGCCTCTATCATATTGGCGATGAGTCGGGCGCTAATCGGCACACGCGGTTGGTCTTTTTTATCTGACCGTCCATAACTAAGATAGGGAATGACGACATTCACGCGCCACGCCGAATCGCGTCGTAGCGCATCTATCATGATGAGCATCTCCATAAAATTATCGTGAACGGGCGATGACATGGTTTGGATGAGATACACATCTTTACCGCGCACACTCTCTTTGAGGCGCACGAAGATATTTTCATTCGAGAACACCATACGTTCATATTTACCGGGCGCGATGCCCAAATAATTGCCAATTTCATCGCCTAACGCGGGGACAGATGAACCTGCGAACAGTTTTATATCGCCAAAAGTCATTTTGGTCATTCCTTCATCAATGTGTGTGTCTGTAATATCGAATTTTGTGCCGGGTATCTTCATTTGGATAATCCGAAATTGATATATAAAGGCGCAATTGTTGCTGATTACGCCTTCAAAAATCGAGTTGTTATATCTATTTTAGCACAAAATGCGCGATTTCACCGTAGTCGATTTATAACGATATTTGATGCTCATCTTTCATTAAAATTTGTTCAATGGCGCTTTGTGGATCGAGTTGGCGCGATTGAATTTGCGCGATGACCTGTGCGAAATAATCGCTCGGCACAGATTTGAGCAGGCGTTGGATGAGCGCCTCGCGCAACCGTTCATGTAATTCGATCTCGATGCGCTGGCGTTCTAAAACAGCATCTAACCCTTGGGCTTGGATAAATTCGCGGTGTTTTTGAATTGCCTCCACCAATTCGTTTATGCCGTTGGCATCTGTGGCAACGGTCTGAATCACAGGCGGGATCCAGATAGGCGTATCATCATGTGCATTAGCGGGATATTCAGTTTGAATGAGTTGCCCGTGATGTTGCGTCATGTGCGTTTTGGCGCTGGGATGCCCAATCTCCAACATCATCCGCAAGGCGCTGACGGTTTTGGTCGCGCCCGGTCGGTCGGCTTTATTCACCACCAACACATCGGCAATTTCGAGGATGCCCGCTTTAATGGCTTGCACCTCATCCCCTAGCCCAGGCGCTTCGACCACCAGTGTGGTATGTGCCGTGCGGACAATATCTACCTCGCTTTGACCCGCCCCAACCGTCTCGACAAGGATGATGTCAAAACCCGCCGCATCCAAAACACGAATGGCATCGCGGGTAGTGCGGGCTAATCCGCCCAAGCTACCGCGTGTCGCCATACTGCGAATGAACACACCACTATCACCCGATAAATCGCGCATCCGAATTCTATCGCCCAAAATTGCGCCCCCTGTAAACGGACTGGTGGGGTCTACGGCGATAATACCGACCAGCAAATTTTTTGCACGATAGGCTTTGGCGAGGCTATTCACAAGTGAACTTTTACCCGTGCCTGGCGCACCAGTGACACCAATCACCCATGCCTTGCCCGTATGGGGATATAACTGGGTCAACATCGCCGTTGCTTGGGGCGATTCGTCACTCACCCCTGTGAGCAACCGTGCCACCGCCCGCCGACTCCCATTCAAAATTGCAGTGACCAACTCATCCATCAGGCTTGCGAATCGCTTTCCATGTTGACAATGCTGTTAATCCGTTCCACGATGACCTCGGTATTTGTGCCTGGTCCGAAAATGCCCTTCACACCCATCAATTCGAGGGCGGGTTTATCTTCATCGGGGATAATCCCGCCCAAGATAATCGGCACATCCGCGAGTTCATTGGCGTTCATGACCTCGCGGATTTTGGGGACGAGCGCCATGTGTGCGCCACTGAGGATACTCAGACCGACCACATCCACATCTTCTTGGAGGGCGGCTTCGGCTATCATTTCGGGTGTTTGACGTAACCCAGTATAAATCACCTCGAAGCCGGCATCGCGCAAGGCGCGGGCAATCACTTTTGCGCCTCTATCGTGACCGTCTAATCCGGGTTTAGCAATTAAAATGCGTATATTTTTTTTCATCTCAAAAGTCCCTTAAGGCTAGTTCAAAAAAACGAATTTGTCTTAATTATAGCGCCGATATGATAGGCTTCACAGACAAATGTCTTAGAATTGGTAGTATCCGTTGCAGATATGTGTTAGAATGATTCACAAATAGGTGATAAGTCATTATTTTTGGTGGGACTTAATCAATGCAAGCAAAACCCACAGCATTATCTGAGACATTGTACAACCCGAATGCCACACGGATTCGGTTAGCGATATTGATTATGGCGAGTTTGTTGGTGGTTGGTACGTTTGTCGCGTACCTCATTTTAGCCATCACATGGCGCAATCAACCATTTTTGGGTGTGATGGTCAATCATACCATGACGGTGAACGGCAGATTGCCCAACAGCGCCAATACATGGAACGGTCTGACGGCGGGTCTACGCGCAGGCGACCGTCTATTAGCCATCAATAACACCCCCATACGGTCAAATGCGCCCGAAACGCAACGATTTATTCCGCTAAATGACATCCTTGCCCGTCGGTCAATTGGCGATCGGGTGACGGTGACATTCGATTATAACATCCGCACATCGCCAGAACCACGCCGTGAAACAGTCACATGCCTCCCCGCCGACCCCGTGACCAATCGGGCAGAGTGTACTGTGACCTTCCGCTTGGGACAATATCCCGATGCCGATTTCATCGCCACATTTATCACCCCATATCTATCGGGCGTGGTGGTGTTGATCATTGCATTTGGATTGCTGTATGTGCGTTATAAAGACCCATCGGCATTCGTCGCCATTTTAGGCATTTTGGGCTTAGCGTTGTATATGGGCGGGTTATTCGACCTCGCCACAACCCATACATTCGATCTCCTCAATCATGCGGCGGGGATTTATGTGGGCGCGGCTTTGGTCACAATGGCGCTCATTTTCCCGTTAAAAGTTGGGATCATCGCCAGAAAATCGCAATTCGCCTTCGCACCTGTGGCATTAGCCACCCTGATTTTTGGATATGTCTTCATTCAATATCCCAACAATCCGCCAAGTATCCTCCCCATGACCACACAAGTGGCAGGTATTGCGATTGTTGTGGGGATGGTGATTTGGGTGGTGGCGCTCATCTTTTATCATCGGCGGTTTTCGTTCACGCCACTGCAACGCGACCAAGCCAATGTGATTTTGATCGGTCTGACACTCGCTACCGCCCCTGCCGTATTATGGGGTATCACCCGTATCGCACAATTCATCGGCGGTGTGGGTGGATTGCCATTCAGCATCGAAGCGATTATGCCGTTCATGATAACGCCTGCGCTCAGTTTGGCGTATGCGCTCATCCGCAACCGCTTTTTCGATACAGAACAAGTAATTAGCGCGGGCATCACCTATACCATTTTGCTGGTCGCACTCATGTTGGGGTATATGTTGCTGGTGTTGGGTGGCACATTTTTAACCGCCGAAATCGTCCGTCCCGATAACCCGTTCATCATCATCACGGTGGTGTTTTTCATCGCCGTCTTGTTCACGCCTGTCCGCAACTTTTTGCAACGACGCATCGAAAGAATTTACTATCGCACCCGCCGTAATTATCAAGAACGGCTAGAGGCGTTCTCGCAAAAGCTGACCACCCTCTCTGATGTAAACATCATGTTATCGGAATATCAACAAGTGGTGGCGGATGCGCTCGCGCCAATCAACAATTTGGTGTTCTTGTATAACACCAGCGCCAAAAGTTATATCGCGCATGGGACACCATCGCCCACAGACATCCAATTTGGAGAGAACACCAGCATCAAACAAGTGGTCAGACATAGCGAAAAGCCGATTTATCTTGAGCCATCGCGCCCCTATCCGCCCGAATTACGGATAGATAAGCCCCGACTCGATATTTTACAAACGTTGGTGATTGCCCCGCTCAAAGGCAATAACGAACAACTCAATGGCTTTTTATGTATCGGCAGACCGCGTTCTGGGATTAATGCCTATACGTATGAACAATTGAAATTCATCGAAAATTTATCTGGTCAATTGGCTATCGGCGTAGAACGCGCCAACGTCATTCAGTCCCTCGAAAGACGGGTACGCGAATTAGACGTGTTGGGTCAGGTGAGCCAAGCGATTAACTTCAGCATCTCGCTGGATGACCTGCTCGAATTGGTCAGCGCCCAAATTGACAAATTATTCGAGTCGCCCTATTTCTATGTGGTGTTATACGAAGCACAATCAGAAGAACTCTATTATGCCTTCTTCCTAGAAGATGAAACCCGCTACGAAAATTTTGAGAATATCCATTGGCAAACAGGCAACGACTTATATACCGAAGTCGTGCGCTCGGCACAACCGCGTTTGATAGAAGATTATAGTGCCGTCATGAAACGCTACAATTACACCTATCATAGTGAAAGCCCCAAAATGCGTAGCTGGATGGCAGTGCCATTGGCGGTTGGGCAACGCACACTGGGCTTGTTGGCAATTGGGCATTTCGACCCCGAACATCGTTACAATTCGGAACAACTGAAAATTTTTAGCGATGTAGCGGCGCTCTCGGCAACGGCGTTAGAGCGGACCCGCCTGTTCATTGAGACGAATGTCCGCGCCCGTCAATTAGCGGCATTGAACGATATTAGCCGTCAATTGGTGGCAATCGAAAGCGATATTGAAGAATTGCTCAACCTCATCACCCACTCGGCAGTCGACATTCTCAATGCCGAAGCGGGGTCGTTGTTGCTGGTGGTCGAAGACGGCACGGGCGATCTCGAATTCAAGGTGGTGGTCGGCGGAACGGGTCAGGAACTCATCGGCAAACGGCTTCAGGCAGGTTTCGGTTTAGTCGGACGGGTAGCAAAAAGTGGCAAACCGGTCATCTCGAATGACACATCGACCGATACAGGCTGGCAAGGCGAAGTCACCGAAGGCACATTCCGCACCCAATCGATCCTCGCCGTGCCACTCATCGCCAAAGATAACATCATCGGCGTGTTGGAGGTCATCAACAAAAAAGACGGCACGATTTATGTGCAAGAAGATGTCGAATTGCTCTCTACATTTGCGAGTCAGGCGGCGGTCGCCTTCGAGAACGCTAGATTGTACCAACAAACCGATTTGCAATTGAGCCAACGCCTACAAGAACTCGAAACACTCGAAAAGATAGACCGTGAACTCAATCGCACACTCGATTTATACAGCGTTGCCGAAATTACGGTGCGCTATGCTATCGAAAATAGCAACGCACGGGCGGGCGTTTTGGGCATTGTGGATGAAAAACAAACGCATTTACAAATTGTCGCCAAAATTGGCTACGATGAGCCATCTGCCCCAGAGGGCGCAGATGGCAATATGTGGCCCCTCGATCGGGGTATTGTCAAACGGGTGATGCGGACACGTCGCCCCGACCTAGTACCCGATGTGACGATTGACCGCGATTATATCCCTAGTTTAAGAGGCGGTCTGAGCCAAATCACCGTCCCGTTGATGTCAGAAAATGAGGTCAATGCCATTTTGGTCTTAGAAACGGCAGAAGAACCCCGCCTGAACCTGCTCGATCAATATTGGGCGCAACGACTGGCAGAACACGCGGCTATCGCCATCACCAACGCGCAACTGTATCAAGAATTAACCCGCGCCAACGATAATAAAAGTGAGTTTGTGGCATTTGCGGCGCACGAACTCAAAAATCCACTCACATCGGTCAAAGGGTATGCCTCTACACTCAGTGGGAGCATGGTAGATATGCTCACAGGCGACCAAATCCGTAACTTTGCGGCGATTATCAATTCTAACGCAGAACGGATGCAGGGCATTATTGATGACCTACGCGATATTGCGGCGGTGGATGCGGGTAAATTCAAAATTAGTCCCGAACCGATGTCGATTCGTAGCGCCGTCCTCGATTCGCTCATCGCTATTCAAGACCAAATCACCAATAAGGGTCAAATTGTGATCAACAACATCGATGAAAGCCTGCCCCTGATTATGGGCGACCATAAACGCATCATTCAGGTGATGACTAATTTCATCAGCAACGCGCATAAATATAGCCCTGCAGGTGCGACGATCACGCTCAATGGCAAGGTAGACAAACGGTATATCAGTCGTAAAGGTCAACTCATGGGCGAGGTGATGATTATCTCCATTACCGATACGGGCATCGGCATGAGCGAAGACGACTTGCAAAAAATCTTCCGTGTAGATTATTTCCGTAGCGAGAACGAATTGGCGCGTCAAGAAAAAGGCACAGGTTTGGGGATGATGATTACCAAGCGCATCATCGAAGGACACGGTGGCGAGGTTTGGGTGGAAAGCGAGCTGGGCAAAGGCTCGACATTCTCGTTTGTCATACCACTCGCGCCACAAGAACAGCAAGTGCAAGGCGCACCCGCATCGGATTAAACATGAAAAAATCCCCTCGCACGAGGGGATTTTTGTTAGTTGCCGATATGTGGGGCGAGTTGTTTTTCGATTTTGGCTTTTTGTTGATAGCCCGTAATCCGCACGACTGGTTTGCCCTGTTTGAATAAAATCAGGGTGGGGATGCCCATAATCCCCAATTGACGAATGATGCTTTGGTTGGCATCGGCATCCAGTTTGCCTACGACCATTTTGCCCGAATATTCACTCGCCAGTTCATCGACAATCGGGGCAATCATCTTACACGGGGCGCACCATTCCGCCCAAAAATCGACCAAAACGGGTGTCGAAGAATTGATAACGGTGTCATTAAAATTGGCTTCTGTCACTTCTACAGTGAGTTTTCCCATGAGTTTATGTTTACTCCTTATATCCATTGGCTTTGAAATTTCAACCTGTTTTCTATTATAATCGTGAAAATAGTTGAATAGACAAGACTGAATTAAATGAATTCTTAAATATGGACGCGACCCCACTGCCAGAACTTACCAAACGCCAAGAAGAAATTTTGGCGTTCATTATTCGGTATTATACGCAAAAACCAGAACCCGTCAGTTCAAAAATGTTGGCGGAGCAAGCCGATTTTAGCCTAAGTTCCGCCACGATCCGCAACGAAATGGCGGTACTTGAAGATTTGGGCTATATCCAAGCACCGCATCCATCGGCGGGGCGCATCCCGACCAAAGACGGGTATCGTTATTTTGTCAAACATCAGCTCAATTCAGAGGTGGCACTATCCACAGCCGAACAAAAACATATCGCGGGCAAATTTCAATCGCAACCGCTCGCCACCGAAGGCTGGTTGCGGATTGCCGCCACTGTTCTGGCGCGTACCGCCCAAAGCGCCTCGCTGGTGACTGCGCCCACCGCCGAGACGAGTCGGTATAAGCGGCTCGAACTCATCGCCATACAGGGGCGTTTGGTGTTAATGGTGTTGGTGTTGCATGGCGGTGTGGTGCAACAACGCATGTTAAATCTGGCAGAACCAACCGCGCAAATTCGACTCGAAGAGGTGGCAAATATCATCAATGGGTTATTTGCCGATTTATCTGCCCCACAAATTCGGTTTAAGTTATCGCAATTGTCACAACTAGAACGCGAAGTCGGCGAATTGGCGGTCGAATTGATGGAACAAGCCGATAAAGATCAAACGCGCTTGGTGTATCGGGATGGATTGAGCGATGCGATCGGCAATTTTACCGATGGCGAAGGCGCACAACAGATGATTCGCATGTTAGAAGAACGCGCCGTATTAGAAATTATCCTCAACGAAATCGCTCAGACCGACCAAGATGATATTCGTGTGATTGTCGGTGGCGATGGGCGCTGGGACGAAATCAACCGCCTCAGCCTGATTTTTAGTCGCTATGGTATCCCAGGTCAATTGAGTGGCGCAATTGGTATTCTGGGACCAACGCATATCAATTACGGGCGGGCAATTAGCACAGTGCGCTATGTATCGAGCTTGATGACGACCATGCTCGAAGAGTTATATAACCCCGAAGAATAATCATTTTCATATACAATATTTACGCATCTGGCAAAAGTCTCTAATGTAATTCTATTATCGGCACGCTACACTAGGGGCATAGTGTTGGGCGCTAAGTTTTTTAGCGCATCTTAGTGTGGAGAGGTTGCCTTGAGCAAAAAAAAATCTGAACATTCCAATGAAGAAGCCCAAACACCGAATGAATCGGCAGATTTGACATCGGATGAAGCCATTCCATTGGATGATAGCACCCAGCCACTTTTTAAGCGTGTACTGAATAAAAACAACAATAACACACCCGATTCTTCATCAGAAGAAGTGGAGGTTAACATCGAAAAGCTCACCAGTGCTATGGCGACATTCAAAGCCGAAGCGGAACGTAATTTAGAGGGTTGGCAACGAGAACGCGCCGAATTTCAAAATTATAAACGACGGGTAGAACGTGACCTCAAAGACATCCAACGTCGTAGCGAATTAGAAACGATTGTCAAAATTTTGCCCATCGTAGACGATTTTGAACGCGCACTCGCCAATATTCCATCAGATTTATTGGATAACGGTTGGGTACATGGGACGGCACTTATCCTGAATAAATTCAAAAAATTATTCGAGGAATACGAAATCACCATGATAAACCCCACCAACGAACCCTTCGACCCGTATCTGCATCAAGCGATCATACGCGAAGACAGTAGCGAGGTCGAAAGTGGGCATATCATCGAAACACTACAAAAAGGCTATAAAAGTGGCGATACTCTGTTACGCCCTGCCCTGGTAAAGGTCGCCAACTAATTTTTGCAATCATCAGATATTAACTATTTAGGAGTAAGTAAGAACATGGGAAGAGTTATCGGAATTGACTTAGGAACAACAAACTCCGTTGTCGCTGTTATGGAAGGTGGTGAACCCGTTGTTATCCCTTCATCTGAAGGCGGACGGCTTATCCCTTCGGTGGTCGCCATTAACCCCAAAACGGGGGAACGCATGGTGGGTAAAATTGCCCGTAACCAAGCGGTGATGAATCCAGAAAATACGATTTTCTCGGTCAAGCGGTTTATGGGGCGCAAATTCAGCGATAAACAAGTACAAGATACCATACAAATCGTGCCATACGGCGTGAGCGCCGCCCCCAATGGTGATGTGCGCGTGAGGATGGGCGATCGCGATTATAGCCCGCCCGAAATTTCTGCCATGATTTTGCAAAAAATCAAAGCAGATGCCGAAGCGTATCTGGGTGAAACGGTAGACCGCGCTGTCATCACTGTCCCCGCCTATTTTAACGATGCCCAACGCAACGCCACCAAAGACGCGGGCAAAATCGCTGGGTTAGAGGTGTTGCGGATTATCAACGAACCAACCGCCTCTAGTTTGGCGTATGGTTTGGGCAACAACCACAAAAATGAAATCATCGCGGTTTACGATTTGGGCGGTGGGACATTCGATATTTCCATCCTCGAAGTGGGCGATGGTGTGTTTGAAGTCCGTAGTACCAACGGCGACACCTTCTTGGGTGGCGATAACTTCGATGAACGCATCATTGACTGGTTGGTGGATGAATTCAAAAAAGAAAATGGCATTGACCTGCGGAAAGACCGTCAAGCCTTGCAACGCTTGAAAGAAGCCGCCGAAAAAGCCAAAATTGAATTGTCGAGCGTGATGAGTACCGATATTCAATTGCCCTTCATCACGGCAGATGCCAACGGTCCCAAACACCTCAATGTGACGCTCTCCCGCGCCAAATTGGAGCAACTGGTGCGCGACCTCATCGACCGTAGTATTGAACCTTGCCGTAACGCCATTAAAGATGCGGGTCTGAGCGTAAGTGACATCAACACCGTGATTTTGGTCGGTGGTATGACCCGTATGCCTGCCGTTCAAGAAGCGGTCGAAAAATTCTTCGGCAAAGCGCCTAGCAAAGGTGTGAATCCCGATGAAGTGGTGGCGCTTGGCGCGGCAATCCAAGCAGGCGTGTTGGCGGGTGATGTCAAAGACATCCTGTTGTTGGATGTAACCCCTCTCACTTTGAGCGTAGAAACGCTAGGTGGTGTGGCAACACCTATGATTGAACGCAACACGACCATCCCGACCAAAAAATCGCAAGTGTATTCGACCGCCAGCGATAGCCAAACACAGGTCGAAATCCATGTCGTGCAAGGCGAGCGCCCAATGGCGGCAGATAACAAATCGCTCGGTCGGTTTATTTTGGATGGTATCCCACCCGCACCGCGTGGCGTGCCACAAATTGAGGTCACGTTTGATATTGATGCCAACGGCATTCTGAGCGTATCGGCACAAGACAAAGCCACGGGGCGTAAGCAACACATCACCATCACCGCCAGCAGTGGTCTGACAGATGCCGAGATCGATGCCATGATTAAAGAGGCAGAAAAACACGCCAGCGAAGATGCCAAACGGCGTGAAATGGCAGAGGTGAATAACCAAGCCGATAGCGCCGTGTTCGCCGCCGAAAAATTGTTGCGTGATCATGGCGATAAAATTCCCGAAAGCGCCAAAACCGTCACCAATGAACGGATTCAAGAGGTCACAAAAGCCAAAGAAAAAGGTGATGTGGCAAAAATCCGCGCCGCGGTGGATGCGCTGAATGCTCATCTGCAAACCATCGGCGGGCAAATGTATCAACAACCTAATGGCACAGGGAGTGTCAATGGCAACGGCACGGGTCAACAAGCTGGTGAAGATGTCATTGATGCCGAATTTACCGATGCCTAATTCGTAGTACAAACCCATATTGGGGGTGATGAAATCGCTTCATCACCCCATTTTGCGTTGTAACAGGTGTGGCGTGCCACACCGTAGATGAGTAGGATATGACACATTATGGCACGAGATTATTATGAAATATTGGGTGTTGCACGCAACGCCAACAAAGATGAAATCAAACGCGCCTTCCGCAATTTGGCAAAACAATACCATCCCGATGCCAATAAAGCGGATAATGCCGAAGCGAAATTCAAAGAAATTAACGAAGCCTATGAAGTATTATACGATGACGAAAAACGCGCCCGTTATGATCGTTTTGGTCATGCTGGCGTGAGTGGGAACGCTGGCGCATCGGGTTTCGGTGGGTTTAGCGGTTTCGGTGGATTTGAAGAAATCTTTGAAGAATTTCTGAATAATGCTGGCTTCCGCACGAGTAGTAGCCGCGGTGCGAGACGCGGACCGAAACAAGGTGGCGATAGGCGCGTGAATGTCACCATCAGTTTTGAAGAGGCGGTATTCGGCACAGACCGCGAAATCGAATTTGACCGTTTCGACACCTGCGAGACGTGCGCGGGATCGGGTGCCGAGGCGGGTAGCCATCCTGTGACATGCCCACAATGTAATGGTACGGGCGAAGTCAGGCAAGTGCAACAAGGTTTTCTAGGGTCGATGGTGCGCGTCACCACCTGCCCGCGTTGTGGTGGCAAGGGTACTATTGTCGAAAAACCGTGTCGTGTTTGCGATGGGAGCGGACGGCTCAAAAAACGCGCCACGTTGAATGTCAAAATCCCCGCAGGCGTGAATAGTGGCATCCAAATTCAACACACCGGGCAAGGTGATGTCGGCGATGTGGGCGCGGCACGCGGCAATCTATTCGTGGTAGTGACGGTCAAAGATCACGAAATATTTGTACGCCACGAAAATGATATTCTGCTCGACCTCAATTTGAATGTGGTACAAGCCGTACTCGGCGCACGGATTCGCATCCCAACTGTAGATGGCGAAGTCGACCTCGACATCCCCGCAGGCACACCGCATGGCAAAATTTTTAGATTACGTGGGCGCGGATTCCCACGTTTGCGCTCCGATGGGAGCAATAGCGGGCGTGGCGACCAATTGGTGCGCGTGCAAATTGAGATTCCCACCAAACTGAGCAACGAACAACGTCAATTGTTCGAAAAATTGGCGCAAACAATGGGGACGAATGTCTCTTCACAGGGCAATAAAGGCATGTTTAGTCGCGTCATGGATTGGCTGAGTGGTGAATGAGCAAATGGATTGAAATTCGGCTCAATGTAGATGGTGAAGCCGCCGAAGCGGTGGTCGAATTGCTTTCCCGCTATGGGCATCAGGGCGTTTCGGTAGAACAAGACGGCATCATGCCCGAAATGTATGATGATGGTGCCGTCCCGCCCGCAGAACGGCTCATCGTGCGGGCATATTTGCCTGATGATGACCGCGCCCCCACCGCCAAAGAACAACTAGAACGCGGGCTGAAATTGCTCAATATGATGTATCCCATGCCGACACCGGAATACATCATCGTGGATGAAGAAGATTGGGCGAATGCGTGGAAGGCACACTATCAACCGATTCGGCTGGGCAAACGCATCCTCATCCGCCCATTGTGGATAGAACTGGATGTACACCCAAATGATATTCACATCGCGCTTGATCCTGGTATGGCATTCGGCACAGGCACACATCCCACCACCCAGTTATGCCTAGAGGCGCTGGAAGATACCGTCACCAACGGCATTAAAGTGTTGGATTTGGGCAGTGGGTCGGGCATCCTCGCCATCGCTGCGGCGAAATTGGGCGCGGTGGATGTGTTGGCGTTGGATAACGATCCCGTAGCCGTGAAATCATCCATCGAAAATATCGAGGTGAACGGGGTGGCAGATAAAATCACCGCCCAAGAGGGTAGCCTAGAGACGGTGTTGCACTCTGCCCGCCGATTTGACCTCATCGTTGTCAATATTTTGGCGCGGATTATCATCCAAATGTGCGCCGATGGGCTTGGGAATATCGTCCGACCGGGCGGGATTGCCATTTTTAGCGGTCTGACATTCGAGCAAGTTGAGGATGTCGAGGCGGCACTCAAAAGCGCGGGACTCATCCCCTACAAGCGCCGTCAACAAGTGGATGGCGATTGGATGGTTATCGAATGTCGCCGTCCACATCAAAACTGAGTTAAAACGTGGGCGCGATGCGATATTGCGCCCAATTTATTTCTCGCAAATGCAAATCCTCATGAATTTCATAACCGCATATTGCCTTATTTCATGTTAAAATATGTTCATGATTTTTTGAACATTCAGAACATAGGCGACATCACATCATGGTTTATCGAAATTTAGATGAATACCTCGTCCGCCTCGAACAAGCGGGGCAATTGGTGCGTATTCATCAGCCTGTTAGCCCCAATTTAGAAATCTGCGCCATCACGCATCGCGTCAAATACAGCAAACGCCACGCTCATGCCTTGTGGTTTGAACACGTCATCGGGCATGATCACCCTGTTGTCACCAATTTATTCGGCACAACGCGCCGTATGACATGGGCATTAGGCATAGATCACCCATCAGACATTACCACCAAGTTACAATCCATCCTCAATCTGAACGGATTAGGGAATATAGGCGTTGGCGGGTTAATCGCTCAGGGGATGCAAACGCTGAACATGCTCCGTAATGCCATCGGCACGAATGGCGAAAAAGCCAATCCGCCCGTGCAAGCTGTACAATGGCGCGATGCGCCGAATATTCACTGCTTGCCGATTTTACGCCACTGGGACGAAGAAACCACCCGCAACATCACAGGGGCGCAATTATATCTATCTGATCCGCAAACGGGCGAAAGAATGGCATTCTGGGCGCGGGCGATGGTCATCAACCAGAATACACTGGGGATTATCAACGAATGGGGCGCGTTGGATATGACCCACCCCACCCCCGCAGCGATTGCGCTCGGTGGCGATCCCGCCCTGATCTGGAGCGCCAGCGTGCCGTTGCCGAATCATATCCCACCGCATTGGTTGGCGGGATGGTTACGTAACAAGCCTATTTCATTCGCTACGGCGATTAGCCAACCTGTCGCTATCCCCGCCGATGCCGAATTCATCATCGAGGGGATGCTCACGCCAGAATTGACATCCACCTACACCATCGCGGGGCATGACGGGACGTATTTGGATGTGCAACCCGTGATGTTTCATATCAGCACCATCACCCATCGGCACGATGCGATTTATCCCGCCATCATCCCCGCACCATCACCCAACGAATCTGACCAGATGATGCACATGGCGGAACGGCTCGTGTTGCCCATTTTGCGCGTGTTATTCCCCGAAATTTGCGATATTCACCTCACAGACACGGGCAATACGGCGATCATTGCCGTTCAAAAATGTAGTCACGGTCACGCGCAAAAAATCATGTACGGGATTTGGGGATTGGGGCAATTGGCATACCTGAAAAAAATCATCATCGTAGACGAAAGCGTCTCTATCCACGATAATGAAGCGGTGGCAGATGCTATCCAAACCCACACCAACCCAATAAACGATGTCATCCGCATTAACGGATTGTTACCGTATCATCAGGGACGTTTTGGGCAAAAAATCGGGATAGATGCCACCCCAAAAGCGCGTTTTTATCATCCATCACACACGGCAAGCACGCGGTTTATCTCGCCACAAAGTGAAATGGATGGGCTTATCTCTGCAAATTGGAAAAATTACGGACTCAAAAAATGACAGCACAACTACAAGGTGAAGCAAAAGCAACGTATGTACAAGATATGTTTGGGCGTATCGCTCGACGCTACGACCTGATGAATCGGCTCATGACGGGCGGTCAGGATATGCGCTGGCGCAGGTTTGTCGTTAAAAAAGCGCGGTTAGCGCCCAACGACAAGATGCTCGATTTAGCCACAGGCACGGGCGATATTGCATTCGAGGCGCTCAAAGTGACCCCAAGCGCCACGGTTATCGGCGCGGATTTCGCCTTGCCGATGATGATAGTCGGTCAGGGACGCAAATTGGGAAACGCGATTAGCTGGTCAGGCGCGGATGCCATGCACCTGCCCTTCCCTGATGACTCGTTTGATGCGGTCACGCAAGGGTATTTGTTGCGGAATGTGGTGGATATTCCCCAAGCGTTGCGTGAACAATTCCGCGTCCTTAAATCGGGCGGGCGCGTGGTGGTATTAGATAGTTCCCCGCCACCGAAAAATTTGCTCCGTCCGTTTATCATGATACACCTGCGCTATATCATCCCCATTTTGGGACGGTTAATCGTGGGAAAAGAAGGCGCGGATGCGTATCGCTACTTGCCCGAATCCACACAAGCCTTCAAAACGCCACAGGAATTGATCAAGCTGATGCAAGAGGCGGGTTTTGTCGATGTGGATTATCAATCATTCATGTTCGGGACGATGTGCGTGCATTGGGGCGTGAAGCCATAGGCTAATTGTTTTGGAAGCCCACTAAAGGGGCTAGTTTTTGCCTGATTTTGAGGAAAATCGTTGTCATAGAGGGGATTTTAGCGCCTTTAGTGCGCTTTTTAGGTATGTAGCTAGATGCTTTGAGCATCTAGCGATAACGAACTATCAAGGTAATCTTGATGTAAAAATCCTAATCTTTCACCCAACGTTGTTCGGCATCATCATAACGCCATGAGGACGGCGGTTCTGGCAAACATGATGACGGATAAACAATCTCAGATGCGGGGATAAATTCAATCACGACTGGCTTCCCGGTGATACTCGACACAAAATTGCTCAGGATTAAATCAGCTTGGCGTTGTGCTTTGCCGATAATATCCTCTTCGACTGCCCTATCACGGAAATTATTCACCGCCGTATAACTGGCTAAGAGGCGCATTTCATCCCAATTGGCAGGACACGCCACCGTAGACCCCCAATCATGATATTTGATAATTTGCATGGGGTCTAATTGGCAATTGGTGACGGTGGGTTCTGGCACGCGGACGATATACATATCCTGTGCTTCATCATAGATGACGTTATCAGGTGAAAATCCATCCAAATTCACGCCCGCTTCTACCCAACCTTGTGCCGAATGTAACGCGCCGATGTAACACACATTACCGATACCATAGCGCGTAGAGACTTCTATGCGTGCGGTTGCTAATTCGACACGAGTCGTCACCAATTGACCCAATGGTCTAATGCGTTCTACGATGGATGGGCTTGATACGATTTGGGTGCTACCAGGGAATAAATTCAGATTAAAGATATTGCCGATAGAAGCAACCGCATTTTGAACACCAGACCAAATATTGCCGAATGTGTTGCCACAAAACAACACACTGCCCAAAATGGCTAATCCGCAAATTGCCATCGGCGAAAATGCGATCAACAAACAACCCCAATGGGTTGGTTGTCTACGTTCTACTATAGTCTCTTCTATAATTTCGGTATCATCTGTATTGCTCATACAAATCCCCCTTTATATAAATTCAATATCAACACCCAAATATTAACATAAGGGCGATTTTCGCTTGCGGGTAGTGGTTGAAAAGTAAGTGATGAGAGATGATAATGCTTCCCATGATACAAGAAACTATCACGTATACCTGTAGTCGTTGTGGAAGCACTAACATCGTACGCAATGGTACAA
>DAOTVP010000013.1:0-47008 GCA_034436155.1 Anaerolineae bacterium
TTGTTCGCAAAACGTTATCATTTTCTAAATCGGACGATTATCATTATTGGATGACCTTATGGTTTATCATTGATTACAACTTAGAGGTCTCATCACTTACTATGTGACCACTATCCCCACGCGAAATACTGCTCATCAAAAATATTCCTCTCCGAAAGCATCGAACTGCTCAAACTCGACATCTTTCGCCAATTCAAATGATAATTTCATCCATTTTTGGCGCTCCGCTTCTGACATAGCCAGTAGTTGCGAGGGGGTCGGAAATTCATCTTGTGATATCGCATCCGCCTCAAATGTGATATGTGGAAGAATTTGTTGAATATCTTGTGGCAATTTTAACCCTTCTGCAACTGCTCTAAAACACATCTGCTCAAGTAAGGTTGGCTCTTCGTGGGCGATATAATCATATTGAGATAGTTCGATGTGTCTCCAGTTCAAGCGAGCCATTTCTTGCCATAATGTTTGTGCCAAATCATCACTGATAACCCCCAAATCTTTTGCACGGTAAATCCATGCGCTGATGCTCAATCCATAGCGTTTTTTGAGACTACCCAATTCATGCAACATAATATGATTGCGTTTGCGCCCCAATTCATGATAAACGACATCTTTTGGCACAAGAAATGCTCCTGCAAAACGGTTTGCGAAAGATTCGGATGCCTTATCGGATGTGAAGTGGTCTGTTTTCATGAGTAGATGCGCGATTTCATGCGCCAGACTAAACCGTCTTCGGTCTATTGAAGTGGCTGTATTCAAAACGGAAACGGGGCTATCCTCGCACCACCCCGATAGACCATCAAAATGGATATTATTTTTAATCCATTTGATAATGATTATCCCTTTGCTCTCCGCCAAATGTGTGAGATTTTCAATGGGCAAATCGCCTAGTCCCCATTCTTTTCTCAATGCTTCCGCCAAAATTTCAGCATCATCTATGGTTTGAATAGCTTGAGGTTTTAGAAAATGCACCCTATCTTGTGGATATAACAATCGCCTCAATTCAATTTGCAAATTGGCAATATCTACGCAATATCCCTGAATTTCTTCTTGGTGATGTTTGCTCAATCGGCTATGTTTGCGATAGGCAACCCATTCAATCTGCATTTGCGGTTTATAAAAAAAATATTGGGTATCTACCTGAAAAACTTGAGCCAAAGCAACCATTAAAGACGGTGGTGGTGTGCTTTTATTGAGTTCGTATTTTGAAATGACCGCACTTGTGACTTCATAACCCAATTGTGCCAGTCGAATGACAACTTCTTTTTGGGTCATGCCAGATAATAATCGGGCTTGATACAGTCGTTGACCAATCATGTTATACCTATTCACATCTCTATTTGTTGATTATTGTATCATTTTCTGTCAAAAAATCAACGAGTTGTAGAATAATACGAACAAGTATACGATTAGCGATGAGGTTTCACCTAATCCCGCCGAAACACCATCAATGTGTGGTCGTTCAGGCGCGTGAATGGAAAAATCCGCGCGAGGCGGTGTTCGAGACGGCGCATGAAGCCCCAAAAACGCGGGTATTTTTGCACCAACGGCGCGAGATAAGTCGGTGGTAAGGTCACGCCGATGCCCACCATACGCTCCAAGCGCAACCCACTTTTGGCAAATTCACGGCGTAGTTGCCGATGCGTTGGATACCACACCTGCAACGCGCCACCCCCGCCAACATCCACCATCCGCCCACCGAAAAATCGGCGTATCGCCTGTCTGGGACGCAGATGAAGCACATGCCACAGAATTTCTATCGGACAGGTGCGCGTCATTGCCACAATCACCGCCGTGCCATTCGGTTTGATATGCTGGTGGATGAATGTCGCCAATTCTGCGCGATTTTCCACACAATTTATCACGCCAAAATTAGAGAACACCGCATCGAATGGGGTGTCGCTGATGGGCGCGTTGGGCAAGTTGTTGAGGTCGAGTTGGCGAAAAGACACCTCCCCACCCCCTAACCCCCTCCCCATTTCATGGAGAGGGGGAATTTCGGTGATCATGCTTTGCTCCCTTCCTCTACTCTGTGGGGGAAGGGTCGGGGATGGGGGATTTTTCTCCCGCGCCACGGCTATCATCTCGCCAGAGGCATCGGTCGCCAAAACAGAAATGCCCATTTGTGCGAAATGACGGGCATCCTCACCCGTCCCGCATCCCAATTCGAGGATGTGCATCGGCGCGATGAACGGGGTATGCTTCCAGACACATTCGCGCAACCAGCGCCCCAACAGTTGGTCGGTGAATTCGGCATCATACTCGTGTGCAACGGTATCAAAGGCGGGTGTGGTGGTCATGATACCCCCATCTCCACCTGATGACGGGTGAGCCACATGCCCATCCGCCCCAGTTTGGCGCTGACGTATGCCTTGCCCATGCGTTTGATGTCTCGATTCGGCGACACTTTTTGTTGATGATACGCCACCTCGCCCACCATCCAACGGGTGGCATGGGCATAATAAGCGCGGGAATGTCTGCCGAGGACAGTATGATTGCTATCTGACCCTTCCGCCCATGCTTTGGTTGCAATCACTTTATCTTCAACTTTGGCGTGAAATTTCGTCCCTGCTATCGGATAGGCGACTGTCGTCAGGAAAATATCGGGGTTGGCATCTTTCAGCGTTTGAACGGTAGCTTGCAAATCGGACAATTCTTCGCCATCGTAACCCAGCATGATGAACATCCCCGTTTGGATGTTGTATTTTTTGAGCAGGTGTACCATCTCTATCACGCGCTTGACATCGGTTTGGCGTTCCATCGCATCGAGTATGCGTTGCGAGCCACTCTCCGCGCCGACCCACAAGCGATAGCATCCCATTTCGGCGAGGGTTTGCACGACTTTTTCGTTCAAGCGATCCTCACGGCTAATCGTCTCGAAGGGGGTATGCAAGCCACGCTTGCCCAATTCTTCGGCGTATGCGAAGAGCCAACGGTGGTTAATCGTGAACACATCATCGGCATACCACACCAATTCAGGATTATAAACTTCTTTGATATGCGCCACCTCATCAGCGACCACTTGTGGCGACCGCCTGCGGTGGGTATATCCATACACGGCATGACTGCACCAATTGCATTTATACGGGCATCCCCGCGCCGTGATGAGCGAGACTGCGCCTTTGCCGTGATGCGCCCGCCACGTCTCGATGTATTGCGGGATGTTGATTGCGCCTCTATCGGGCATGGGAAGCGTGTTCAAATCAGCGATTTGGGCGCGTTCTGGTGTACGGATGAGGTCTCCGTCTTGCCGATAGACCAGCCCGTGAATATGCGTCATATCGCATACGCCATGTTTGGTGATATGCGGGATGAGTTCTTCGAGCGTGGCTTCACCTTCGCCAATCACGACCACGTCTGCGCCATAATCCAGATAATTTTCGGGATAATTCGCCGAATCGGGTCCGCCCATGATGACGGTTGCGCCAACGGCTTTCATGGTCGGCAACAATTGGATGATGAAACGGCGCGTCATCATATTGGCATACACGCCGATGATAGACGGGCGGGTTTGCGTGATGTATGCCCGAAAGCTATCCAACGTGCTGAAGGTGGTATCGTAGACGGCGACATCAAACCCCTTTTGCTTCAGGTACGCCGAGATGGATAAAATCCCCAACGGCGGGTACGGTCGCATAACCTTTTTTTCGTGTTCATCTTCGTTCAAAAAATACCCATGTGTCAATAAAATATCCATACCAATACAACCTCATCTATGCTTATTTCCGTTTCCGTTTTACCAACTTTTTGATGCTCTGATTTTTCCGCATGTTCTCAAGTCCGATTTTCATCTCTTGTAAAAATTCATCATTGGGGTTGATTTGCAGGGCTTTTTCGACATCGGCGAGTGCTTCATCGTAGCGTTTTTCTTGTTCAAAATAACATGCCCGATAAAAATAAGCCGTATCATTGTTGGGGAACTTTTCAATCATGGCATGATATTCAGCAAGGGCGCGGTCTTTATCGCCGATATCATAAAAAAATTCGGCACGCATATCATAAAATTCGATGTTGTGCGGTTGCATGGAGATGACATAATCATAATCGGCTAACGCCTTATCATATTGTTTGAGGTGTTTATAAACATCAGCACGAGTTAAATAGGTTGCAGGGTTAATATCGCCCAATTCAATGGCTTTATTGCTATTTTCAAGTGTCTTCTCATTATCACGCATTTCATGATAGATCGATGCCTGTAAAGCATATGATTCAGGCAGGTTCGGAAATTTTTTGAGTAGCTCATCCGCGCTGGCAATCGCTTTTTTGAATTGCTTCATCATCAAGTAACACATGGCACGCGAATAGAGCGCAAGCGTATGATTGGCATCCATCTTGAGCAAGACGTTCCAATCGTCCAATGCTTTATCTGGAAGCAGGAGTAGCATGAACAAGCCACCCCGTTGCATATAGTATTCTGGTTCATGTGGGTTAATGGCAATCGCCATGCTAAAATCCATCAACGCACGGTCATATTGCCTCATATCGCGGTAGACGATGGCACGATTAAAAAAAACATCATCTTCATCTGGATAAAATGCCGCTAATTTGGTGAGGATAGCAATGGCTTTATCATATTCACCGATAACATAATGTTGGTTTGCTTTTTTCATATTTTGCGAATAGTTCATGATTGATATCCTCCTATTTAGTTTTGGCTTTGCATGATAGGGCGCGCATGAGCCACTTTCATCATCATTATCTCGCTTTGATTATATGGCAGTTTCATAATCTCATCCATCTTGTGGCGATGGCACAGATGCGCTGGCGTAATCCATCCCACCCGAAATCATGCCGATGCCGACATGTGGGGCGCTTTCGAGGGATTTCAGTTTGCGCCATGCCAATGGCAAGGTGAAGGTATGATACACCATCGCCACCACATCGCGCACCGTCACCGATTTCTCATCCAAGACGTGCGTTTTCGGCGCTTTGCCGATGAGTTTGCGCCATGTTTTGCGTGACCGAAATTCTTTATGCAATGTGATATGCAATTGCCGATAAAATTGTGTGCTGAACGGACCCGCGTACAGCATGGCTAAATCATCGGAATGGTGCCAGTGATCTTGTGCGCCGAGTTGATTTTTGACCCGTTCATAAAATTTTGTCCCTGGTAGCGGATAGCTCACCGACATGCCAATATCATCGGGCATACACTCGCGCACCAAATTGAGCGTCTGTTCCAGTTCGGCGCGGGTTTCGCTCGGATAACCAAATTGCAAAAAGAACGCCACCCCTATCCCAACGGCTTGTAACCGACTCGCCGCCTCGCGGATCTGGGCGATGGTCGTGCCTTTTTCCATCGCATCGAGAATGCGTTGCGAACCGCTCTCCGCGCCTATCCACACAATTTCGCACCCCGCACGGGCGAGGCTGTTAATCGTCTCGCCACGCACCAATAAATCGGCACGGCTCAGACACTTGAACGGGATTTTTAAACCCTCTGCCACTAATAAATCGGCGAAGGTCTCGATCCAATTCGGTTTGAGTCCCATAATATCATCGGCGAACCAGATGTGATTCACGCCATACGTCACATGCAGGTGCTTCATCTGATTCACAATCGTCTGTGGGCTATGCACGTTGTAGCGTTGCCCCCAAATCGGCTTGGCGCACCAATTACAATGATACGGACACCCGCGTGTCGTGACCAAATTC
Source organism: Anaerolineae bacterium (assembly GCA_034436155.1). GTDB lineage: Bacteria > Chloroflexota > Anaerolineae > Aggregatilineales > Phototrophicaceae. Next base: position 5,653 of record DAOTVP010000013.1, read on the forward strand.
ATCGAAAAATAGCCGTGACGCGCCAGCCATATTTCCTTATATATATCAACATTGATTAAATCCCACGCGGGCATGGGCAATTTATCAATATCGCGCATCACAGGGCGGCGCGTGGGCAAAAGGGTTTTAGGTGATTGCACGCCTAATATCGCCTCTGGAGCGGTGTCGGTTTTACCCGATAGACTGTGCATCAATTCGATGAGCGATTCTTCACCTTCGCCGAGCAAGATATAATCTGCGCCACCATCCAAGAAAATATCGGGATGGTCGCTGGCATCCGAGCCACAGATGATGACGGTGCAACCGCGCTTTTTCGCCATGTTGATCATCGTCAGGGCGGCTTGACGCATCCGTCCTAAACACATTTTGGAGAGGTAGTTAAAATTATCTTCGTAAATGATGGCGATTTGTGGGTTGTGCTGGTCGAGTGCGCGTTCCCATTCGGTCTCAGAGTGTGCCAGCATCGCATCGAATAGCGCCACATCGTAGCCCGCATCGCGCAAGGCAGAGGCGGCGTAGAGTGTGCCGAGTGGCGGATAGGGCTTCATGGCTTCGTAAAGTTTGGGGTCAAAAATCAGGTAATACGACTGTCCGAATAAACATTTCATGATGATAAAACCTCACCAATCGGTTCGGGGATAGACATCCCTTCTGCTAACGCGGTTTCGAGCCATAGCTCTTTGGCTTCATCCAACATCCGCAAGGCATCTTCACGACTATCGCCTTGTGTCATGCACCCTTTTAACAGGGGGATACTGGCAAACCACACGCCATTTTTATCGGGTGTGAGCTCAATCGTATACGGTAGCGATAAATAATAATCTAGGGTTTTAATCATCATCAACATCATCACTTTCATCTACATCGGTTATGGGGTTTATCTCGTTTAAGATTGCCAATACCTTATGGATAATTACATTCTATTATAACCGATTTTGGAAATGTGCAAAAATGCCATGCCATCACCACACCGATATGCTATAATCACACCTATAGTGTCAGGTCTCCATAGATAATATGAGGTGCGAATAAACAAACGATGACGGGTGGTATCAAAGTCGAATTACGGCATGTGGTCAAAGAATTTCCTGCGGGGCGCTATGATGTGCCTGTGCGGGCGGTGGATGATGTTTCGTTGACGATTTATGATGGTGAATTTTTCGCCATGTTGGGTCCGAGTGGATGCGGTAAGACGACCACCTTGCGGATGATTGCGGGTTTCGAGAAGCCGTCATCGGGCGAAATCTTGATTGATGGCACGCCGATGCAGGATATGCCACCATTTCACCGCCCTGTGAACACCGTGTTTCAGGATTACGCCTTGTTCCCACACATGACCATTTTGCAAAATGTGATGTTCGGCTTGCAGATGGAAAATGTGAACAAAAAAGAGGCGCAACGGCGGGCAGAAGAGGCGCTGGAATTGGTGCAATTACCGCATGTGGGCAAACGTAAACCGCGTGAAATTTCGGGCGGGCAACAACAACGGGTGGCATTAGCCCGCGCATTGGTCAAAAAACCGCGTGTGTTGCTGTTGGATGAACCGCTCGGTGCGCTCGACCTGAAATTACGCCGTGAAATGCAAATCGAACTCAAGACGATGCAACAACAATTGGGCATCACGTTTATTTTCGTCACCCACGACCAAGAAGAAGCCATGACGATGGCGAATCGCATCGCGGTGATGAATCGCGGGCGCGTGTTGCAAGTCGGCAGACCCGATGAAATTTACGAAAATCCTAGCACGCATTTTGTCGCGGATTTCATCGGCGAGAATAATTTTCTGGCGGGCAACATCACCGCAACCGATGGCGAATGGACATCCGTCATGCTCAAACGCGAGACCCCCATCCGCACCAACCGACCGTCTGTTAAGCTGAACGAGAACGATGCGGTGACGGTGGCTATCCGCCCAGAACGCATCAATCTGCGCGATTTATCTGACCCGTTAGCCGATGTATCCCCAGAAATCAACGCCTTGCGCGGGCAAATCACCCAAATTTTTTATATTGGCACAGATACCCGCTACATTATCCACCTCGAAACGGGCGATGATATTTCGGCGCGGATACAAAATGTCGGCATGAACGGGGGATATGGCTTCAAGCAAGGGCAAAATGTGCATGTGCTGTTTCATCCTGATAATGTGCGTTTATTGACGCATGAGTGACGAGGTATGTATCATGGCGACACTCCCCGCGCATTTTCAATTCAGCCAGACTAATCTGCAAGATTATGTCGATTGTCCGCGCCGTTTTGAGTTGCGCCACTTGCAACGGTTACAGTATCCGAGCATCGAATCTGAGCCACAATTGGAACGCGAGGCACATCAACGGCGCGGGGAGGCATTTCATCGGCTGTTGCATCAATATCATAGCGGTGTGCCAACCGACATCATCAGCCAAACGGTGATGGATGACCATCTGGCATTGTGGTGGCGTAATTTTATGCACGCGAAAATGCCGTATCACCCCGCCACCAGCCACGAGGCAGAAATCACCCTGTCCGCGCCGTTGCGTGGGCATCGGGTGATTGCCAAATATGACCTGATTGCCATGGCACAAACGGGCGATGTGTGGATATTCGACTGGAAAACGCAACCTGTCCCACCCCCCCGCGACACCCTCATGACGCGAATGCAGACGGTGATTTATCCGTATATTTTGGCGCGGGCGGGCGCTTCGCTCACGGATGGCGATATGATTGCGCCCGAAAAAATCCACATGGCGTATTGGTATGCACAGACGGGCGAAACCATTATTTTCGATTATGATGCGTCACAATTCGCCTATGCAGAAACGCGCCTCTCGCGGTTGATAGACCAGATTGTGGCGCGGGATTCGTTTGAACTGACCGATAACACCCGTCATTGCGGATTTTGCACCTATCGGTCACTCTGTCGGCGAGGCGAGGCGGCGACTGGCTTGGATGATGTCGATGTGGTGCTGGATATTGACGACTCGTTTGAGCTGGATTGGGAACAATTATAGTGTCAACTGAAATCGTTTGGATAACCCCGCTATTGATTTTGCCCGGCGTTTGTTTGTTAATTCTCTCAACATCTGCCCGTTATAGCGCCTTGCATACTGAAATTCATCATTGGTTAGAGGATAGTCACGATTTAGAGGTACTAAAACACGCTCACCTTATCACACGCGCCCGTTTATTCCGCAATGCGTTGGTAGCATTGTATATTAGCGTATTTGTGTTTGTGTGTGCCAGCATTATCGGCGCGATATTCGGGCTTTTAGCCGTGCCAGGGGGCGATGTCATGGTGTTTGGGGTGGCATTTATCGGCATTCTCGCGTTGGGGTTTGCATCATTTGAACTTATCCGTGAATCATTGTTATCGTTAGATGTGATTAAAGCGCATGTCTCAGTCTTGATGACAGACCACACACAAGATGGGGAATGACTATTAAGCCATACCCCATTGATCCTTTAGAAATAAATCTGATTCCGAAACGAATAGAGCAAGGTTTTGGCACGGTCTGGTTTATCGGTGAAATACTCTGTGTTGGGGTTGTTGAGAAAATCAGTATAAGCATCATCTAAACCCGCAATGGCATCATCGGTAATTTTATTAAATCCCATATGCCATCCCACAAAGGCGCGTTCTGTGATAGGGTGAATATCGACGGTCATGACGTTGCGGTGACGCGGGTCTTGGCGGATTTTCTCGTACAACTTGTTGACGACCACCTCTTCGCCCTCTAAGGCTTGGATGAAAAAGCCATCCCGATACAACAATATGCCTGTGATACCCAAATGCTCGTTGGTCTCACGGGCAACCGATAAAATCTCCTTGAGTTCATCGTCACTCATCAAATGCGTGGCAAAGCTGATATATGTCAAACAAATCATAGCCATTTTCGTTGCACCTCGCAAAATCACCTAACCGAATACATGAATAACATCATCGTGATGGCATGTAAGGGTATGAAGATCATGTTGCAATTACTATAGCATGATTCAAGACGGCAGATGATTGAGGTTTTAGCGATGATGAGCGAACAGCGTATATGCGATGCAAACCTTAAAAATAAATCTGTCCCCGAAACGCATACAACAATTGTTTGGCGCGATTGGGCTTATTGAGGAAAAATTCCCCCGTTGGATGCGTGAGAAAATCGGTATATCCGTCTAGCTGTTGTAAGTCGGCATCCGACATTTTGTGGAAGCCCATGCTCCAATCGGCAAATTGACGTTCCTCTATCGGATAGGTCACGATGGTGGTGACGGCATGGTGGCGTGGGTCTTGGCGGATTTCCTCGTACAACTTGTTGACCACCGCCTCTTCGCCCTCTAAGGCTTGGATGAAAAAGCCGTTACGATACAGCAACATGCCTGTGACATCCAACTTTTTGTTATTTTCGCGGGCAACTTTGAGGATATGCTTGAGTTCGTCATCGCTCATATCGCCATGTGAAAAACTGACATAAACCAATGAAACCAATTCCATAATGTATCCATCCACTGAAAATTTTATAGTGATTGATTATGTGACTGAATATATATTAGCATATCTCATCCCAAAATTGGGCTTCACCAACCGAAAAATTTATGAAAATTTGGGCAGGCAACCTCTCGCATATCGGCTCAAAAATCGTTACAATGATGAAAAGAGTATGACATTTGCGTTATTCTAAGGAAAAAACCATGAAGCACCGCATCGGCGATAGATATGAATTTGACCGCGCCGCCGACATCATCGGCAGGGGTGGCATGGGGACGGTATATAAAGGCATCGATACAACCAATGGGCAAGCCGTGGCGATTAAGCAACTCAAGCCCGACATCATCGAGGATAATCCCGATTTTGTCGAGCGATTCAACCGCGAAGCCGAAGCCTTGCGCCGACTCAATCATCCCAACATTGTCGCCGCGCTCGATACCATCATCGATGATAACGCCTATTTTTTGGTGATGGAATATGTGGGTGGCGGGTCTTTGTGGGATGAAATGCAAAACACCAAGCCGATGAGCATCGCCCGCGTGTTGCAAATCGCGCTGGATTTATCGGATGCGCTCACACGGGCGCACCGCCTGAAGATTATCCACCGTGACCTGAAACCCGCCAATATCCTCATCGCCGAAGACGGCACGCCCCGCCTAACCGATTTTGGCGTGGCGCAAATTCAAGATAAAACCCGCGTCACACGCACAGGGACAATGGTCGGCACATTGGCGTACCTCGCGCCAGAGGCGTTGAATGGCGAACCGACTGATGAACGGGCGGATATTTGGGCATTCGGCATCATGTTGTACGAAATGCTGGCAGGGCGCAGTCCGTTCCCAGAAGATAACACGACCGCGCTCATCACGGCGATTTTAACGCGCCCCATACCTAAATTGAACGAATTACGTCCCGATATTCCGCCCGCGTTGGCGAATTTGGTTGAGCAAATGCTCATCAAAGAACCAGAAGACCGCATCGATAGCATCCGCAAAGTGGGCAGTGAACTCGAAGACATTATCCGCCGTAGCGATAGCAAAACCGATATCCCCAGCGATGTGCGCCGAAAAATCGTGGTCGAACACAGTACGCGGTTCGATACCCCCACCCCATCGGCTATCGACATCAGCAAACCCGTCAGCAGTTCGAGCATGACCAAACCACAAATGAGCATGGTCAAAACAGATACGGGCGAAGAGTATCTGCTCGTCTCGAAAAATATGGCGACCCGTGTGTGGGTTATCATCGGCTTATTGCTCATCATCGCGGCAGGGGTAATTACGGTTATCGCCACGCGCCCATCGGCAGAGCCAACATCAGATGTGGTGATAAACACGCCACCCAATGATAATCAACCACAAGCCACGTCAGACAATCAGCCCAATCAGCCACCACAGGCACTCATGACCGCGCCAATTGGCGATCTAGACTATCCTATTTTGATATTACCAGGGATATCGCCCGAAACGCTCAACTCGCCCCTGCAACGCACGATTTACACCGATTTGGTGACGGTGTTAGAAGAAAATATCCACCGCTCGCCCATTCGCATCTTCGCCGATGCGCCACCGCCCGCCAATCAACGCGAGACGAGCGGACCGCCCACCATCGAAGATTTGGCGCGTTTGGGGAATAACGCCCGTGCGTTGTTGATGGTGCGCCCTGTTCAGCGCCAAGACGGATTGTATGCGAATATCGAATTGGTAGATACCTCGCGCCTGACCTATAATCATTTCGAGCGTGCCGTCATATCACGCCTGATTAGCATTGAAGTCTTGGTCGAGCGTCCAGCAGACCTCGCGCCGTATCTCACCAGCGCCCTGCTCATCCTGTATAGTGCCGATGGCAATTTATTTGAATTTATGCGAACCCTCACCATCCTCGCGGATTTACCACCCGCTACCGGGCAAATCCTCAGCACGGGCATCAGCAAACCCGTCTATGATTACTTTTTGCTGTTTAACACCAATGAAGATAACGCCATGCTCTCTATCAACAATGCAATCAACCGCGATGGTGGCAACCCGTTGTTATTCACGTATCGGGGGTTGTTGCATATTCGCAAACTCGCCAACGAAAGCGCCAATAGCGACCTGCTCACGGCGAAGCGGTTGGGTCCGGATGAATGGGCGTTTCCGCTATATATCACCACAGGGTTGGCGAACAGTGTAGGGTTATCAGTCACGATAGATACCATCGATACCATCGTAGCGATGCGCCCCGATGATTGGTTTGCCCACTTTGCGCGGGCGCATTTCGCCTATTTAGACAACGATTTAGCGACAACGCGCATCTATTTAGATATGGCGCTCGAAAAATCGCCCCCGACCAATTTGCCATATTTCTTGATTTCGCTGGTGGCATTGCGCGAGGGCAATCTGACCGATTCACGGGCGATTTTATACGATATGTTGCGCCGATACCCCAACCCCATGATGAGTTATCGCGTGTTGTACATCACAATGGGCGAGGCAGTCACCCAAAGTTCGATGATTTATGGCACGTATGCCAATTTGCTCATCGGACAATATGAACGGGTTATCGAAACATCGGATGTGTTGCTCAATAGCGCCCCGCCACCAGGGGTAGCGTTGCCCTATTTGTATGTGAGCGATGTGTTGATGATACGCGGGCTCGCCCAGTGTTCGCTAGGGCGTTACGATGATGCCCTGCAAACATTTTCGCAAGGCTTACTGGTGAATCGAGATAACGCCATGCTCCACCTGTTACGCGCCGATATTTTGTTAACCAATGGGAAAGATGCCAGCGCCGATATTGAGGCGGCAATGGGCTTATCCGATGAGATGGATGCGTATGTGGCACAACTGACCGAGAGTACACAAGACGAACCGTGTGGCACATTTTTTGATGCCGTGATTGCCGAATCGTAATAAAAGTGCAAATTTTTTGTGCAATCTCTCGCATAACCTCATAAAGATCACTACAATAGAAGAAGCAAATACATGCAACGGCGTGTATTTGCTTTGCGTATAGATGGTATGCGCGTGTAGCATATTGAAGGACGACTTATGAAACAACGCATTGGCGATAGATACGAATTTGACCGCACCACCGACATCATCGGCAAAGGTGGCATGGGGACGGTGTATAAAGGCATCGATACGCTCACGGGTGAACCCGTGGCGATTAAGCAACTCAAACCCGACATCATCGAAGAGAATCCCGATTTTGTCCAGCGATTTGAGCGCGAAGCCGAAGCCTTGCGCCGTCTGAATCATCCGAATATCGTCACTGTCATCACCACCATCGCCGATGATGATGCCCATTATCTGGTCATGGAATATGTCGGGGGTGGGTCTCTGTGGGATGAGATGAACACCATCAAGCCGTTGCCAATCGCCCGCGTGTTGCAAATTGGGTTGGATTTATCGGATGCGCTCACACGGGCGCACCGCCTAAAAATTATCCACCGCGACCTCAAACCCGCCAACGTCCTCATCGCCGAAGACGGCACGCCCCGCCTGACCGATTTTGGCGTGGCGCAAATTCAAGATAAAACCCGCGTCACACGCACGGGCGCGGTGGTCGGCACGCTCAATTATCTCTCGCCAGAGGCGCTCAATGGCGATCCGATTGATGAACGCACCGATATTTGGGCGTTTGGGGTATTATTATACGAACTGTTGACGGGTGTTAGCCCATTTTCAGATGAAAGCACCACCAGCCTCATCACCGCCATTTTGACCAAAGAACCCGCCAATATTCTGTCACTCCGCCCAGATACGCCACCCCGTTTGGCGCGGTTGATTTCGCAAATGCTCATCAAAGACCGCAACAAGCGCATTGATAGCATCCGCAAAGTGGGCAGTGAACTAGAGGATGTCATCCGAAACGCCGATAGTGATGCCGATTTGCCCACACATATTAAACAAGAATTGATGAATAATGCCACAGGGCGGTTTGATACCCCCACACCCAACGAGACGCATGTCAAACCTGTGACCTCCAAGCCGATGGTGACGATTGTCAAATCGGATACGGGCGAAGAATATGTCATGATGCCTAAAAAATATGCCAATCATCTGCGTTGGATGCTCATCCTCGTGCCGATTTTGGCGGTGGCGCTTGGCATTTTCATCGTCACCCGCCCCAGACCCGATGATGCCGATACCAACATCACCATCATCCGTCCGAATGGGGACGGTGGCAGATTAGCCGAATTGCGCGATAATTTGCCCAATCATATCCCCTTAGAAACTGTCGAGATCGGCGAAGGCGAGTATCCTGTGGCGGTGTTCGCGGGGACAAACCCCGATAATGAAAATTTGACAACCCGCGCCAGCATCATAGAGGCGTTACGGCGCACCCTGCAAACGGATATTCCGTTCTCGAATATTCGGATTGTGACAGGCGTAGACATCCTCTTATTAAATGCCGACACCCCTTTAGACCAATCCGCCATCAACCCCGCGCTCATCATCCGACCAGAGCAAAAAGAGGACGGCTTGCACATCTTTTTGCAATTGGGCGAATTGGCGCGTTTTCCGTATAACACATTTGAACGGACTGTTTTGGAGCGATTGATTAATATCGAACTGGTGGTGCAATCTCCCAACGACATCGCGCCGTATGTGGCAGGCGCACTCGCCATTTTGCACAGCGCCAATAGCGATTTATTCGAGTTTATGCGGATGATGACCGTGTTGTCGCAATTATCATCTAGCAACGCGCAACCGTTAAGCGCAGGCGTGAGCGCATTGGTGTATGGCTTCTTCGCCAATTTCATCAACGACCAAGCGACCGCCCTGACATTCATCAACAACGCACTCGACCGTGATGGTGGCAATGCCTTGTTATTCATGTATCGGGCATTGATTTATTTACGCCAATTTGACTTTGAAAGCGCCGGGCGCGATGTCACCACCGCGCAACGCATCGCACCCGCAAACTGGATTTTACCCGCCTATGCCGTGGCAAATTTTAGGAGGGCGGATGTCGAAACGCTCGACCATCTCATCAGCCTACGCCCCGATGATTGGTTTTTGTATTATCTCAAAGCCGATTTGGTCTATAGCCAAAATGATTTAGCCAGCACCCGCGAGGTTTTAGATGTGGCGCTCACGCTCAACCCAGAGACCAATGTTGCCCATTTATTGGCATTTTTGGTCGCCATGCACGAGGGGCGCTTGAATGATGCCAGCCAAATTTTGTCTGAGACGGTGCGCCTGTTCCCAGACCCAAACCTCAGTTTCCGTGTGTTGAATGCCACGTTTGGCGATTTGTCGGTGAGCACCCTCATCTACACCTCACTCTCGAATCTCATCATCGGGCAGTACGAGACGGTACTCACTAGCACCGCCCAATTTTTGAATTTTATCAGCAATCCGCCAGATTTTATCCACGACCAATCACAAGTATCCATCACGTCCACCCCCAACGCCGAATTAAACCCGCGGTTACAGGTCATCACCGAGGTGCTTGGCGACACCATCCCCTATTTATTCGCGGGCGATTTGTTTCTGATACGGGGCATCGCGTTTTGTTCAATTGGCAATTATGAAGAGGCGCTCAACACCTATAGCATCGGCTTGGCGATAGACCCAGAAAATCACATGCTCCGATTATTGCGAAGCGAAATTTACTTTTTGATGGGCGACCAAGACCGCGCCAGCGCCGATATTGCGTTGGCGATGGGCTTATCGGATGAGATGGATAGCTTCATCGGGTGGGCGATTGATAGCGATGGCGATGAACAGGGTGGCAGTTGTAGCGACTTCTTCGATGTGTTTATGGCGATGGCGCAAAGATAAACTCATTTTGTCATATGCCCTATAATATGTTATCATCTAAAGACATCTTTAGATGAGAGGATAGCGATTGCGACACGATGACGCACCTACTGACCAAACGGTATCAAATTCAAGACACCATCGGCATGGGCGGGATGGGCATTGTGTATCGCGCCATAGACCGCATGACGGGCGATTTGGTGGCATTCAAGCGGGTGATTGCGCCCGAAATCTCGCCCGATGATGCCACCACCGACACCCTTCCGATACCGACATCATCAACAGCTCGCTCGACATCGCCCGATACGCTCGATTACCGCCTCGCATTGGCGGATGAATTTCGCACCCTTGCAACGCTACGCCACCCGAATATTATCGCCGTACTCGATTACGGTTTTGATGATGAACGCATCCCCTTTTTCACGATGGAATTGCTCACCGAGGCGCACGACATCGTGAGTTATGCCAAATCGCAAGACGAAGTGGGCAAAATCAAATTATGGGTGCAAATGCTCCATGCCCTCGCCTATTTACACCGACAAGGCATCATCCACCGCGACCTCAAACCCGCCAATGTCATGGTGACTCCATCGGGGCAAGTTAAATTGCTCGACTTCGGCTTGGCGACCCACCGCAAAAATGCCCGCACCGTTGCTATGGCGGGGACACTCTCGTACATGGCACCCGAATTACTCATCGAAAATCCGCCGTCTATCGAATCCGATTTATATGCCAGCGCGATTATCGCCTGTGAGATGCTGTTGGGCAAAAATCCCGTGCATGACCCCGATATGGTCAAAATGATTCAGTGGATTATTCATAACGTGCCCGATTTATCGGGATTACCGCCCGCGCTCATACCGATCATGTCTCGATTGACCGAAAAAGACCCCGATGCGCGGTTTCATAGCGCCGATGCGGTATTAGAGGCATTGCGATACGATACCGATTATCCGATTGCCAATGAAAGCCAAGCCATCCGCGAAAGTTTCCTCAAAGCATCGGCATTTGTGGGCAGAGAAAGCGAATTGGCAGATTTGCGCATCGCACTTTTCAACATCCTCTCCCCTAGCAATCCGCACGGGTCATTGTGGCTGGTGGGTGGCGAGAGCGGGGTCGGAAAATCGCGCCTGTTAGATGAAGTTCGCATCCGCGCCCTGATACAAGGGGCGTTGACAGTGCGCGGGCAGGCGTTGAAAGAAGATAACACGCTGTTTCAGCTTTGGCGCGAACCGCTCAAGCGGATTCTGCTCGAAGAGCCACCCCTATCCGATGAGACGCGCAATTATATCGGCATGATCATCTCGCAGACCGGTGGTATATCGCTCAAAACCAGCACCGATATGCGCCAAGTCGTGATGAAGACCATCAGCGAAGTCTTTAAGGCGCTCAAACAACCCACCGTATTAATCCTTGAAGATATTCACTGGGCGAGTGGCGATATCGACATCATCCGCCACCTCGCCGATACGACCCAAAATCATGGGCATTTCATCATCGCCAGTTATCGGGATGATGAAATGCCCTACTTGCCCGAAGATTTGCCCAATGCCAAATTGATGAAATTGCATCGGCTCAAAAAAGAGGCTATCCGTCAATTGACCGCCTCCATGTTAGGCGATGTGGGCAATGATGAAAACGTTGTCGACTTTTTAGACCGCGAAACCGAAGGCAACGCCTATTTCATCGTCGAAGTCGTGCGGGCGCTGGCGGAAGATGCGGGTAGCCTAAGCGACATCGGCAAGCGTACCTTGCCCGAAAAAGTGTTCGCGGGCGGTGTGCGGACGGTAGTCAAACGCCGTCTGGATAAAATCCCCGCCAATTACCGCCCGTTGCTGGAATTGGCGGCGGTGGCGGGGCGGTGGGTCGAGTTGCCGATTTTAGAACACCTCGCGCCACCCGATGTCGATGTGGGATTATGGCTGATTGAGTGTATCAACGCATCTATTTTGGATATTAGCGATAATCGCTGGCGTTTCGCCCATGACAAATTGCGCGAGGCGTTGCTCGAAGATTTCACCCCAGACCGCCTGCGCGAGGCGCATCGGCAAATTGCCACTGCGATGGAGCATCTGTATGCCGATGATCCCCAGCATACGGTGGCACTGGCATATCACTTATCGCAAGCCGAATTATGGGATAAATCGGCACAGTACGCCATCCAAGCGGGGGATGCGCTGAATCGGGTAAGCCAATACACCCGTTTATTACGCTTATGCGACCCAATTCTGCCACATATCACCGAGCGCGATACGCGCATACGACTATTGGTCGCCTATTGTACGGCGTTGTATCGCATGAGCCGTTACGAAGAATTGCTGATGAACGCCCAAGAATTGACGGCGCTCATCGGCGAAGATGAGGCGTATCAAGATAAATTGGCAGAGACCATGACGCATGTCGGTTGGGGATATGTGTTTAATGGCGATTACGAAAAAGCGCAATTCAATTTTGAACGGGCGTATCGAATTCATCAGACACTCGAAGATGATTACGGCATGGTGCGGGCATTACACGGGCGCGGGACAATCGCCTTTTTTTATGGGGATAGTGAACTTGGCGGGCAATTTCAGCAACGCGCCCTGGCGTTGAGCCCAAAAATTGACGACAAGCAAGGCATGGCGGATAGTTATGTCAATTTGGGCGTGTTGGGATTTGTCAATAAAGCATATCGCCAAGCTATCGACTATAACCACAAGGCGCTGGAACTGTTCAACGAATTGGGCGAATTGCGCGGCACCGCGCTCATCAACAACAATTTGGCGCTGTGTCATGAAGCCTTGAACGAACTCGACCAAGCCGAAATGTGTTATAAAATCGCGCTCGACTCGTTGGCACAAGTCCAAGACCAGCGTATGGTGGATAATACGCGCCTGAATTTGGGCTTTTTGCAATTACGGCGCAATCCGTATTCGCTCGAAGCCCGCCAAAATATCTACAAAGTGTTGATGAACAACGCCAAGTATCCCAATTCGGCGCTGTATTTAGAGGCGGTATCGGGATTAGCCTACATGCTGTATTATGACGGCGACCTGAATCAAAGTGCGAAATTGGTCGGAAGCCTGAAGGCGCATCCCCATGCCATCGCCGAATTGAGCGAATTACGCCTCGATCCGTTGATCGCGTTGTATCAAACGGTGTGGGATGAAGCCGACTTTATGCCGATTATCCAAGCGGGCGATACGGTCAATTTTGATGAATTGTCAACAGAAATTATTCTGGCGTATGCGTTCTATGGGTAAAAGATATACACATGGAAATGCCCAAACTGAGCGCCTGTTTATACGCATTCTTACGCCAATTGGCGCATGGCGATAAACGCACACGGGCGCACATCCGCGAGGCGTTGTGGCGCGAATTTAATGCCATCACGCCCGACCAACAGACCGATATGAATGTCCTCATCGGCTTGTGTGATACGTATGCCACAGGCGCGAATTTGGTCACGCGCATCACCATGCCCAGAAATTCGCTCGAAGATGAATTTGAAATCAGCCCACAAGGGGTACGGGTTTTACATCTATATGATAAAGAACAACATATCCCGATCGGTTATGTGCGCGACTTATATGGTAGTCGGATATTGCGCGGGGCGGGGTCAGATTTTAGTGAGAGTTGGTCAGAATGGGCATTTTATGACCAGCTAGAGGCGGTCGCCGATGCGTATCTGATATTTCATAGCATCAAGTGGCGCAGTAAAAGCGGTGGCTCTGAGGGCGAGATTGATTTTTTGGTGGTGCATCCACAAAAAGGCATCCTCGTTTTAGAGGTCAAAGGCGGGATTATCACCGTGCGCGATGAAAATAAGCCACAATGGTATAGTCGCACCCGTCATACCGATAGTCGTGAATTTAAGATTGACCCGATGGGTCAAGCCGACCGCAACGCCCGCGAATTTCGGGCATGGCTCAAACACGACCCGCGCACTTCTCATCACGATTACGCGGTGTTCCCCGTGTTGGTATTCCCCGATAGCGAGGTTGTCGCCGATATACGGCTCGACATCCCCACCGACATCATCATCGATATGCGCCACACCAACGACCTCAAAACGCGCTTTGAGCAAATTTTTGCTTATTATCATCAACACGCCAATAAAGATAATCAAAAAATGGGCGGTGAAGATGCCGTGAAGGGTTTGCGGGCGCTGATATTGCCCACCCAAACGCTCGAACCACGCCTGAGTACCGTTTTTGCACAAGAACGCCGTCAGATAGACCGTTTCACAGAACGGCAAATGCGCGTGTTGAATTTTTTGCGCTTTCATTGGCAAGCGACCATTTTGGGCGGTGCTGGCACAGGCAAAACGCTCATCGCCTTCGAGAAAGCCACCCAATTGGCACAAGAGGGTCATAAAACGCTGTTTTTGGGGTATAACAAGGGCTTGGTCGAATGGGCGAGTCGGGCATTGAATCATCCCAACATCACTGTCGATACGCTCCACGGGTTGGTCGGAAAAGGGATGTATTGGGCGGGTTACGGCGCAAAGATGGATGCGATGAGTCGGGGCGATTTTGATAAGAGCCTCACCACATGGCTGATGAAGGTCACGCAATGCCTGCGTGAAAATCCCGCCTTGCTCAAAAAACATGGCTATGATGCGCTGGTGGTGGATGAGGGTCAAGATTTTAAGGCTGACCAATGGGCGCATATCGTCAAATTTTTGCGCCGTCCGGTTGAAGATGTGTTGTATGTGTTCGCCGATGACGGTCAACGCATTTTCGGCGAGGTGCGCGATACGCTCATCAAACTCGGTGAGCCGTTTTATCTGGATGAAAATTGCCGTACGACGCAACAAATCCACGCCTACGCCCAACGCTACACTCAAAATCTGACCAGATGTGACGATAACCCCGTGGGCAATCCCGTGCAAATCCACCCTGCGCCAACGCCCGATGTGGCGTATCAGACCGTGAGCGAATTGCTCCACTGGCTGATTGATGAACAGGGTGTCCCCGCGCATGACATTGTGTTGCTCACGCCCATATCGCCCAAAAAGACCACCTTATGGGGCAACGAGACGCATCTGGGGACGATCACCGTAACGAGGCGCATCACCGACCAGCACGACCCCAAACGGACGGTGCTGGTGAGTACGATACACGCCTATAAAGGGTTAGAATGTGGGGTGGCGATTTTATCTGAATTAGACCGCACCCGTCAAGATAATCGTAACGCGCTGATGTATGTGGCGCTCACGCGGGCGCGTCATGCTGTGTATGTCATCGGCGAATTGCCCGCGCCGATGTGATATGATGTTGTCATATAGAAGGGAGAATCGGATGAAATCACGTAACCCATCTGGCTTTTATATGGCGTGGGTGGTCGGAAATTTGACCATCATCACAGGAATTTTAAGCATCGTTACCATTCTCTTGCTTGCAATAAATGCGACCCGTGCATTATCTTTTCGCCCAGAATGCCCTTTTGGTCAATATAATTCAAGATACACATCAGAGGCAATCACAACCGCATTATTAATTAGCGCAGGCGGATATACTTTATTGTACTTACGCAAACGCGCCCTCAGAAAAGCACCTGTGCAAGGCAAAAATGTCAACATTCTCTCTGATTTGATGCCTCAAAATCGGTCTATTATGGGGTATGTCGGCGGTGCTGTGACCATGTTGGGGCTAATCTGGATGATAATGCGCTTCTTTGCTTATTTACAGTTATTTTGTTCAATTTTGGGGATAAATAGAGCGGATATACGAGGCTAAAGCCTCTAATCCGCCCGTACAAATTTCTAAATTTCAGGGGTTGTAGTGGCGGATTAGCGCCATCGGCGCATATATCCGCCATATTACCCCAAGTTGAAATGCACCCGTAGGGGACGATTAGCGCCATCGGCGCGTCTATCGTCCCTAAAAATCAATCATCTCGATCACGACCCGAATGCGTCAAGCTGGAAGCCATCGACTATCCATTCGAGCGTTGTGGCGTAGGCATCTGTGCCTGTGGGTGCTTCAACCCACGCGGCATAGGCGGGACCGCCCTCGATGGGGATGGTGACGTAAATCCGACCCGACACGGCTATGCCATTGCGATTCACGGTATACAATGCCGCTTGCCACGATAGGGTCGGCGTGTTGAGCGTACGCGTTGCCACGCGGGCGAAGCCCTCGCCTGTTTGGGCATATTGCGCCACGAGGTCATTCAGCACCGCATCGGCAGAGGCGGGCGCATCAATTTTGGTGAAGGCGACAAACGTTGGCGAGGTCAAATCGGCTTCGACCACATCTTGCGTTTCGGGATTATCGGCGGCGATGGCGTAGCGCGTCCAGATGCCATCGGTCATTTCGCTCCAACTGTAAAGCATGGGATACCGTACCCCATCGGTAAAGAAGGTGCGACTGGTGAATCGGCTATCATCCCAAATACCGGTATCGACAATTTCATAAAATGGGAAGAAGCGCAAATTGGCTTTGAGTTGGTCATACACACCTTGAATATCACCCGGAGCGCCATTCACCAATTCGGATGTGAACACCATACCAAGCCCTAGATACGGGTTAAAAATGGCGAGGGCTTTGGCATTAATCGTACCGCGTCCGCCAACGGGGTCTTGATAGGCGAATTCAAATTCAATGGCAGGCGCGTCACCGATGGTCGTCTGGGTGTACACACCGTCCCATGTGATGCCGAAATACGACATGAGCATCTCGGCGGGGATGCTGGTCAAATCGGTGCTGGCTTCGGGCGCAAGCGAGAAATACGCGCTGATGTTGCTATTGCCATCTCTACTCGATGACCGATAGTAACCAATCCAAATATCGGTGGCAATAGACAGGAAGCCCCAATCTTTAGGACGGGTGATGATGAAGCCCGCATCCGTCCGCAAACCAGCACGGAGATCGGGATTCAGACCGTCATTATTGACATTCACGGTGATGGATGTATACCCCGTTGTACCACCAAAACTACTGACCAAGACACCGATGTTATACGTACCTGTCGGGGCGGGTTGGTAGGTGTAAGTCAGACCGCCTTCGGGCCACAGATACACATTACCCAATTCTTGTACCACACGACCATCACTCGTCACCACCGATTTATTGGAGATAAAACGCGACCCTGGCGGGATGGTGATGGCGGCGAGCGCATTATTGCCTGTGGTACGGCTCACCACACGTTGCACCCGTCCGGGCTCCGCGCCTTGCGGTTTGCTAAAAATGATGCTGACTTCGTTGGGAATGCCACTGTTACCATCGTAATAGATACCGTCCATAAAGGCGACATCTTCACTTTCGATGATGTATTCATTAAAACGATTCACACCATCAGATAAAACAGGAAGCGCCACATCCCACGCGAAAGAACGGCGCGTATCTACGCCATTTCGCCAAATATTTTGACGGACGGGATTGCCATTTTCATCAAACGTATCGGTGAGGAGGCGTTCTGTCTGATAGCGAACAACCGTGCCATTATCTAACACGCGGTCAAAGGTGGCATCGACATACGCCACATTACGCCCGGTCAATTCAAAGCCAAATGATGCGGATGTAAAAATGCTGATCGGTGTATCGGCGGGTGGATATTGTGAGGTGAATTGAATGCGCGGTGCAATCGGCGGATGGAACGACACACCGCTCGTGCCATCCCACACTTTGGGTGTGACGGCGTTATAATAATTGCGGAGCATCCGCCCCCATTCAGGCATCCCCGCTTCATTAAAATAGCTGGTTTGGAAGGACGAGCTGTTGGCGGGGAAATACATATTGTAGTAATTGATGAGATTGACGACATTTTCGCCCGCGTTGCCATACACCAAAGAGGCATCGGGCGCCTCTAACACGGCATTGGCGGCATTGATGAGTTCGGGGTTGCGGCTAAGTTTTAGCACTTCGCGCATCAGACTGCCTAAATCGATTTTGGTGGTACTGCCCGCAAACGCGGTATAGGTGTAGGTATTGGCGCGGGCTTGCCCCAACAGACTGGCATACGCCGATGGATTTTCGTTGACAACAGCGGCGAAGGCTTCAATGGCGCTGATAACCGCATTGTAATTTTGTAGGTCAAATAACGAATGGGTGAAATAGGCGGCATCCGCATCACCCGCGAGGCGCATATCCAACTGGACATATTTATCGACCAAATTCACCCCCAAATTGATCATGTTGGTATTCGCCAGTTCCTGATTCAAGCGTACGGTGAACAGGGTCATATCTAGCGCGGGGTCAATCACAATTTCGGGTGACGCGAGGGAATAATTAAAATACGGCGCGAGGGTGGCGAAATATTCGACACTCGCCATCGAACAGGCATCATTAATCATCATGTTGAATTTATCGACCCCTGCCGTTTGCTTGGCGATTTCAAACGCTTGGCGCAATTCGGGCAAGGTCATGATGCTTTCGGGCAAGCCTTTTTGGGCGCGGGCGGTATCATCGGTGACAATGCCTTTCCAGCCTGCGCCATGACTAGCGAGCGAAAAGGCATAATTGCGTGCTGGAAAATGTTTTAACGCCCAGACGAGATATTGGGCATAAAATTCGCCATCGCTGGTATCGCGCTCGCCCATATCCAAAATGGGGATGCTATCGATGGTGGGTGGGAAGACAACGGTATGGTCGCCTGTCAGATCAAAGGCGATCTCATATACACGAGCGCCAGCCCAATTGCCATTGGCATCTGAATGTTCGGGAGAGCGATCGAGGAGCATGACGATGCGTACATTTTGGTTGCTCCCACCTGCCAGTTCAAATTCGTCAAAATCGAATTGAAGACCGGGTTCGAGGTTATTATCGCCCCCATAATAGGCGATGATCGTCCATTCGGCTTGCGGACGGACTTCGACATCGTTAAACCCAGCGATACGTAAATCATCGGGCGAGACGCGATACGGGGTGGCAGTTTGGGTCGTGCCAGTTTGGAGTTCTATTACCAGTTCAAAATCTCCAGAGCTAGTGCCATCGGCGACACCAAAGCGCGTTGCGATGGCGGTATAATTGCCGGCATCCGCTTGTGGAAAGACGATGCGCGAGCTAACATCACCGCGCACACGGTCATCATTTTCGCTGACGATGTTGCCATTGCTATCGACTAAATAGAGTAAGGTATCGAGATTGCCACTGGTGGGTTTAATATCCAAAATAATGGTTGTGCCAGAATTGGCGACTTGAATCGGATATTCAATAAAGGGGGTATTGTTATCGATAAAACCCATTAGAACGGATGAATGTTGTGCTTGTGTCGTCTGTGCAATAAACAAAATAAGTACCACACACCACGCCTGTATGAGCCTGAATTTCATACCATGCTCCTCGCATTAAATACGGAATTAAAAACAACAAAAGAGGAGGGGGCAACGCCCACCACCTCTTGAGATAATCATGGCTGACCAATCTTACTTGGGCAAGCAAGTGACTTTGGGGATGCACGATCCACCGACACTGCTAGGGCGTGCATCGTTCAAACGGTCAACACGGGCGGCGGCTAATGCGTCGATGAATGCCAAATCGACAGACACATAGACCGCCACATAGGTGAGCGAATCGACATAGTCACCGTCTTCGATTAAGGTGGCTAAATTGGGTTTATCGCCTTCAACAACAACGGCGGCATCTGGGGCAGTGCCAGCAATTTCGACAAAGCTGACTTCGACATCGCTGAGGAGGTAACTCACAGTTCCATCGGCAAATTCACCGACGGGGATAGCATTCGCCGCGATGGTGTAATCAAACAGTGTATCGGCAGGGTTGCCATATTGAAAACGCAATTCGACAGGAACGGCAACGCCCGTAGCCAGCCAATCGGTTAACAAGTCAGTCGTCATAAAACCACCGGTGAAATCGCCGAAAATTAAAGGTGTTGTACCAGCGACACCGCTCAGAGTTAAGGTGAATGTATCATCACCCATGTCTTCAAGTGTGAATGTGGTTGCCCCTTGAACGAAAGTGCCAGTCACTTCTTCCTCTTGTGCGCTGACCAAAGCGACCGATAAAGCAAGCGCGAGAATGATGAGTAAAACAAAACGGATTGCGAATTTCATGATGATTTTTCCTTTCGTAACCGATTCAACATTTCAAAATCTATGTCATCAATTTTTACAAATAGCCTGCTTGCAACATATTTTTCATTATACCCTATCCCCCATCAAAATTCATCTTGTAAATCAGAGCAAGCATTAAGATTTTCCGAAAAATTTATGAAAGGGGTATCGTGGGTGTGTGGTAGGGGATGATAATTCATGCCCCTACCATCTCACACGAAGCAAATCGTTATTCCACGGCGCTTTCGGCGCTGGTGGGGTCGTAACATTCCGCCGTCCACAACATGCTATTTTCGCGCGGACCATCGAGTTGTTCCCAACCCGTGGGCAAGTTGCCTTCGGCATCTTGCAAATCGGCGACTTTGGCGGTGGGAATTTGCATATAGAAGTAGAGCAACGGACCAGACAAGCTATAGGGGTCGTTATCTAAGCCCAAGCACACCACATAAGAGGGTTCTGCGCCTTCTACAACCGCCTCTTCTGGAGCGACTCCAACCGTTTTCAGCATGGCATCATACACCAACGACAACACACTATTCACGGTGGTCACGCGGTCGGGCAAGGTGAAATACAGCGCCAATTTCGACTCGCTGGTGATGTCATTGGCGAGCAATTCGATATTTTGGGTGGTGGCTTCTTCATCAAATTCAATATCTTTGACGGTTTCGAGCCAAGACCCCGCCTCATCGATGGGGATGAGGAAGTAAGTCGAATTAATATCGCGAGTTTGGGAGGCATTGGCGGGACCGTTTTTGATGGTATCAATCACAGCACGGACTAAATCATCTTGGTTGATGGGTGCCGTTGTGACCCCTTGCCCCGACATGGCTTCGTTAATTAACGCTTGGACTTGCTCGGCGGTCAAGCCTTGTGGGGCATTGTTATTGCCCACAAGCGAGGCGATCAACACCCCGATGACGATACCGAGGATGAGACCACCTACAATATATACAATATCTCTGGTTTTCATGTCCACAACATCCTTTCGTTGTTTTTTTACAAACGGTATAACATGAGTATACTGTCAAACACGGGTTAAAAGTGATAAAAAAGTTTTAATAGGTGCGTATCATGACGGATTATAAACAGTTTTTTATGAGTTTGCTACTGATTGGTGCGGTCAGCATTGACAAGTAGGCGCGGTTGCCCTATTGTTTTATGTCGTTTATCGCTCAAAATAGGTCTTATGAATGATGAAATCCACCAAATTCGCCCTAACCTTGCTCGTGCTGGCGCTCATCCTCATCATTGGGATGGGGATTCGCGTGCGCGGGATTATCACCACCCATCAAGAACGCGCCATTAACCGCCCGCTTGAAGACGACAGCTATTTTTATTTTTCGCTCGGACGGCATATCGCCAACGGTGACGGCGCGATGATCGATGACCGTCACCTCACAACGGGTTTTCAACCCCTGTGGGGCGCGATTGTGGCGGGTGTATTCCTTATGGTAGAGGAAAACAGCCTTGCGATAAGCATGGTGCAATTGGTCGGGGCGCTCATCGGCGCGGTGGGGTGTGTGTTGGTGTATGACCTCACACGGCGCATCACACAAGCCGAATGGGGCGCGTTGGGGTTATCGGCGTTGTGGTTTTGGTCGCCCCAAAGCGTGCGCGTGCAACTCAACGGCATGGAGACGGGCATCGCTACGGTGATGTGCATCGCCCTGTTTTATGTCACGTATCGGGCATATCACGCCCGAAAATGGCGCTGGCATATCGCCGCGGCGATGGTGTTTGGCATCGCCTTCATGACGCGCATCGATACAGGCTTGTTGATAGCCCCGTGTGCGTTGGTGCTGATTTTGCTCGCGCCACCGAAAAAATGGATCGACACGTCATTATTTGCCGACACAAATGACCACGATTCCCCGTTCACGCCCGATTTTGAACGGCAATTAGTCGAGGTATCACATATACACACGGTATCATCATCCAAACCCTTCATCGGCAAAATCGGATTTTTCATCGTGCGCCGTATGCGTGTTGGTGTGGTGATGGTGCTGGTGGCGTGCGTGTTCGTCATCCCGTGGGTGCTATTTACACAATCTATCAACAAGCCGATTTTGCCCGAAAGTGGTGATGCGGTACGGGCGGCTTCCTTATATGTGTATCCAGACCCACCGCCACAACCCGTTTTTTCCGTCATGACCGAGAACACACCGCGCTTTTTGGATTATTACGGCGGTTGGACAGCCGATTTCACGCGCAGTTTAGCCAGTCAGGTATGGGCGATTGCGCCCCTATCCGATAAACCGACCTACCCCGCCGACCCCGTAGACCACACCCGTCTGAGCGAATACGCCTATCTGTTCATCGGCGCGGTGATATTGATGCTATCACTGGCATTGATAAACGGCGATAACGGTTTTCGTGGGTTAGCCATCATCTACATCGTTTGGTGGATGAGCCTAACCGCCGCCTATGTGTTGGTGATTTATGGCATCTGGTATTTTGCGCGATACAGCTATCCCCTCGCCGAGATGATATCGGTGTTGGTATTCATCGCCCTCATCCGCATGGCACATCACGATAAAAAAAGGAACGCATTACATAGGGCTAGACGTAGTGGCACATCAAGCATGGCGATGCTGGTCAAATCGACACCGCGAATAGACACCCTCATCCTATCGATATGTGTGGCACTCGCTATGGCGGTGGTGATGTGGGGACACATCCAGCGTTATTTATACGATGATAATTACACATGGATCATCAACGGCGCGGATAGCCTGCGCCAAGATGGTTGGGATATGGCGCTGGCTTGGTTAGACGCGAATGTCGCCGATGATGCGTTGGTCGGGTCGGTATTTGCATCGGGCGTGATTGGTTTTCATGCCCAACAGGATGTGATTAATCTGGATGGCAAGGTCAACCGTGAGGCATACGAGGCGCTCATCGCAGGGCAAATGTGGGCGTATGTGTGCCGTGCGGGTGTGGATTATACGGTCGATTGGGGCTTATCCACCGAGAATCTGCTCATCAACCGCGCCCCACGAGACATTTGGCGTGAGGATAACATGCCCATCGTGGCGGAATTCCCAACCGAGTCGGTTGCCAGCGTGCAGATACGCCAAGTCAACAAGGCGAATTGTGCTATAATGGATGTATCAACAAGTGGATAGGGTTTGATATGAGCATTTTAGTGAACGCCATTTATGAACAAGGTCAATTGCGATTATCTGAGGCGCTCGATTTACCCGATGGTCAGCGTGTACAAGTACAAATTGAACCTATAGATGATTTACAAGTGTTGAAAAATCTTTTAGGGAATACCGTGATATGGGCTTCTGATGATGAGGATAATGATGCGTGGATAGAATCGCAGGGGGATGAATTACGCACCCGATTGAGTGGCACAGGAAATCTATCGGACATGATTGTTGATGACCGCGACGAAACATCATGAATTATTTTTTAGATAGTAGCGCAGTTGTCAAAAGATATGTGCATGAAGATGGTTCTGTTTGGATGCACAATCGCATTTTTACAGGCAAAAATCATCTATTGGTTTCACAAATCATGCCTACAGAAGTGATGTCTGCCATATACCACCAATATCGCTCAGGTATTTATCATGAACGCGATGCCGATGCAATCCGCCTGTGGTTAAACCGTCATGTTTGGCGGGAATATCATCAGGTGACTTTATCACCCGAAATTGTCGCCTGATCACAATCTCTACTGAAACAATACGCACTCAGAGCCTATGATTCTATTCAGTTAGCATCGGCATTATTTGTTAATCATACCCTACAAAAGAATGGTGTGAAAATGACATTCATAACATCAGATATAAGGCTCGTACAATTCGCACAAGCCGAAAAACTCCCCGTTATTAATCCACAAAATCCTTAACCTATCACCCACTTTTTAGAATACGGTAGCATAAGCCCTAACCTTTGGGGGGATAGTCCCCCTCAAAAAATTAGTCATTCACACGGGCTAAAATGAAGCCGTCATAACCTTTGCTCCCCACTGTTTGCACGATGGTGGCGGATAAATTGGGGTGCTTGCTAATCGCTTCGGCGGTGCGTTGCATCCCAATCACATTTTCGTCATCCGAATGTGGATTTGCCACCGCGCCTTTCCGCACGGCGTTATCGGCGATGATGATAGACCCCGCCCGTGATAATTTCACCGACCACTCCAAATAGAGGGGCGTATTCGGTTTATCGGCATCAATAAAAATCAGGTCAAACGGGGCGAGATGCTTTAAGAGCGGCAACGTTTCGCTGGCATATCCAAGCCGAATATCCACTTTATGCGCTAATCCCGCGTGGGCGATATTTTTCTGCGCGACTTCGGCATGGTTCAAATTGGCTTCGAGCGTGACCAGTTTGCCATCATCAGGCAAGGCTCGCGCCAACCAGATGGTGCTATACCCGCCAAGTGTGCCAATTTCGAGGATGTTTTTGGCGTTCATCATTTTCGCCATGAGATGGAGCATTTTGCCCTGTGCAGGCGAGACGTGGATTTGGGGCAAGCCCGCCTCATCGCTGGCTTTGAGCGCGTGGTCGAGGATAGGGTCGGTGGGCAAAAAGAGCGCGTTAAAATAATCATCTACAGCCGTCCATTGGTCTTGCATGGGTGTGATTTTACTCCTTGTGTGATGTGAAAAAGGGTTGCATCTTCACATCATAACATAAAAGTTAATTGGATTGTTGGATAATTTCGGCTTGGATTACAAATCGCTCTCGGCGGTCAAATCGGCGCAGGCGCTACTATCATACCGAAACGAGGCGGCAATCGAAAACAGGTCGTTGGTGTAATTGTTCATCTCGTTGGGCGCAGAAAATGCCATCAGACTGGCGATATTGCCCCCGCCCAAATCTATCGCAATCACAAACGCATCGCGGTCTGGTGTGAACAGCGTCATGTAGGCGGCGGTGCGGTCTCCGATGAGCGTGGTTTGCGGTGCGATATACGTCACGCCGTCCGATTCATAAGCGGCTAAACGGCGTGGATTAAGCATTTGCCGTTCTATGACCGCCAATGGTGTAATTTGCGCTAGTGTTTCTTCGCTGATGGCACAATTCACAATCTGGTCGTTATCGGCGAAGGTGGTCAGGTTAAAATCGGGCGGGATAATTTGCGTTTGCACCTGCCCCGATACCAATTCGTTAATCGCCAATTGGTTGGTGTTGGTGATGAGGACATTCCCGCCAACGGGCAAAATATACCAATTTTTGGGATAGGTGAAAGTGAGCAACCCTGTGCGTAGCCTGCCGATTTCGCCCATATACGTCAGGGGAAGCGGTTGGATGTTCACCGCGCTGACATTCGGCGTATAGCGCACCGAATTGAGGAGCGTGGTCATATCGGCTTGGCGCGATGCGAGGATGGTCGCACCATCGCCCAACGCAGGCGAAGCGACCAACGTCACCACATGGTCACTGCCGACATCCAACACCGCGATGAAAATGGCGGCGGTCTGATTATTCCACTGGTAGCTTATCGTGGCAGAGGTGGCGGTCAGCCCGTTTATAGAAAACGTTTCGGGTTCATCCACAGAAAAAACGCCGTTCACGGTTGTATTGAGCGTGGTTGCGATGATATTCGGCGCGGTTTGTTGCCACAGGCGCAAGCGCGAAGCGAGAATTGCCGATGGGGTATCGCCAAAGCCGACCCGCGCAAATTCGGCGATGGGTGTCGGGCGCGAGATTTGCACGCGCAAATTCGGCTGGGCGCTATCGGACGTAAAAAATTCGCCAACGGTTAAACGGGTGGCATCTTGCAACATGCTGACGGCGATGGATTGGTCATGGTTAAAGCTGAAGATGCCATCTTCGAGCATATACACCCGACTGACCAAATTTTGCCCCATCGCCAACATCGGCGAGACGAATAACGATGCGAGCAGAAAAACAATACATCCAATAAACACACGCATAATAAGACCTTTGATAATGATGTGTTACATATAGCTTAATGATACACCCAAAACGTGATTTTGTGCGTAAAAATTTTTATGTACGTTTGAAAAATCTATGAAAATGGTATGTATTGGGACGAATTGGCTATCGTTTGCCTGTTGGTAAAAAAGTGGGTATCATTTGCATTGGGGTGGTCATAGATATTAGAAATCAGCATGACCTGTTAACATCATCAAAATTGGGGTATGATGAGTGCCGTTTGTGAAAAAATGTCCAGATGGCATACAATATGGGCGGATATACGGCTTCACCTCATCCGCTCGTACAGATGATTTATCCCGATGGGCATCCGTTATCATATCAGAGGAACGTTATGGCAAAAAAAATACTCGTCACAGGCTCTAGCGGGCTGATTGGCTCGGAAGTCGTGGTGCATTTTGATGCGCTCGGTTGGGAAGTTCACGGCATCGATAACAACATGCGTGCCGATTTTTTTGGTCCGAATGGCGATACGCGCTGGAATCAGAAACGGCTCGAAGCCACATCGCATAATTTCACCCATCACGAATTGGATATTCGGGATCGGCAAGGCGTGATGCAGGCAATCGAACAATTGCAACCCGACCTCATCGTCCACGCCGCGGCGCAACCCAGTCATGATCTCGCCGCCAGCCGTCCGTTTGATGATTTCGATGTGAACGCCGTTGGCACGTTGAATATGCTCGAAGCCACCCGTCAACACGCGCCCGAAGCGGTGTTCGTCCACATGTCGACCAACAAAGTGTATGGCGATGCGCCGAATGAACTCAATTTGGTGGAACTGGAGACCCGTTGGGATTATGCTGATCCTGAATATTACAACGGCATCAAAGAAGATTTCCGCATTGACCAATCGAAGCACTCGATTTTTGGCGCGTCGAAAGTGGCGGGCGATGTGATGGTGCAGGAATATGGGCGTTATTTCGGGTTAAAAAGTTGTTGTCTGCGCGGTGGATGTTTGACGGGTCCGAATCATTCAGGCGTGGAATTACACGGATTCCTCAGCTACCTGATTAAGGTCAACGTCACAGGCGGGACGTATCGCATTTTTGGATATAAGGGCAAACAAGTGCGCGATAACATCCATTCGTTTGATGTGGCGCGGTTCATCGAAGAATTTTACGCCAATCCGCGTATGGGCGAGGTGTATAATTTGGGCGGTGGACGGAATAACAGCGTCTCGATTTTAGAGGCGTTTGACAAAATATCGGCGCTGAGTGGCAAAAAGATGAATTACGAATATCTGGATAAAAACCGCGAAGGCGATCATATCTGCTACATCTCCGATTTATCCAAAATGCGGGCGCACTATCCCAATTGGGACATCACCAAAGATATCGATGTCACGTTTGAAGAGATTTATCAGGCGTGGCTAAAACGACTAGAGGCATAGATGAAAATCCCCCAGAGTTGGGGGATTTTTTATATGAGGATACTGGAATATGCCCAATAAAGACCTGAATCATGATATTGTTGTGCGTGCGCTTATCAAAGCGGGTTGGAAGATTTTGGATGAGCAACATTATTTATCCATTGGCACATCGTCACTGGATAGACGACGATTATTTATTGATATTAAGGCACAACATCAAACCCAGCAAATTGTGGTTTTGATAGAGGTTAAAAATATGAGCCATTCATTGGTTCATGAATTGATGGAGATAATTGGTCAATATGTAGTGTATCGGGCGGCGCTTGATTATTTAGATGATAAGACACCTCTTTATATTGCCATTCCAGAGGAAGCATATAAAAAAATTATTTTGCACCCATTAGGTCGCCAATCAGTTGAAAACATCAAAATTCAAATTATGCTTTATAATAGTCAAAAAGAGGAGATAATTCGATGGATACCCAAACTCTAAAACAAATCCTCAAAGAAGAAATGAGCCAATACGCCAAACAAGGATTAAACGCCTATAGTTATTTGACCATCACCGAAGATGAAACACTGTATGCGGTGATTGACATCGCAACCATACGCGGGGCGCAAATTATCGGTGCGGTTTTGGTTGCGCGAGTTCTGGATGATACGATTTATATTGACTTAGACTTGAATGATAAATTTTTAGCCGATGCACTACTGG
Source organism: Anaerolineae bacterium (assembly GCA_034436155.1). Lineage (GTDB taxonomy): Bacteria > Chloroflexota > Anaerolineae > Aggregatilineales > Phototrophicaceae. The sequence goes on from DAOTVP010000013.1 coordinate 33,855, forward strand.
CGCGTGGAGTACCCCACAATCAAATCAAATTGACGTATCAGGGCGAATCTGCATCTGTGTTTTAGTGCAGATTACCTCAGCAGGCGGGCAATTTTCTCGCCTGTGGCATATAAAATATCCTTGCGCTTCTTCAGATTGACCAAAATTTTGCGTGCCAATTAACGGTCAGACTCATTATCACCAAACAAATAATCTTCTAATTTGGCAATGAGCAGTCGCTGTGCGTTATCATCACCTAACTCTTTGGCTTCGGCTTGGTCTTTGAGGATGCTCAATGGATGGACAGGCATATCTGGCTGTTTGGGGAGCGGATTGGGCATATCTATAAGAGAATTATAACCAGTAGCCCATATCCACTACTATTTCTTACATCATAAATTGATTTCTTTTTAAATTGGGGGGAATACTATCTCGAACATCGCCATCTATTAGAACTGGCAAAATAAAAAGATTATTTTTGTGTGCTAAACGAATTTCTGTATTCACCCAAACGGATTCTTTGGTATGTGGAGACAATAGAACAACCTTAATGCAATCTGATTTGCTTTGTCTTGGTCGCTTTTTGAATAAGAAAGAAAAATATTTATCATTGTTATTATTTTTATATATAATTACACAATTGCCATATTATTATAATTTATTTTAAATCTCTTTACCAATAGTCAGATATATGCGCCCAAAATCAGGCGATACTATCACTAAGTCTATAATATCGTAAAGGCTGCTAGGCTTGCCACCTAAACACATAAAAAAACTATCCCCTATCATATGAGACGGGGGATGGTTTTTTTATCAGCAGGAAAAAAATGTATCGCTTAGTCGTTGATGGTGGGGTCGAAGGCATCGCGGATACCATCGCCAACGATGAATAGGCATAGCACCGTGATGGTGATGAGGAAGCCCGGCACCAAGACGATATGTGGCGCGAAGCGGAAGAAGCCTTGCAGGTTTTCTTGCACCTTCGAGAGCATATTGCCCCAAGTCGGTGTGGCGGCGCTGATGCCCAAATTCAAAAAGCTGAGGGCGGCTTCTGCGAGGATGACCCCGCCGATACCAATCGCCAATGTCACCGACAACAACGAAATCATATTCGGGAAGATGTGCTGGAACATGATGCGCCACGGCGATGCCCCAAGCGCACGCGCCGCCATGACATAATCGAGACCGCGTGTGGCGATGGTCTGACCGCGAATCAGGCGCATACTGCCCGTCCAACCTGTGACCACGAATACAATCACCAACGAAGTCGGGTCTGGTCTGAGGATGGCGGATATAGCGATGAGCAAATACAACTGCGGGAGCGAATTGAGCGTGGTGATGACCCAGTTCATGAAATCATCGAACACCCCACCGAAATACCCCGCCGCCATGCCCAAAATCGAGCCGACCGTAGCCGTGAGGACGGCGCTGGCGAAGGCGATAATCAGCGAGATACGCCCGCCTTCAAATACCCGCGAGAGGTAATCACGCCCTACTTGGTCTGTCCCCAACACATAACATTGCTCGACACCGCGTGTTACTGAACACCCACCGGGCAAGATCGGCATGGGTCTGCCTTCGACAGTACGCAGTGTGCCTGTGGACGTGGGGTCTTTGCCCAAGACCAACTGGTTAATCCATGGCGAAAAAAAGGTGATGGTCAGGAGCAATAACAACACACTGCCCGATACGAGGGTTAAGCGGTCACGGCGAATACGGCGTAAGGCACGTCCAAAATTGGAGATGCTCTTGGTCATATTTTCGGTGTTGAGCGTAATCACACCATCGGCGCTGACCATCTCGACTTGTTTTTTCTCTGGGGGTTTTTCAACCTTGACAGCGGGACGTGTTATAAAGGCTTGGAATATGAGGAGTAGCACGCCAAAGAATGCCACCCAAAAACCCACACTGGCGGTATCTACAACGGGCATATAAAAATCGCTGTTGAGGGTGTAGATGAGGTAATAGAGCGATGCAACAATGCCAGACCACAACGTCCATTTTGCCACATTGGGGCGTATTTTAGGTGAAAAAATAGCAGTGATGATGACACCGAGCGCGAAGACAGTCGGGATGAGCAGAATGAGCATGAGCGGGCTAAAATTTTGTAGGGCAAACCGCTCATTCAAGATATAATTCACATCTAATTGACGAATCGAGCTACCATACAACCGCGCCATGAGGCTTTGTGGGATAGCATCCATATCAATGGCAACTCGTGCATACCACGGCATGAAGAAAAAGCAAAATAAGATGAGTGCGCCCGCCAACAAGCCCAATACATCTGGGATGGATAGGCTTAGGCGCGGTTCTGTGGTATTGGGTTTGGGAATCATATAAACGCCCACAGAGACCACTAACATCCATCCCAAGCCAAGCAGAACACTTATCATAGGATTGATAAATGGGCTGGCTAAACCAATGCCTAATCCGACAAGCGTCACGATGATGGCGATGACGGGTTGTTTGCGTGTGAGGGCAAACGAAGCGGGCGCTATAGCGAGTGTGGTGGTGAGTAATGCCCCAAATAGGGCAACGGTTATCAATTCCATCAGGCACACTCCCTAGTAACGAATACGCGGATCAATAATCGCGTATAGAATATCCGATATTAAGTAACCAATAATCGTAGCGATGGCGGCGTAGATGGTGAATGCCATGACCACATTGTAATCGCGCTGGGTGATGGCTTCGAGCGTTTTTAGCCCGACCCCCTGATAATTGAAGATGGTCTCTGTGATAACTGCCCCCCCAAACACCCCTGTAATGGCGGGTCCGAGACCTGTGGCGATGGGGATGAGCGCGTTTCGCATCCCATGACGCAACCACACACGGCGATTGGATAGCCCCTTCGAGCGGGCAGTACGGATATAATCTTGGCTAACCACATCTAACATCGAAGCCCGCATAATACGCGATGTCCCCGCAATGCCTCCCAACGAGAGCAACATCACTGGCAAAAACATATGGTTAATCCGTTCAATGATGGGTGGGCAACTATCTTCAATCGAAGCCTGACACCGCCCGCCCGTTGGAAACCAGCCTAATTCAAACGAGAACACCAATAACACCAGCAAACCCAACCAAAATAGGGGTATGGCGCTGACGATAACGGCAAATACACGGGTGAAATTATCAAATACCCCACCCCGACCAATGGCGGCAAGAATACCGACTAAAATGCCGAAGATCGTGCCGATGATGAGCGAGGCAATGCTCAATTCTAACGTAGCGGGGACATTTTCGATAAGCACATCGAGGACAGGTCTACCATTGAAGGTATAACCAAAATCGCCGCGCAAAATGCCATAGCGTTCACCTGCACGATAGGGGATTTCTTGACCATTGCTGGCGATGAAAGTTGGGCTAACCAACCGCCCAATATCGGCAAAGCCATCGCCATCTGTATCGACTCGCATCCAATCATCACCCACCAGCCATTTTAAGTAACGTGGGATAATGGGGTCATTGGTGCCAAGTCGCATTTCGATGGCATCACGAGCGGTTAAGCCCGTACCCGTACCCGTGGATGTCCCACTCGAATTCCCCGCCTGATTACCACCACCACCCGCCGCAAGGTTAAATGCCAATGCGCCTTCTGGACCGCCGGGCGTGGCAATCATGAGGATGAAGGCGAGGATGGTAATACCAAAAAAGGTGGGGATAGATTGAATTAACCGTCGAATAATATAACGATACATAACTAACTCCTCATGAGAACAGTAGGGACGGCATAGAAGCCGTCCCTACCAGTAACATCATCCCTTCATAAGGGTATGCGTGATGACATTATTCACCAACAGCAATGACCCATGCGTCTTGATTCCAAGTGAAACCAACGGGTCCCAAATTCGGGCGAACTTCAAAATTGCCGATATTGGGTTGGATGAGGCTCATGCCCAAACCGCCAATCCAAATCCATGGGGCATCATCGTGCAGGATTTTGTAGGCTTGGCGATACAATTCGGCACGCGCTTCGCGGTCGCAACCATTGGTTTCGAGCGGGTTGTTGGCGCGATCGAGCAATTCATTGAACTCGGCATTGTAATACGACACGGCGTTGAAGCCCGCACCGGGGATGTCGTTGGTGGGGTCATACAAAGCGCGGAGACCGTTGGGGTCTGCGGGGAAGCCCAAGCCCCAGAAGACAGAAGCCATGTCGAAGGTTTGACCAGTGAAGTTATCAACCAAGACGTTGAAGTCGATGGCTTCAAATTCGATGCCGAAACCGAGTTGTGTCCATTGGTCGTCTAAGACCAAGCCCATGGTTTCTTGCGAGGTGTTCCCACTGTTGACATTGAATTTGAGGATGAGTTCGGTGCCATCTGGCGCATAGAGCGCACCTTGTGCCACGCGAGGTGTGGTGGGATCGCCATCGGTGTCAATCCAGCCCGCTTCGGTGAGCAGTTGGTCTGCCATATCGGGATCATAAGGATAGACTTCGAGGTTGGGGTCGAATGCCCAAGAATCGGGGCGAACCATCGAGGCGAGCAGATAATCTTCACCAGCGAAGGCGGCTTCGTTAAGGGCATCGAAGTCCATGGCATAGTGCAAGGCACGACGCACGCGCACATCACCGAGGATGGGGTGCGGATCTTGTGGGATGGGGTTGCCATTTTCATCCAAACCGGGCAACGGATTAGCAGGATTGGCGAGGTTCATGGCGATGAAGCGGACGTTACCGGGCGCTTCGTAAATGATACCTTTGCCTTCGGCGGCGAGGGCGCGAGCATCGGCTTTACGAGCGGCTGGAACACCAATCGAGGTCAATTCGCCCGCGATGAATTGTTCGAGCAACAGGGCTTGACCAGCAACGTTGCGGAAAATCCAGCCTTCGGGCATGACCATACCCGGTCCCAAGGTCGCATCGGGATAGGTGGTATCGGCGGTGAGGGTCACTTGTTCGCCCGGACGGAAGTTGCGGAATGTCCATGCGTTCCAAGTGGCTTCTGGGTCGGTGGTGTTATAACGCGAGTTGTTCATATCGGCAAAGGTGGGGAACCATTGTTTGTAAACATGCGATGGAACAACGGGGATAGCGCGGATGTTGAACAACGCCGAGCAGACGGGTTCGTTGACGGTGATTTCGAGGGTGTAATCGTCAACCGTTGTCACGCTGGCGACATCATCCAAAATGTAAGACAGGGGCGAATCGACTTCACCACTGGCGATCGCATCGAAGCTATATTGAACATCGGCGGCGGTGATTGGTGTGCCATCGCTCCAGAACAAACCTTGGCGCAATTTGAATGTATAGACCAAACCATCATCAGAGATTGTCCATGATTCAGTGATAGCACCAGGTGCGCCACCTGCAAAGTCGGCTGTTTCGAGGTCAATCCCGATGAAGCCTGGGAAAATGCGACCAGAAACGGCGCTCGAAGAACCATCGGCAGTGACAATCGGGTTAAGGGTTGCAATATCGCTACCGATGTTAGCGGCGACAATTGCGCCACCCGTACCGGGTTCTGGCATGTCTTCTTCTTGGGCGGCGGCGGGCATCATCACAGCGATGAGTGCCAACATCACAGCCAAGAGGAAAATTTTAGAAAGACGTTTCATAAGAATTCTCCTTATATTAACTTAGAACTTCTAACATTTCACACACACATCCCAACAGCCAACCTGAAATTTTTTGTTAGAGATGTTGGCAGATATTTTACATAAATTTTATACAGTTGCTATAAACTCCATAAGTTCTTAACATATCGTCATAAATTGTGGAGAAATTATGGAGAAAGGGGGCTTGACAAGTGATTTATAATAAAAAAAGCGGTGATTTTAGCAAATTTTCATGAGTATTATGAGAATTGTGTTGACAAAAAATAAATTTGAGGTATAGTAATAATCAAAACTGTATAAGGAAACCATTTTTTTGTTCTATACTTAGGATAAAAAAAATGGGGGAACTACCCTCGCAAAAAAACGAGAAATAAAGTTCCTCACCCAAACCAACACACTAGTTAATGGTATGAAGATTATACCACAGGGTGAGCAAGATTGCGAGGGTAGTATACCAGAAACCATACAGTTGGTACTCTTAAAATAAGTAGATACTCGCACAAGATGGGTGTTGAACAACATGGTTGAGGCAGATGATATACCCTAAGTCACACCTTCACCCATCAAAATCCTTTCACCGACTTTTCCGAGTTAGGTGGGTGAGAGGCGCGTTAACGGTGTGATGTTGAGCAGGGAATTTTGTGGCATAGCTCAGGTGTTGGCGTACACAGGGCTATAAAATGAAAATCCCGCTTGACGCGGGACGAGAAATTCCAGTCGGAATGGAATCTCTCAATACATCCCAATTACACCAAGTTAAGAGGGATGTAATTTCTCTCTAACTAAACACAGTATACGCCAATTTTTGATGAAGTGCAAGAAGCAACATTGGAGACATATTAGAAAATGTCAAATCGGTCTGTAAATACACAACAAAGTCTGTTGGATAAAGCGTATCAAATGGTGATGCGTGGTTGGTCGGTGATACCCCTGCGTGGTATGGGCGACCCGACCAAACCTAAAGCACCTGCCCTATCTTCGTGGAAGGTGTATCAATCCTATAAACCGCGTTTTGAAGAATTGCGCGACTGGTTCATCGAAGAAGGCTACGGGGCGCTCGGCGTGGTATTGGGGCGCGTGTCTGGCATTGTGGTGATCGACATCGACAAGCCCGAAATCGAAATTGCCTTTCAGAATGCCCTACCCCACCTCGTCAATACATTTACAGTACGGTCTGGTAACAGAAAGCTACCACATTATTATTACGCATTATCACCTGACTTAGATGCACCCGCCCGCACAGGTCATGGAATCGAGTTTCGGAGCGATGGTCAGTATGTAGTCGCCCCGACCTGTGTTATCGGCGAATCGGAATGGCGCATCGAAAATGCCAAAATGCCGTATACGCTCACCAGAGGCGATTTAAGCGATATTTATGCCTTCATAGGTCTATACACACGCAAAGCACCAGAAACGGCTCTAAAAACGCCCTTAAAACGCGAAATAGCCGTATCGTCCATCGCATCTAAACCATCCACAGAAGAGCGACTGACGGCTGATGATTTACGATGTTGGTATGTCGAGAATGCCCGCATTTATGGACGCAATAATGCGCTTTTCGCAGGTGGATGTTATGCGCGTGATTTGGGCTGGTCATATTCACAGGTGGCGGGTGTGTTGGTATCTGCTCACATCACCCAACCACCCAACGGCGACCACCCCGCCGAGACGACAGCGCAACGGATGGATGAGGCGCGTAGGACGCTCGACAGCGTGTTCAAGCGACCCGCCAATATTCGCAAGCGACGCGAGAAATCGGCGGTGGGATTATCTAACGCGGTGCGGGAACGGCTGATACAACTCAGTCTGGATAACACGGCACGGGTGTTGGATGGGTTGTTACTGGCGGGGATACGCCCGAATGATACGTTTACGGCGTATGATGCCTACGCGCTCCTCGCGCCGATGGGCATCGGACGGAACACGACTTATGTGGCGCTGTCGAGCCAACTGGATAACGGTCAGACGGTATTCGGTGTGGCGATGGCTATGAGTGGGTCTACCCCGCTTCCCCCGCACCCCCATCACCCCCCTGCTAACGCTGATAAAGATAAAAGCACCCTCCCCACTCAATGCTTGAGTGGAAGGGAGACAAACGCGGGAAAAAATCGCGGGCGACCGATTCGCCACTTTGTGATGCCCAGCAACGAATCGTTATGTCAACGGTTGGGCGTGCGCGATATGGGCAGTGACCCGATTAGCTGTGATGACCTCAAATCACCATCGGCATATCGGCTGGCGTTGCATAAGGCGCTCATCGCCCGTGCGCCTAAGCCGTATGGACGGGCATGGCAGGCGAGTCGTTTGGGGGTGCATATCAAGACCATCCGCCGATACGATAAAAAAGCAGGGGTTTCGGCTATTCCGCAATTCAATAGCCAACCTCTGAATTGGCGCAATTGCGATAAGGTTTGTCCTGATGGTGTGGAATATGGGTTGTTTGTGACAGATGAGACGGGCAAGCGTCACCCCGCCAAAAAGCGCATGGTTCACAAATTATTGTCGCAAAAACATCGGCTGGTGTTACATCGCCAGACATCGAATTATTATCATTTGCCCGATGTTTGTGGAGATAATGGCGAAGACAGGACGATGAGTATGTCATGTGGACGGGGGCGTGAGATAAAAGACGATGGTGTAAACATATCGCCCACACAGAGCGCCGAATTATCGAATTATCAACAACGGTGGTTACAGGCATTAGAACGCGCCATCAATCAAGTGAGCATCCAACCGTCCAGCAGTAGCACCCCCCCCATTCCCATCAGCACGCCACACAAACAGGCGTTGATTGAGGGCATATCCCAACCATATCCCAAATGTAATACGGTGTCTGTGGGCGATGGATTGAGCCAATACGTCTTGCCGTTGGACGGGCAAAATCGGGGCAAATCGAAACCGATGTATCAACCGACAACCACAACGGACAGCACGGGTTTCGGCGCGGATGAACGGGCATGTGCCGAGCGATTATACTGGACGTTACGGCGGATAAATTCAGAGCGGAGCATCACCAAAAAGCTGGCGAAAGCGTGGGTTTGCACGTATGGGATTGAGGCGATAGAGCGCCATTTAGAAATTCTTAAATATAAAACAGATGTGCGAAATCCTGCGGGATACTTGCGGACATTATTACGAGTGGATGCCAAGCAAAAGGGGCGAAATTAGGCGTATTTCTGTTTCGTACCGAAACTCCCACTCCCCTACCCCACCGCGAAAATCGGGGTGAGATGGTCAAAAAATGCCCGTTTTTGGGGATATTTTTGGGATATACGGGCATTTGTGAGAGTGGGGTAGGGGATGCTAATCGAGGAATTTTTTGAGCTTCGCCTCTTGTTCATTGAGCCACATTTGCAAGTCACGGACGGCTTTGAGGGCTTCGATGTTGGTGCGATATTTGCCTTTGCCAGCGTTGTCGATAAGGCGTGTGAGGCGGGCGAAATGGCGTTTGCTACCAGGTTGGTCTTTGTCATTTTCGAGATCCATGGCGTGTTGAATGAGCGCATCATCATTGGCATTTTCGCCATGTACCTCGCGCAATTGTGCCGTGTTTTCACGCAATTGCTCGATGCGTTCAAGCACTTTTTCTTGCTCCATGCGTGCCATTTCGTACAGCCATTCTTCGCTCCAATTTTCATCATCACCCCGTTGCCACGCCTCATCGGGCAGGTCGAACATGGCGCGGAGTTTGGCGAGAGAAGACCGATTTTTGACCCCCATGGCATTGAGGATCATCTCACTTTTGCCAGGGGGTGTATTGAGTTCGCGCACTTGGGCATAAAATTGGCGCTCGTGTGGGAAGGCGCTGAGGGGTTGGAATTGACGTTGCCCGGCGTATAAATCCATCAATAAAAGGGCGAATTGACGGGCGCGGGCGATGGTATTCAGGTTGGCGCGGGCGCTATTTTCGCTGGCTTGTCGCCACACATTGACCGATTCGACTTCACGAGATGGGATTTTCTCCCACTGTTCGCGCTCGTCTGGTTTGCCATTTGTGCCATCAAACCAGGCATAGAGTAGGTGATATGCCAACCAACGGCGCTCGCCTGTTTCGAGGCGATATTGCCCGCCGATGGGCGCTACGGTGATGGGATTGGTGAGACCATCGCGCCGAATACTGGCGGCGAGGCTGATGAGTGTGAGGAGACTTTCTTCGAGTGGGCCGGGTTTGATGGTGCTATCACTCTCGCGCACGAGCTCATTTTCTTCGAGATAAGCGCCCAGATGAAACGCGCCTTGTCGCTCATGTTGGACGGCTTCCCACCACTTTTGAAACAGGACAGCGATGCCTTGCGGGGTGCCATCCCAATGTTGTCGCACGGCAGACGGCACAGCCCGACGGGGTTGGGTGGGGTCTGGAATGATGTGAAAAATACTGAGTTTATGCACCCGCGACACTTGTGCATCGACCTTGCCGAGCTGGTCAAAAATCTCGCTACCGCCATAAATTTGACTATCTGTTGCATTCCACGAGGACGAAGAATCACCTGTATTGAAGACATTATCGACTGATTGGCGAAAGTTTTTTTTGCTCATGAGGGGTTAAATTCCTTCTGCTAAAGACACGGTATGCCATGCTTCTTCGGCGGCTTTGCTATCGGGTGCGAAATTGAAAACGAGTCGTTTGGCAAAAGATGCTTGACTCCAGACGGTGCGTAAATTGATAGCAGGCCACACCAGATTGGGGAATTGTTTGTTCAGCACTTCGATGCCGAAGTCATCGGCAGACGTGCCTGGTCGATACATCATGGGGACGATGCCCCCCACACGGATCTCGGGCAGGCTCAGACTACGGCGTGCTTGCGAGGCTTGATCTTTGTGTTTCATGCTCTCTATCAGACCATCGAAACTCAAAAATTCGCATTTGGTGGGGTAAATGATGGCATCGGTCGCCATATAAATACTGCCATGAAGCTGAGAAGGGGTTGGTGCGGTATCGATGATGATGAAATCAATTACATCTTTGAGTTCTGCGAAACGATTCCGCATAACCATGACATCTGCCGTCATCATAGGGATAACACGGGTGGATACATCCGATGGAATGACCAGCAATTCACCGCTAACAGGTTGGTTGGGCAGGGCGTATAATTCGGGTGGGACGCGCCGAATAGCTTGCTTGAAAGGCAAATCGCGCACGAGCAAATCGTGTAATAACGGTTCTTTTTTCAGTCCAAAGGCGACACTGGCATGACCTTGCGGGTCGGCATCCACCAATAAAACGCGCTTGCCACGCAATGCCAAACCAGCCGCGATATGTGTAGCGAGTGTGGTTTTGCCCACACCCCCTTTTTCGTTGAGGAGTGTTAATGTTTTCATGGTTTATCTGCTTTTCTGATATAATTTCCCTATAAGTCTTCATTTTAAGCTATAATGCTCCAGAATTCACCAATGGGTTGTGGATGTATCGATGTATTACGAAAAATCGAAATGTGATTCGCAAAATCTATCAAAATGTGTTATTCTTGAATAAAATGGACAATTCTCTGGGAGTTATTCAATTGAAAAACAACAACCGCCCGCCATTAGATGATGAAGCAAGAGAACGTATTGCGCGAATTAAACAGGAACGTGCTGTTGCTGATGAAATCGCGGATGCTATGGGCGAGACCGAAGAAAAACCACGCAACCAAATCCGTAATGTTGTAAGATATTGTGGCATAGAGTTTGCCCGAGAAGTTTACCAAGATATGCTCACCATCGAGGCAAACGGCGGGATGCTCGTTCTGACAGGTGAGCGCCGTCGTACTCAAGGCGGTGTATTCTTTCAATTGGTGCGAGAACGAATAGATCAAGAGACTCGTGAGCGCATTTTTGTGCATTGGGTGTATAACCAAAAGCAATTTATCAAAAAAGAATCCGTATATGAACCCTTTGTCTATGCAGAACGCGCTCCGATCCTTGCGCGTCTGTTGGCAAATCCAGGGGAGGTAGAAGAAGTGAATATTACCTTAGTTGGTCGTCATACAGAAATAGAACGCCGTCAGGCATTAGTCATTGTTGCTATGCGCTCCACCGTGGTTGAGGGATTTACCATGCCTGTCGGTGTGCCAATGCCACCCGCCCAAACAAACTATATTGTGTATATCTCGATTCGCCAATGGGAGAAAGTAGAACCGATTTTACAGGCGGATGATACCGATATGCTCATGGTGACGGGTTTTTGTGGGTATGATGACGAAATGCAATCACTGGTGATTTATACCACCAATGCAACCACTCGTAAGACGTATAAAGCCGAAAAACAAGCCCGCCAACGCGCTCTTCAACAAAGCCAAACGGAGAATAAAAAACCGCAAAAACCTGCTGGGCGTGCGGACAAGGGTAATCAGGGGCAATCTCGTGGAAATACCAACAGACCCAACCGCGATGCCACACCTAAATATTCAGCGCAACCACCCAAAAATAAACCCTATAAAAAACCAGTAGAACATCAAGAAACGCCACCACCTGCGCCGACCCCAGTCCCGCCCGTTCAAGAAGAAATTAATGGCGTGCCACAGACGATTGCCGAAACTTTGCGAAAACTTTATTCGGCGGCGACAACCTATCGCCAAAAGATAGAAGACATCAAATCCAAGCCCGAGTCGCAACAATTTGGTTTAGAGATGACGGAAAAGTTGCTCGCCAGCACCGAAAAACAAATCGCATCGCTCGAAAAACAATATAAAAAATAAACTATTCGGTCGGTGGCGTGTCGAATACCCCATAACGCCACCGATACCCATCCCGTGAATACCCGTCCTCTTTGCCGATATATACCAAATCCATCTTCACCAATAACTCAAGGCATTGTATATCATACGGTGTGAGCCGTTTGCGCCCCATAAGTTCGGCGACCTGGGTGCGGGTGTGCCAACGATTTTTGTTTTCTTGAAGCAATAATAAGATGCCATCGGCATGTTCTGTAATACGGGTGGGCATAGCCTAAAACCCCTCTATAGATGAACTTTACGGTAGTTACTATGTTACATACAAAACGCCTGTTCGTGCAAGCGATTTATGCAAGTTGGTGGTGCGGGTGTTGGTTTTTGGGTGAAATGGGATGATGTGGATGCTGGATTTGGGTGGGATTATGTAACGTATATGTTACATACAAGACGGATGTTCGTATTTGGTTATGATGAGGATAGTCGCAAACGAACCCCTGTGTGGAGAAATGGCGTAGAGGGGCTTGGCGATGCGAGAAGGCATGATGGGATGGTGTGGATGCTGGATTGAGGATGGATTATGTAACGTATATGTTACTTATATGTTACATACAAGACAAGTGTTCGTGTATAGCTGTGATAATGACAAACGCAAATTGACCCCTCTGTGGAAATCTGTAGAAAAATGCAGTCAGAGGGGCTTGGCGATGCGAGAAGGCATGATGGGATGGTGTGGATGCTGGATTGAGGATGGATTATGTAACGTATATGTTACCTATATGTTACATACAAGACAGATGTTCGTACATAACTGTGATGAGAACAGGCGCAAATTCGCCCGTCTGTGGAGAAATGGCGAAGAGGGGGATGCCGATGGGCTGGCGGTGTTGCTGGAACTGCGGGACTGGCTGCGGCTGAAGGAATATGGCAAGGCCCAAAAGCTTTTGGAACAGGATGGCGATC
>DAOTVP010000014.1:0-1812 GCA_034436155.1 Anaerolineae bacterium
ATGGATGAATTGGCGGATGCGATTGGCACAGTGCATCAAAATCCGCCCGAAGCGATGATGATTGCCAATAGGGATGAAGAAAAAATCGCGCCTATCATGTGGCATGAACCCGTCCCCGTCATCACGGCGGATATGGCGCTCCTAGAGGGGATGCACCACATCACGGCTATTGGCTCGAATATTCGTAGTACGCACGCCTTTTATACCGATATTCTGGGGATGAGGCGCGTGAAAATGACCAGTAATTTCGATGACCCGACATCGGCGCACTGGTATTGGGGTGTGGGTGATGGGAAACCAGGGACGATTATCACCTACTTTGAGCGCGACATCAAGAAAACGCGCTACGCCGAAATGGGCATCGGCATGACGCATCACTTCGCGTTTGCGGTGGAAAATGAAGATGTCCAACGTGAGTATCAGAAACGGTTATCCAGAGCAGGGTATCGTGTGTCGCAGATTATCGACCGTCAATATTTCCGCAGTATTTACACACATGACCCAGATGGTCATATCGTGGAATTGGCGACACTGGGACCGGGCTTCTTGGTGGATGAACCTGTGGAGACACTGGGCGAATCGTTGCAATTGCCTCCGCAATATGAGGCACAACGTGACCAACTGATGGGCATTTTGCAACCCATCACGGTTGACAAATGGGTGAACCCATTGAAATAAGGGGAGTGTTTTTTGTGGCGGATATACGAGGCTAAAGCCTCTACCTCTAATCCGCCATCACATCCGTAAAACTAGACCATGTGTAATGGACGACTAGCGCGAAGCGCGTATGTCGTCCACACCTATTTATCAACACATATTCACTATTTTGGGCAGATTAAATTTCATCCGCCCGCGATGCGCCATGCGGCTTTCATCGTGTTTTGCATCAACATGGTGATGGTCATCGGACCCACACCACCCGGTACTTTGGTGATAGCCCCTGCCACCTGCACGGCGCTATCAAAATGCACATCGCCGACAAATTTATATCCCTTGTCGGTGGTGGGGTCATCCACTTTATTTGTGCCGACATCAATCACCACCGCGCCCGCTTTGAGCCAATCGCCTTGAATATATTCCGCGATGCCAATCGCCGCCACGACCACATCCGCCGTCTTGAGCAGGGCGGGTAAATCTTTGGTACGGCTATGGGCAACCGTCACGGTGGCGTTGGCTTTGATGAGCATGAGCGCCATCGGCAACCCAACGATGTTACTGCGCCCCACAACCACCGCATTCGCGCCGTTCAAATCAACCCCCGCCTCTTGGAGCAACACCATACAGCCTGTCGGTGTGGCAGGGGTGAAAAGTGGGTCTCTGCCTTTCATGCCCAACATGCCGATATTGATGGGGTGGAATCCGTCTACATCTTTATCGAGGCTGACGGCGCGTAAAACCGCTTCTTCGTTGATATGTTTAGGCAGGGGCAACTGGACGAGGATGCCGTGAATTTTCGGGTCGGCATTCATCTCGGCTACGGCGGATTCGACTTCGGCTTGCGTGCTTTGGGCGGTCATGGTGCGCGTCACCGAGACCATTCCTGCCTTGTGACAGGCATTTTGTTTCATGCGGACGTAGGTTTGCGATGCGGGATTATCCCCCGCCAAAACCACCCCTAAACCGGGCGCGTATCCGTACTGGGCTTTGAATTTTTCGACATCTTGTGTGATTTGCGCCCGAATCCGTTCTGCGACAGCTTGCCCATCTATAATTTGTGCAGTCATAAAGTGCCTCCTTTATTTTTGTATAGGCATTTGAACAACTTAACGACAATTTTACGCCACCATATTTCTCCATAATCAGGTAACATAT
>DAOTVP010000015.1:0-137537 GCA_034436155.1 Anaerolineae bacterium
GAGGGGTGAATGCTGAGCGGTGTATACACAACCCCAACGACCATCCCCTGCAAACCCACGCGCACATCCCGACATACAACCTGAGTAAACTGTAACAATGTGCATATTTTGTTCATACTATGTTGCTTTATTGCTCAAATTCTCTACAATCTACAGTATGATGTTGTTATAGATTGAAAGGTTGTGAGGATATGAGACATAAATTATTGATTTTTGTATCCATTTTTTTAATTCTTACAATTCAAATTTTCGCACAAGACACGATTCCCCCAGCACCGATTATCAACGATGAAGGTGGGACTGTTCGCATTACAGGCTTGCTGACTTATACCAACCCATTTTTTACCAGTGGGGTAGCCATGCCTGTCATCATCTTAGAAGACCAAGCGGGTTTTGTAGACCGCAATCGTTATTTTGTTATGTCGCCACAATCGCAAACACTGGCGCAAATTACATCCGATTTTTATACATCACCTGTCACATATAGCCTCGCGTTGCCTATTGAACCGCAGGGCGAATATCGGGATGTTCATTTTAATGATATTCCAGAGACAGGTGTTCAGGTATTCGCCGTCGCTTATTGGGAGAACATCTGGGGCGATCCCATTTTGGATGAACGCGATTTAAGTGGTGGGGGATGGTCTACTGCGTATGCGTCTACCCGTGTTAGCCCAAATCGGCGTGATGAAGGTGAAATCATTGGCGGGGCGTTTTTGGTGTATGCGCCCGATAATCAACAAGCATTTCCGTCCGATTTTGGGGCAGATGGTAAATTATTCACCCCAGATGACCCGATGGTCAGGTTGCCACAAGGGTACACCGTGGTCAATTTAGATACATCGCCTTTTACCTTCGATCGTTCTCGCAACGCCAAATTAGATTTAATCGAGCCAGAAGGCGCAGAATTGGTCGATTTTTCAGATATGACCTATACCGATGCGTTTGATGCGATGGTCGAGATGATGCGTCGTGAATACGCCTTCACCGAATATAAAAATATCAATTGGGATGCGCTTTATGCCGAATTTTATCCCCGTTTTGAAGAGGCACAACGCAATCGAGATAATATTGCCTATTTATTTGCCCTGCGCGATTTTTTGTGGCGCATTCCTGATGGGCATGTTGGGGGTGTTGTCAATTCTCTTATCACCTATTATTGGGATGATACCGAAGGCGGATTGGGCATCGCCATCCGCGAGATGGATGATGGTCGTGTTTTGGTGAATTACGTCACACCGAATAGCCCTGCCAGCAATGCGGGCATTCAATTAGGGGCTGAATTTTTGTCTATCAACAATACGCCTATCAGCCAAGCCATATCCCAAACCGTCCCGTGGACGAGCCCGTTTAGCACATCGCACAATCGGCGTTTGGAACAATTACGGTATGTGGTGCGCTTCCGCTTAAATCAACAAGTCGCGCTTGAATATCGTAATCCAGATATGGCGCAATCGCGCATCGCCAATTTGAGGACAGTATTTGATAACGACAGCCTCATTTTTTCATATTACGATACCATCGGCATCGAAGAACCATCAGGTGGGCTAAATCTACCTGTCGAGTATCGTCAGCTCGAAAATGGCTATGTCTATGTCAAAATTTACGGCTTTTTGGATGATAATCACCTCAGTATTCAGTTATGGGAACGCATGATGCGTTATTTGAATGAAGAAGCCGTCTCTGGCGTGATTGTCGATATGCGCGATAACGGCGGTGGGTGGGGCTGGTTAGCCAATGCGATGGCATCGTATTTCTTCACTGAAGAATACCCACTTGGTAGGAGTGCCTCTTATGATCCCGATTTAGGGGAATTTTACTCCGATCCGCGTGGTGGCGCACGCTTATTATTACCACCCGAAGAATTACGCTATGCGGGACATGTGACTGTCCTCATCGGGCCGGGATGTGCCAGTGCCTGTGAGACGTTTGCCTGGGCGATGAAGATGAAAAATCGGGCGGTGATTGTTGGTCAATACCCAACGATGGGTTTAGGCGGTGGGGTCAATGATTTTATGATGCCCGATAACCAACGCATTCGCTTCACGGTCACTCGCGGATTAGGTCCGAATGGGCAAATCAACATTGAGGGCAGGGGTGTTCAACCGACTGTTCGTGTGCCAATTAACGAAGAAACGTTGTTTAGCGATGAAGATGTCATCCTTAATGAAGCAATCGCGGTATTAGATTTGCTCAACACGCCCAATTATATCCGTCAGATCTTTATGGGCGAAATTTTGATGGATGAAAAAATTGAAGGCACACTCGCAATCGGCACCGAGTTTTATTATAACTTCACGCCACCGCAAGATGCTTATTATACGATTCGGGTGTATAATCCCGATGGATTGCTCGACACAGTATTGTCGATTAATAATGGTGCTGAAAATGATGATTTTGCCCTTGGCGAATTTAATTCCACCATCGAAAGCACTTATTTAGAAGCAGATACGACCTATAGCATCGGCGTAAAAGCCTATGCCAATCGTGGTGCTGGCGATTTTATTTTGACTATCACGTACGCACCCTAAGAGAAACGCATCTATGGATTCGGCAACCCTTCTGATTTCATCACCAGATCGCCGTGGCTTAGTCGCGGCGATTACCGATTTTATTTTTCGGCGGAATGGCAATATTTTGCACCTCGACCAGCATGTCGATAGCGAACACAACATCTTTTTCATGCGTGTGCAATGGGATTTATCACAATTTGAAATTCACAAAGAAAAGATTGCCCCCGCTTTTGCGCCACTCGCAGAGCAATATCACATGGATTGGCGCGTGCATTTTTCTGATGAACGACAACGCATGGCGATATTCGTCTCGAAAGAAGACCACTGCTTGTATGATATGTTATCCCGTTGGCAATCGGGTGAATGGCGCGTGGATATTCCGCTCATCATCAGCAATCATCCCACATTGGAACATGTCGCGCAAAAGTTTGGCATTCCGTTTCATGTGTTCAGCATCACCAAAGACAATAAAGCCGACCAAGAACGCGCTCAACTCGACCTGCTCAAGGCGCATCAAATCGATTTGGTGGTGCTGGCGCGATACATGCAAATCATCAGCGCCGATTTTATCGCCCAATATCACAACCGCATCATCAACATTCACCATTCGTTTTTGCCTGCATTCCCTGGTGCCAAGCCCTATCATCAAGCCTACGAGCGCGGGGTGAAGATTATCGGCGCGACCAGCCACTACGTCACAGCCGATTTGGACGCGGGTCCCATCATCGAGCAGGATGTCACACGGGTAGACCATCGAGATTCGGTGAGCGAGATGATTCGCAAAGGCAAAGACCTCGAAAAAACGGTACTCGCCCGTGCAATTTGGGCGCATTTGGGACATCGCGTTTTGGTCTATCAGAATAAGACGGTTGTATTTAAGTAGAGGATAACCAGATGAACAACACGATTACAGCCATTAACGGGATTCGTGTCGGACATACCACATCCGAAACGGGCATGACAGGATGCACCGTCATTTTATGCCCACCTAATACTATCGGTGGGGTAGACCAACGCGGAGGCGCACCCGGTACCCGCGAAACCGATTTATTGCGCCCCATGCATCTTGTTCAGCAGGTTCATGCGATTGTGCTTTCGGGCGGGAGCGCCTATGGGTTATCGGTTGCCGATGGAGTCATGCGTTATTGCGAAGAACAGGGAATTGGCTACCCCGTCCCACCGTTTGTCGTGCCGATTGTCCCAACTGCGATTTTGATGGATTTGTATATGGGCGACCCAACAATTCGCCCGAATGCCGATATGGGTTATCAGGCGTGCCTATCGGCATCATCTGCTCCCGTAGCCAGTGGCAACATCGGCGCGGGTATGGGATGTCGGATCGGGGGCTTATTCGGCAATTCATCTGCCACGAAAGGCGGGTTAGGCTCATCACTCATCCAGATAGATGATGAATTGATGGTCGGCGCGTTGGTGGCGGTCAACGCTGTCGGCGATGTGGTGGATGAAACGGGCAATATCATCGCAGGGATTCGCAACCCAGATGGCTCATTCATGGGGATGCTCAACGTGATGCGCGGTATGGCGCGGATGACCCCGCCCGATAGCAGTAACACGGTAATAGGCACAATCGTCACCAACGCCAAATTGACCAAAGAGGGCGTGAATAAAATCGCGCAGATGGCGCAGGATGGTCTGGCGCAAGCCATTCGCCCTGCCCATACCATGTTCGATGGCGATACGATTTTGGGGTTAGCTACGGGTGAAATCGAAGCCAATGTGAGCGTGGTAGGAGCATTCGCCGCCGAAGCGATGGCGAGTGCCATTCGGAACGCGGTGAGATCGGCAACAACATTAGGTGATGTTCGCGCATGGGATGTCGTGTAGGGGGATTCATTCCCCCTACGCGCTCAATAATGTGAAGAAAAAGCGCCCGCCTTTATGGACAATGTTGGCTTCTGCCCAAATTTTGCCCCCGTGTGCTTGGACAATATGCCGACAAATTGCCAACCCTAAACCAGTCCCTTCACCACCAGAACGGGACGCATCTACCTGATAGAATCGCTCAAAAATGCGGTCTACTTGATCTGGCGATACCCCCGGTCCGTTGTCGAAGACGCTAACCGTCACTTCATCACCGCCGTTTTGGGCGTTGATGATGATGGTATCGCCTTGTGGTGACCATTTAATGGCGTTGTGAATCAGATTTACCAGCACCCGTTGGATCAGATCGCGGTCACATAACACCATAAAATGGGCAGGCACATTGTTCTGGACGATGATATTATGCACCTCAATACGTTGTTCGAGCCGTTCTATGGCATCCAACACCAGTTGGCGCAAATTGTTTTCTATCATCCGCACAATCGATTGACCCGATTCTATCATGGATAAATCGGACATTTCTTGTACCAACCACATCAAATTTTCCGTCTCGCGGGCGATATTGCGTAGGGATGAAATGCTATCTTTGCGTTTGGGCTTATCTTGATCATGAAACAGATTGTCAATAATCAGGCGGATGTTGGCAATCGGCGTACGGAGTTCGTGCGAAATATTCGCCACCATATCACGCCGTGCGCGGTTGAGTTTGACCAATTGGGTGATGTCACTCATGGCGAGTCGCACATACGGGCGGTCATTATGCCGATACACTTGTGTCCGTACCCGATAGTGACGGTCTTTATACATCATCTGTTCTTCAAATGATTCTTCTTCGTTGACCAGCGCATCGCTCACCATCAGTTCCAATTCGGGCAGGTCGGTTATATCTTTGAGCGATGACCCAGTTAAATTCGACTTATTGAATAACTTTTCGGCGCTTTCGTTGGTAGCGAGGATATTAAAGCCTGTATCTATCAGCAACAAAACATCATACGCGCCATCCGCCAAAATGTGATAAATGGGTACATCGTTTGATGACGTGGGCATTGCAACGGGTGGTGGAGCAGGGGTAGAGATAGCAACAGGTTCAGGTTGTTGCATAGGTGTGGCTATTACAGGTGGTTGTGTGGCGCTCACCAGTTGCGATTGTAGATTCTTGACCTGAGCGTGGGTCAATTTTTGTTGCTGAAACAAGGCGTATGTAACAATACCCAACCCCGCAAGGGTGATGAGCAAAATCACGATGATGAACCATTCCATAGATTGTTATTTATCCCTCGAACCGATACCCAACCCCGCGCACGGTGACAATTCGTTTGGGATTAGAAGCATCGTCCTCTATTTTTTCTCTGAGCCAGCGAATATGCACGTCTACGGTGCGCTTATCGACAAAATAATCGTATCCCCAAACTTTAGTGAGGATTAAATCACGCGATAGCACGGCACTTTTATTTCGCATGAGTTCTGCTAATAAGTCAAATTCTTTGTTGCTCAGGCGGATCTCATCATCATTTTTGAATACCCGCCGACCTGTCAGGTTGAGCCGAATATCATTCGAGATGATTTCATCTTGTTGCACCACAGGGCGATCTACCAAACGGCGCAACACAGCACGTACCCGCGCCAAAAATTCGCCTAAGCCGAAGGGTTTGACGATATAATCATCCGCACCGCTTTCGAGACCGACAATTTTATCGACTTCGTTGCTACGGGCGGTGATAGCGATGATCGGAATACGGGCAGTGGCGGGGTCATGACGCACCATACGGCAAATGCTCAAGCCATCGAGTTTGGGTAACATGATGTCGAGTACGATGAGATCGGGCAAATCGCTCCGAATTTTTTGCAAGCCGATTTCGCCGTCTTCTGCTACGATGACATTAAAACCTTCAGACCGCAATTTTTCTACGAGATTATGCCTTAATGTTTGGTCGTCTTCTACAACTAATATTTTTACCATTGTTCCTCTGTTCATTAACGCAAACCTCTCATCATTATCATTTAATAAAGATAAGCCTATGTTAAATTTTAGCGTAAGTTTATTAAACCCTTATCAATTGAATAAAAAAAGAGGGCGTATGCCCCCGTAATATACTTTACGGCATCAGCGTAACATTTGGCTCGCGCTTGCGCTTGCCGATGGGTTTT
Organism: Anaerolineae bacterium; assembly: GCA_034436155.1. Taxonomy (GTDB): domain Bacteria; phylum Chloroflexota; class Anaerolineae; order Aggregatilineales; family Phototrophicaceae. The sequence goes on from DAOTVP010000015.1 coordinate 6,501, forward strand.
ACAGGGGGGCATTCCCAACTTTCGGGCGCGGTTTGTGAGCGAATCTCTTTGAATTTGGGCAAAATCCCACAGGCAAAACATTGATCACGACAATCTACTCGCGTCTCGCCTTTGATGCTCATCAGATAATCATCCACCAAGAATTTTTTATGCACAGCGGCATCAATATGATCCCAGGGGAAAATTTCGGTGATGTCGCGTTCGCGGGTGGTGTAAAAACTAGGGTCTAATCCCGCATCGGCGAAGGCTTGTAACCATGTGGCGCGGTCATGTTTATCCATCCACGCATCAAAACGGCAACCCATCCGCCAAGCGCGTTCTATCACTGTACCCAATCGCCTATCACCACGACTCAGCCAACCCTCAAAATCGCTTGATTCAAAATCGTTCCAACGTAAATGCAGACCATTCTCGCGCATTTGCGATTTGAGCATCTGCAATTTGGTCTCGACCTGTTCACGGCTATCTTGTGGCACCCATTGGAAGGGGGTATGCGGTTTGGGGATGAATGTACTCACACCTACATTCACCGTTGCCTTCATGCCGATGATCTTGCGACCCTCTTTGAGGATGGCTTTGCATAGATTGATGATGCCCTGTACATCCTCTAGTGTTTCGTTGGGATGCCCAATCATGAAATAAAATTTGATGGTGCGCCACCCGCGTGAATACACATCACGGGCGGTTTGCAACACCTGTTCATCGGGGACATATTTGTTAATCATGTTCCGCATTCGCTCGGTGGCGGCTTCGGGCGCGAATGTGAATCCATGACGGCGCGTATCGCCCAATTTATCCAATAAATCGGCGCTGGTGGATTCAATCCGCAGGCTGGGCAAACTAAGGCTTAATCCGCTACCCGTATATTTTTCGTGAATGGCATCCACCAATTCATGCACATAGACATAATCGGATGATGATAAACTCAAAAGGCTAATTTCTTCAAACCCCGTGGCGTGGATGACCGCTTCAATCGCCTCCATCACTTCTGGCACAGGACGTTCACGCACAGGACGGGTTATCATGCCCGCATGACAAAACCGACATCCGCGTGTGCATCCGCGCATAATCTCTATCGGCGCACGATTATGCACCGTGTCTATATTTGGCACCAGAAATTTGGTGAACGGTTGGGGTAATACAGGCACAATGCGTTTGAGGACGCGCTTGGGTGCAACGGGATTATTCGTGGTTACATTGGCGATAGTGCCATCTTCGTGATAGGTCACATCATAAAAACGGGGGACGTACATGCCCTGAATTTTGGCAATCGCTTCGAGTTGCTCATACCGTGATGCCCCGCGTATATTTTTGAGCGTTTCAGCGACTTCGACAATGATTTCTTCGCCTTCGCCAATGACAAACGCATCTATAAAATCTGCCATCGGTTCGGGATTATAACACGAGTGTCCACCTGCAATGATGAACGGGTAACTTTCGTCGCGGTCAATGCTATGAATTGGCATCCCTGCGAGGTCTATCAACGTCAACACATTGGTATACAATTGTTCGTACGGTATGCTAATCCCCAACAGGTCAAAATCACGGATGGCATGTTTGGTTTCCAGCGAGAATAATGGAATATGTGCGTCGCGCATGAGGTGTTCCATATCATTCCACACCGAAAAAACGCGCTCCGCCAGCATATCCTCGCGCTTATTGACTTGTTCATACAGGAGCATGATGCCCAAATTGGACATGCCCAAATCGTAAATATCGGGGAATGCCAACGCGACCTTAAAATCTACATCATCCCAATTTTTGGTGATGCTGTTATATTCGCCACCGACATAGCGACCGGGTTTTTCCACTTTGAGTAATATCCGACTCAGTTTTCGCTCGATTTGTTCAGGTGTCATATCCCATACCTCTTTACATTTACATATAAGACCGATTATAGTATAGACATGGAAAAAATGTACATATACGGCGTATCAAGTTGGGAATGTATGAGCATTTTACCCCTATTAAACCAAGTCTTTCTGGATGATGTGATGAACATCCTGCGCCAATTGCCCGATAAAAGTGTGGATATGATTTACGGCGACCCCGATTACAATGTGGGCATCAAATATAATCAAAAATCATATACCCAAAATTTTGATGCGTATATTGATTGGTATATTGAATTGGCGAAAGAGTGTTTTCGGGTGCTAAAAGATGATGGCAATATGTTCTTCATCAATTATCCCAAGCAAAATGCCTATTTGCGCGTCAAATATTTAGATGAGGCTTGTTATGAGGTGTTAGATTATGTGTGGGTCTATAACACCAATGTCGGGCATAGTCCAAAACGTTTTACAACCGCGCATCGTAGCATTTTGCACGCTCGAAAGACCAAAGATAATCGTTTTTATAAAGACCAAGTAGCCCTTCCTTATCAAAATCCCAATGATAAACGGATTCGCCAAAATATGGCGGATGGCTCTAAGGGACGGATGCCGTATGATTGGTTCTATTTTGATTTAGTCAAAAATGTGAGTAAAGAAAAAACTTTTCATGCTTGCCAAATCCCACAGAAATTAGCCGAGATGTTGATTTTATCCTGTACCCAACCGCAAGATGTGGTGTTTGTATTATTTGGCGGGAGTGGTTCAGAAATCGAAATTTGCCAACATTTAGATCGCCAATTCATCTCATGTGAACTTGACCCCGATTACCACGCCATGATTTTAGATCGCTTAAATTCTGGTGCAATTGATGATAAATATCGCTTAAACGGTCAATTGCAGATCGAAAAAGTCGCACAACAATTAGACCTATTTCATATAGAAAGCTGATAACCATGCGCCATCTCGTTTTTGTGTTGATGATGATAGGAATAATGGGCATCTCTGTTGCTCAAACCGACCTCACCCCAAACGATCCCATTCCAGATACTATCCCAATAACGGCGGAGAATATTCACGATTTGCGCCTTGCGATGCAAATTGATTTCGCCGATTATCCCGAAATCGTCAGTGGGTGGTTTGTCGTGTCGCCTGATGGTCATTATATGGCGGTGCGTGCGGGTCTAAATCGGATGATGGTCTGGTATGGCACAACCCTCGTTGCGAGTGTTGACATACCCAATACCATTGTAGATGCCGTCTTTGCCCGTCCCTTGTCGTTGGCGATGCTCGATGATAGCGGACAGGTGATTGTTTACCTTCTCGATTTAGAGTGGCAAGACGTTCTCGCACCCAATACAGCGAATCATATCGTCCAATCGTTGTGGTTTAACGCCGCTATGGATGTTTTCTGGGTAGAAGCTCTGACTATTCCCGAAAATGATTATACCGTGTTTTCGATAACCCCGCTTCAGCAAAGAACACAACACCCATATGCCCCTGCCACCGACCCGAATGCACTCGTGCGAATTGGGCGGATTTTACCGCCATACGTGGTCACATCATCGCCAGAAGGGGATGTCAAATTATGGCATCTCGAAAGGGGTGAGGTCTTAGCCAGCGCCGAGGTAGGCGATATGCCCGCCGTATTCGGTCAGATTTCACCCAATGCCCAATTTTTAGTCTGGCGTGACCCCATGTCTGAGGCGGTGAATTTGCTCAATTTTGAGACGGGCGAAAACCAACGGATTGCCGATTTGAATGGGGCATATTTCCAAGCCTTTTTCGTCTCGGATGATGGGAGTGTGATTATTGCGGTGGATGAAGATTTTGAACCGCGCATCGTGGCGTGGATAGTCGCCACAGGTGAACGAATCGATTTGGGCGAATTTCGGGCATGTTCCCGCGTACCCGATATGATTCGCATGAGCCAGGATTTCACCACATTGGTGATAGGCTGTGATACTGGGTTAGATATTTGGCGCATTGTGCCAGAAGAGGAATAAGATGAATATCGAGGCTATCAAAAAAATGTATGTCTATCATTTTGCCATGCACCGAAAAGTATGGGATAAATGTATTGAGGCACTGACGGATGTGCAATTCATCACCGATTTAGATTATTCTAAAGGGTCTATTCGTAACCAGTGTGTTCACCTCATTGGCGTGGATGAACGCTGGTTTGCGCGGATACAAGGCACACCGTTGCCCGATTTTCCTGCCAATGAAGCCTATACCACCAAAGCCAGTGTGCGGGCGCGGTGGGATGAAACCGAAAAAAGCATCATGGCATATGTGAATACGCTCACCGATGCCGATTTATCGCGTGTGCTGACATTTGATATGCCTCATCGTGGTGGCATGAAAACCAACTCTGTTTGGGAGATTTTGGTGCATGTGGTGAATCATGGCACAGATCATCGCGCCCAAATCTTAGCCATGTTGCATCAAATGGGCGCACCCACCCTCGAACAAGATATGATGTTGTATTGGTGGGAATAACCAAATTGATATATCAGGTGGCATATCCACACTCGGCTTATGCCATCCGACACGCCCAAAATTGCCCGTAGGGGCGGATTAGCGTAGCGTATATCCGCCCTGCGTATGCCCTTATATCCCCTTCTTTAGCCATTTCTGCCGATAAACGCCTCTATTTTTTGTTGAATTTGTGCAAATTACCGACCATACCCCAAAAATATTCATACAGAAAATCCATGTTCAATTGCACATTCTATTGTTATATTCACTAATGGAAATGCGTGAATTTTGTCATTTTTCCACAAAGACATAAATTTATATCTCAAAAATATCCTTTTTTTACGGCATTACATCAAAAATTCGATTATTTGATGCTGTGAATCATGGGAAGGATTGATATACGTATGCTACAGGATAACGACCCCGATATGCAGGCGGATGACTTTCATCCGATTGATACCAATGAACGTGATGCGTGCGCTTTGATTTGTGCTGTCCGCAAGGGCGGACAAGCCACACATGGCAATGTCAAACGCACGATAGAAGGACTCGCCCGTATGGGGCATCGCACAGGGTATATCAATGGTGAAGGTGATGGTGTGGGCATCCTCACCGATATCCCGCGCCAATTATGGTCAAAGCGCCTCGCCCATGCTGGTTTGCGCTCATCGCTCGCCACCGACCGTAATTTTTGGGTGGCGCATGTGATGATTCCCGCCGCCGATCGCAACCGCGCCAATCATCTGATAGACCAAATTTGCCGAGAAATTACCGATGCGGGTTTGCATGTGTTACTCGATGAACCCGGTCAGGTGAATCGCTTGGTCTTGGGACCGAATGCCGAGAAAAATGAACCTGTTTTTTGGCAAATTGCGGGTATGAACGGGCAAGTGCCATCGAGTAAATTAGATGCGACGCTGTTCGATTTGCAAGTACGCCTAGAACGCGCATTGGGTGTCCATCTGCCGTCATTTTCGGCGCATAGTGTGGTATATAAAGTACAAGGTACGGTCGAAATTTTGCGCCGATATTACCCCGAATTGCGCGACCCCGATTACGCCTCGACAGTTACCCTCGGACACGCCCGCTATAGCACCAACACCAATCCCATTTTTGAACGCGCACAACCCTTTGGGGTGTTGGGACATAATGGCGAGTTCAATACTATTTCGCGTTTTCGTATGGAAGCCGCCATGCTGGGGATTCATCTCGCGCCCAATAACTCCGATAGCCAAGATGTAGATCGCGTCATTCAAGCCTTGTGTATGCGCTACGGTCTTGACCTGATCGAAGCAATGGAATATGTATTTCCCCCGTTTGAACACGACCTCGCTCAAAATAATCCGGATATTCAAAATATGTACCGTGAAATTCGCCAAACATTCGGACCGTTTGCACAAGGTCCCGCGGCTGTGGCGGCGCGGTTGGGCAATTTGTGCGTGTTCAGTGTTGATGCGCTCGGATTACGTCCGTTGTGGTTTGGCGAGACCGAAAAAGAATATTTCGCCACATCAGAACGTGGGGTCTACTTTTTAGATGCCATGTCATCAAGTCCCAAACCGATGGCACCCGGCGAGAAAATCGCCTTGAAAATTAACCCGGGTCATTCGATTGAAGTATTGGAATATCCATCGATTCAAAAACACGTTTTATCGCGCTATCGTGAACGGATTCCTGTTATTAATAAAGGTAGACGGGTATATGCAGGCGCAACCGCGCCCATCAACTACTCATCTGGCACGATGCAACCGCCGATGCCGTTTGGCGATGGACGTGAAGCCGTCATGCAATATACACCGACTGCCGTAGCACCTGCTACCACCAAAACTGATTATCCGTGGCAGACACGCCAACATGCCATTAATACCAACACAATGGCTTCGCTCGGTTGGGAACGCTATCATACTGAATTGATTGAGTCGATGGCGATTAACAAAAAAGAGACCATCGGCTCGCTCGGTTGGGATGGTCCTTTGGGCGCACTCAGCCAAAAACGCACCAATTTAGCCGATTATTTCAAAGAAACAGTGGCTGTTGTCACCAACCCCGCCATTGACCGTGAACGGGAACGCGCTCAGTTTTCGATGCGGATGGTGTTGGGCGTGCGCCCTGCGGTCGGTGAGACATTAAGCGATGAAGATATTTTGATGGAACTCGAAACACCGCTTTTGGTCGGTGGTCATCCATCGCTTGGCGCACCTGCCGATTTACGCAAAGTCGCACAAAAATTAGGCACATACACGCTTGAAGATGTCGTCTCGGAATTTGGCGCATTCGCTTATTATTTGCCGATGACTGCCTCGCGGGATGAGACCATCGAAAGCGCCATAGAACGCATTCAACAAAGCGCGGTGGATGCGGTACGTGACGGTATGATGCTCCTTGTTTTGGATGATACCGATGCGTATACAGGTGATGTCCTTTGGATTGACCCGCTCTTGGTCGTATCGGCAGTCGATAAAGCCTTACGTCAAGCCGATGCGGGCGTGAATTTGCGCCGTCGGGCGGGGATTGTGTTGCGTTCTGGCGCATTGCGCGACTTGCACGATATGGCGATGGCGGTCAGTTTGGGCGCGAATGCCATTGTGCCGTATGCCTTCTATGCAGTGGCGTTGGGGATTGCCCCGCGTGCAGGTGATGAACCGAGTGTGGATGACATCATCAAACGCACAACCAATACCGTCAAAACAATCAATTCGGGCTTAGAAAAAATCACGTCTACTATCGGTTGTCATGAATTGCGTGGTTATGGGCATAGTTTTAGCTCGATCGGCTTATCCAAAGGCGTGGCGGCGATTTTTGGCACACCGAATTATTTCGGCTCTGAAGGGCGCGGTCTCACATGGTCGGATATTCAGGAAGATGCAGAAGAACGCGCCGCCGAATGGCGTGGCGAAAAACGCAATAAACTCGAAAATCCAGACCGCTTATATCCCAAAATGTGGAAAAAAGTCGAAGATGTGGCGCAATGTCTGAGCAATTTGGATGAATATAACGAGGCGATGTTGGCGCTCGAACAGAAAAACCCCGTCTCAATTCGGCATATCCTCGGCTTCAAGACCTCATCCAAGCCTGTAGATCCTGCATTGGTCGATTTATCGGTCGGCGAACACGCCATGCCGATTCTCATCGGCGCGATGTCGTTTGGGTCGCAAGGGGAATTGAGTTATAAAGCATACGCCGAAGCCGCCTATCGCTTGAATACCATTTGTGTGAATGGTGAAGGTGGCGAATTGAGCGATATTATGGGCAAATATCCTCGTAATCGCGGGCAACAAATTGCATCGGCGCGGTTTGGTGTGAATATCGAATTTTTGAATTCGTGCAATTTGCTCGAAATCAAAATTGGGCAGGGCGCGAAACCGGGCGAAGGTGGGCATCTACCGGGTTATAAAGTCACCGAACAGGTCGCGGCGGCGCGTCATACCACCCCTGGCGTAGACCTCATCTCGCCTAGCAATAATCATGACCTGTATTCGATTGAAGACCTCGCCCAATTGATTGATGAACTGAAAACGGCGAATCCGTATGCACGGGTATCTGTCAAAATTCCAGTCGTCCCTGGCGTGGGTATTATCGCCGTAGGTGTGGCGAAAGCGGGCGCGGATATTATCAACATCACGGGTTACGAAGGCGGGACAGGCGCAGCACGCGCTCATTCATTGCGCCATGTCGGGATGCCAGCAGAAGTGGGTGTTTGGTTGGCGCATCGGGCGCTCATCGAGAGCGGCTTGCGTGAAGATGTCGAATTGTGGTGCGATGGTGGCATGAAAAGCGGGCGCGATGCCGTCAAAATGATGCTACTAGGCGCGAATCGGGTTGGATTCGGCACGATGGCGATGGTTGCTGTGGGGTGTACGATTTGTCGTGGCTGTCATGACGGGACGTGTCATGTGGGTATCACCACACACGTCAAGACCCGCGAAGAAGCGGCGCTGAAAAACTTTAAGTCGTTCCGCCCATTTGAAGAAAAAGGGTCATCACAAGGCATTGTGAACGTGTTCAACATGTTGGCAGAAGATATGCGCCGTGTGGTGGGTCAATTGGGCTTCACCTGCGCCCAAGATATTGTCGGACGGGCAGATTTACTCGAACAAATCGCCATGCACGAGCGCATCGATTTGACCAATTTGGTCAAACGAGTGCCACCCATCACCAAAAAGCCACAATTACAAGGCGGGCGACGTTTGACCCGTCCGCGCAATACGCTCAGTAAACAAATCACCGAAGTGGTCGCCGAGTGTTTAGAACGGGGCGATGCCGAAATGACGTACGATGACGAACAGGTCATGGCGATGGATAGGGCATTAGGCACGCACCTATCGGGCGCGTTGGCGCGGGGTGAACTTGAACACGATGTCGAAATCGAAGCCATTCACCTCAGTTTTAGCAACTCGGCTATCCCAGGCAACGGTCTCGCCGCCTTTATGGATAATCCGTTGGATGTGTTGGTTGAGGGTGGCGCACAAGATGGGGTGGCGAAATGCGCCCGTGCGGGTACTGTAACCATCCTCAAGGGCTTGAATCATAATGGTGTGCGCGTAGATGGGAGTGTGGGCAAAAGTTTTGCCTATGGCGCACAAGGCGGGTTATTCATTGTACAAGGTAATGCCGATACCCGCGCCTGCATCCGCCTCAGTGGGGCAGATGTGATTTTTGGCGGAGAAATTGAACAACCCCTGCGTGATGAAGAAGGTTGCTTGGCAATACGAGCCAACCTGAAAGGCTATGCCTTTGAATATATGACCTCTGGACGCGCCCTCGTTTTGGGCGATCCTGGTCCGTGGATGTGTGCAGGGATGAGTGGCGGGGTGATTTATCAACGCATCCAACCTGAAATGGGCTTGACCATTCGCGCCATTGAAAATCGCTTGGCAGAGGGGGCATCGGTGGTTGTCAGCGCGTTAGATGATCAAGGCTTTGAGGATGTGACCGAACTCCTCAGCAAATATATCCAGACGTTGGAGGTGAATAATCAGGCAGAAGCCACTCAACACCTTTATGAATTGCTCCAACATCCCACCGAGCATTTTGTGAAAATTGCGCCACCACCGCGCGGGTAATTTTTTACCCGTATATCCAATCGAAAACGCGAGAACATCCCTCCTCCTGATGCCTCTCGCGTTTTTGTTGTGGCACAAAATCACAATTCGGCGTAAAATATAACGATGATAGGTTAGAGATATGATACACCATGTCTTGATACACCAATGGAGATTATTGGATGAAGCAAAAGGCGGTATATCCTGCCACATTAGACCCTATTCATTACGGACACATTGATATTGCTATACGTGCGTCTAAAATATTTGATGAATTGATTATTGCTATTTATGATAAGCCCAAAAAACAATTGTTATTTACGCCACAAGAACGGGTCGAATTGGCGCGACAAGCCTTTGTTGACCATCCCAATATCCGAGTTGCGCTTTTTTCGGGTTTGGTAGTAAACTATGTGACATCAGTTGGTGCGAGTGTGCTGGTGCGTGGTTTGCGCGTGTTTTCTGATTTTGAATTTGAATTTCGGATGGCGCTGGCAAATCGCAAACTTGCGCCAAATATCGAGACTGTCTCGATTATCAGCGATGAGCGTTACGTGCATATCAGCTCTAGTACGGTGCGCGAAGTGGCAGAATTGGGCGGAGATGTGTCTTCGATGGTGCCAGATTTTGTGCATCAGGCATTGATTAAACGCTATGCAGAACTCCAAAGGCAAACTAACGCCTAAGTGATGGTTCAGAAAGGTAAATGAGATGGATATTCAACATTTAGTAGACCGTTTAGAAGATTTGATAGATGAAGGTCGGCATTTGCCCTTCAGCAAGTTTACCATGATTGATGAGGAACGCGCCCTCGAAATTATTGACCAAATGCGAATTTCGATTCCCGAAGAAATCGAAAAAGCCACGCGCATCCTCGCCCAACGTGACCGCGTGTTGGCACAAGCCAACGAAGAAGCGGCGCGAATCATCCAAAATGCTCGCGCAAAGGGTGAAGAATTGCTCACCGAAGATGTGAACGTGCAAGCGGCGCAAAATATGGCGGCGAACATCATCGAGCAAGCCAATCAAGAGGCGGAACGCATTAAAGCCGAAGCCGACCAATATATTTTTGCTGTACTGAGTAAGCTCGAACAAACCCTGCAAAGTAACCTAAACACCGTCCGTAACGGCATTAATGCTGTGCGCCAACCGAATGCCACCACAACCACCGTCAGCACATCTGCACCTGTCGTTGAAGATACAACGAGCGCCTATTCTAAACCGATAGATGTGACTCAAGAGCAGACCGTGAGCGCACAAAATCGGATGCCGGGTATCAGCCTGCGCCGTAATCAAAAAGAGACCGAATAGGGGCGGCAGATATGCCACCCCGTTTATCACGGCATACTAAAAATGTGGATATGCCACAATAGTCTTTTGGGCATTTTTCTTGTACACTTATCTACCGTCTCAGTCTGATAAGTGTGTATGATGTGAAACAGGTGTCCCTTGAGTGATTTAGAGTATAATTTTTTTGAATTTGACCCAGAAGATGTTGTGGATGTCGAAGTGGTCGAGCATCCCGCCCCTGTGAATGAACGCAGTTTGGCGCGTCGTGTGGCTTTGCAAGTCTTGTATGAGGTTGATAGCGCCGACCATCTTGTCGGTGATGTGTTGCAACGTCAGGTCGAAGCCAATGCCTTACCAAGTCATCTTGGTGATTATCTGCGTGAAGTTGTCTTGGGGGTGATAGAACAGCACCGCATTTTGGATGCAATTATCAAACATTTTGCTCCCGAATTCCCGATTAGCCAATTGGCGATTATAGACCGCAACATTTTGCGAATCGCCATTTATGAGTTTGCATTAAAACATACTGTTGCCACGGGCATCGCTATTGACGAAGCTGTTGAACTCTCGAAATTATATGGTGCAGAAGGCTCACCGCGTTTTGTCAACGGTGTTTTGGGCGCGATTGCCGATGACCGCAAAACCCTGACCGAAATTATCAACCAGACCAAAGCCAATAGTCAACCGAAAAGTACAGATGACGAATAACGCCCCATCATCAGATAATATACCACCTGCTATCTCCAATAGCGAATTGCGGATGTCATTTTTTGAACATCTGAATGAACTCCGTCGTCGCCTGACTTGGGCATTTTTATCGTTGCTCTTGGGGACGGTGTTGGGATTTTTCTTCTCAGAAGCGGTTTTACGATATTTGGTCGCCCCGTATGCCGAGCGATTGGTCGTCTTGGGTCCAACCGGGTCGGTGGTGACATTTTTCCGTGTGTCGTTAATGTTGGGCGGCATTTTCGCCTTCCCGATGATACTCTACCAGATTTTACTCTTCGTCTTGCCCGGGTTACATCGCAATGAAAAGCGCATCCTCATGTTATCGTTGCCCCCTGTCATGATTTTATTCTTGGCGGGTATCGCCTTCGCGTGGTTCATCCTCGTACCACCTGCGATCGGCTTTTTGGCGGGTTTTCAGACCGAAATCTTCCGTCCCGAATGGACTGCCGATCAATATATCGGCTTCATCACGGCGCTCTTATTTTGGATGGGCGTGGCATTTGAAATGCCTTTGGTGATGTTTGTATTGGCGATACTCGGATTTGTACGGGCGCGTAGTCTCATCCGTCAGTGGCGCTTGGCGGTGGTATTATCTGCTATCGCCGCGGCATTCATCACACCAACCGTAGACCCCGTGAATATGGCGTTGGTGATGGGACCGCTCATCGGCTTGTATCTGATTAGCATTTTTTTGGTGATGATTGGGGCGCGGATAAATACCTCCAAAGAAACGACATCCTGATGTTGAATCGGTTATTCAAGCGTAAGCACGCTAAACGGGTGCTGGTCTTTGGCTTGGATTGTGCCAGTCCACACCTGATATTCGACCAATTTCACGCCGAATTGCCCCATTTTGCCCGTTTGATGGCGCATGGTACATGGGGTGAACTTGAATCATCCACACCGTGCATCACTGTCCCCGCGTGGTCGAGCATGATGACCAGTCGTGATGCGGGCGTGTTGGGCGTGTATGGCTTTCGTAATCGTGCCGATTATTCGTATGAGAATATGGTGACAGCCGATAGCACCCACATCCGACAACCGCGCTTATGGGATATTTTAGGTGCATCGGGCAAACAATCCACGGTGCTATCCGTCCCACAAACGTATCCAATTAAGCCGATAAACGGCACGATGTTGAGTTGCTTTCTGACTCCGAACACGCAAACGGCGTTCACGTATCCCGCTATCTTCAAAAATCAGGTGTTGAATATCGTCCCCGATTATGAATTTGATGTCAAAGATTTTCGGACGGATGATAAAGCCCAATTGCACAAAAATTTACTGGCATTGCGTGATAAACAATTTCGGATGCTCAAATATGCACTCCAACACACCGAATGGGATTTTTTCATGCACGTTGATATTGCCCTAGACCGTATTCATCACGGTTTTTGGCGCTATCACGATCCCAAGCACCGTTTACATGACCCCAATAGTCCGTTTGTCAATGTGATACGTGATTATTATCGCCTGCTCGATTCGCAATTGGGCGAAGTGTTAGCCCTGTTGGATGAGGACACGGTGGTTTTAGTCGTGAGTGACCACGGCGTTAAACGTATGGACGGCGGGATTTGCATTAACGAATGGTTATGGCGTGAAGGCTGGTTACATCTCAACAACCCACCCGCATTAGGTAACATCACCCCATTTGAAAAACTCGATGTGGATTGGTCAAAGACGCGGGCGTGGTCATCGGGTGGATATTATGCGCGGGTATTTTTGAACGTAGCAGGGCGTGAACCACAGGGGATTATCCCCAGTCACGATTATGCCCATGTGCGCGATGAATTAGCCGATGCTATCCGCCAAATTCGTGGGGTGAATGGTGAAATTTTGACGCATCGTGTTATCCGTCCAGAGGATGTATACGCCCAAGTCAACGGTATCGCGCCCGATTTGATGGTGTATTTTGGTGATTTATACTGGCGGGCAATCGGCAGTGTGGGGCATGGCGCACATTATACGCTCGAAAATGATACAGGCGCGGATGATGCCAATCATGATACACAAGGTATGTTCATCCTATACGACCCACAAGCCAAAGGGCAGGGGTGTGTGGTGGGCGAAAATTTGCTCAATATCGCGCCCACCATCTTAGATCTGATGAATCTCGAAATCCCCGCCGACATGCAAGGACGCATTATCGGCGCGTAGGTGGTAACAATCCCGCCCGACTTAATTTACGTTCTAATTGACGGCGCGTATCGCGCATGGCGAGTTCCAAGTAGGGGCAGGCTAACCACGCCGTCATCAACCCGAATAACCCGCCTGTGACCACCCGAAAAAACGGTGTCGTCTCGCGGACTTCCCACAAACTGAACGGCGGATAACTCAATAATTGGCTACCACCATCGAGGGCAATCGGCAACACCCCCACAAACGCATACAACAACAATGGCACAGGGCGTAATTTGCGCCTTACAGAGGGGAGGGCATAAATCAGACCGCCGACCAACATCATGCCCCAAATCATGTTATCGCGCTCACATAATGCCATTTTGTATCCCATTTGTTCATTGCCCAGAAAGGTTTTATGCGCCAAAACCCAATCCAGCGTGAATTCCGATTCGGGCGCAAATTGCAATTGCGGGATATTGGCGGTATAGGCTTCATAAGACTTCACGCCGATGTCCGTTGTTTCGCGTGGATAAACGGCTTGTTCACCGAATAAAAAGAATGACCGAAATCCGAATTGATGACAAAATGGCGCGTATACCGTGTAAATGACATGCGCGGGACCCGTTAAACCAACGCGCATCAAAATGGGCGCGGCAACAGGCAAACTGACGTAAATCGTCAACAAGATGAGCGCAATCCGCAACCAATTGCGTGTCAGGCTGAGGACGGCTAAATTGGCGCGTAGGGCAAATGATTTTCTCTTGGCGGGTGGTTGTTGCATAAGAATTTATCCTGTATAAATCTATGTAAGGGCGCAACATGTTGCGCCCTTACCAGATATCATGATTTATGTATTAAGATACGGCGCAAGCGCACCGCGTACCGTGTCGAGGCGGATTGTACCATGAAAAATATACGTAATCACCCCTTGGGGTGAGATGATGAAGGTGGTGGGTTGTGTGCGTAGCCGATATAACCCCGCTATGCGCCCATCATCGATGCCAATGGGAAAAGTCAAACCGAGCGCCTCGCGCCACTGATTGACCAAATCGGGCGTGTCACCCAGATTTATCCCCAAAACGACCAAACCACGATTCCCAAATTCAGTATAAAGGCGTTGTAAATCGGGCATTTCGATGATGCACGGTTCGCACCATGTCGCCCAAAAATTGAGGATAATCAGTTGACCGCGATAATCCTCTAATAACGGAAAGGCGGGGGCAATCGCGTTGATTTCGGGGGCGATGGGACGGGCAGAATTGGGCAACCAGTACCCCGTAAAATCGGCACGATTCGGCAATCCTACGCCGATGATGATGACCAACCCGATGCCGATGAATACGGCGCTGATGAGGCTGTATAACAGGCGTTTTATCATGATGTTGCGGTGTTGATGAGGTCTGCGATGTCGGCATCGCTTAAGGGTCCTGCGTGATAGGCAATAATCACACCATTGGGGTCAATCAGATAGGTGGTGGGGTAGCCGATGACGTTGAATTGGGCTTGTAAATCGCCAGACGGGTCTAATACCAACGGAAAAGTGAGGGATAATTCCGCGCCGAATGCAGAAACGGCTTCTACCGATTCTTCGCGGTTGATTGCCACCACCACAAATGACTCGCTATGGGTGATATAGGCATTCTGAAAAGCGGGCATCTCTTTTTTACACGGGGCGCAAGTGGTAAACCAAAAATTGAGCAACACCGTTTTGCCACGCAAATTCATCAGGCTGATAGTATCGCCTGTGGTTGTGAGCGCCGTGAAGTTGGGCGCGATTTGACCAACCGCCAACCCCACATTGGGGAGTTGGCGGGCGGTATCTTGAATCGAGCTGACATTTGCTGATAGCACCCCGCTTGGCGCGGATGCCTCTGGCGTGGCTTCGGGTTGAATATCATCCGCAGGTGCGGTCTGATTGCGTGCGCGGTGTTCTTCGACCAGCGTGTTATAATCTTCGCCACCGATGCACCGATTGAATTGGTCACTGCCGATTTCGCCCTGTTGCACGGCGAAGGCACATTCATCAAATGTGTAGGCGAAGCCGCCCAAATTACCTGATAGGCGTGCGCTGAGTTGTTGTAATTGACCACTGGCGACCAAAATCCCAATCAGCACCAAAATCGCACCACTGACCAATTTGATTTTGTGCATGTGTTTATTCAGGCGGCGGAAAATGCCTTGTGTGCTATCCAACATCAATGCCGTGATGAGGAACGGAATCCCCAAGCCCAAACTATATGCGGTGATGAGCATTGCCGATGTGCCGATGCTTTCTTGTTGTGCCGCCAATGTCATCGCCGCGCCGAGCGTGGGTCCAATGCAAGGCGACCATCCTGCCGCGAATACCACACCAAGTAACGCCGAGCCACCTAAGCCTTGTGTGCCAGCCGCCGCCATTTGCTTGCGCGTATCGGCGTACAACGTGACTTCGATCGTGTTCATGGCTTTATTCCAGAAATTGGCGGGTGTGGTGAATGCGCCACCTGCTACAAAAAATGTCCATAATATAGCCAGTAACACCGCAGAAATGGCGATTGTCCATAACGGGATGCGGTCATCGCCAAACGGGATAACCGCGCCTGTGAATCCCCATACGATGATAACGGTGAAAAAGAGCGCCATCCCCAGCGAGAACATCGGGTTTTTAATCACCGATTCTTGTTTACGTAACCATCTGAAAATGGGCTGAAACGCGCCCATGAAATGTAACCCTAAAAAGATGATAATCACCCCGCCAACCCGCCCGATGATGCCTTCGACGGTTCGGGTGCTACCAATTTGTTGGATGAATGCCGTTGCCAATATCGTCAACGCAACAAATACAAAGGTGAACCCCGCCACGAATGCCAACCCGTGAATAAACGTGCTAAGGCGCATGGCAGTTGTCCGACGCAGTTTTGCCGTGCCACCTGCATTGGCGACAATATCCACCTGTGCCGATACCGAATAGGTCATCCGCCCGCCCATATAACTGATATACGCGGGGACGAGGGGCAATACACACGGGGATAAAAATGAGACTAGCCCCACAAGGAAATTTATCAAGAGTTCTACAACCACAACCGCCTCCACTATCACAATACAATACAACGTTTAGACGTTATGATAGATAAAAATCTTCCCACTCGGTAGTGTGATATGGCATATTTTGAATGTGATAATTGATGCGGGGTAGGGGATGTGGGCGCGGGTATCGCGCCCGATGATGACGCGATGATTAGATTCTTGCCCGGACGAGTGCAACGTTCGCTTCGGCACATCTCGCGCCGTTGTTGCCAACAATCGTGCTGTGTCGGACATTAGCGGGGATGTCTATGCGGTCACCTGAGCGCAATTGAACTTTTAGATTATCATCGGGGAGGTGAATTTCGAGCAACCCACTGACCACATATAACACGGTTTGGGTATTATGAGAATGTACTGCTTGGCGTTGATTGGGTTTTGCATCCCACATATAGGGGCGGAGATTTTCTTTGTGCAACAAACGGGTGATTGCTGATTCACTTGGATGTGTGCCACCTTGCCAACGTGTTACAATCACGGAGGGGGTTTTGTTTGCCATATAATAATCCTCTAATAAAATAGTGTTGCCTTTAAGACGCTTCTTATAGCTTGCACCGTGTTCCATCGTATCTCAATTTTTACAGAATTGCAAGTAGTCCATTTACAATTTTGGGATGTTACTTGTCATTTATTGTCTCAATCGGGCGAATTCTGTCGCAATCTGCCCCGCGATGGTGGCATTATTGAGCAACAATGCCCGATTCGCGGTGCGTGATAAATCATCCGTTAATTCGCCGATGCGTTTGAGCAGAAATGGCGTGAGATGTTTGCCGATGATGCCCTGTTGGTCGGCTTCGTATTGGGCTTGCGCGATAGCATTCTCGGCAACATCGGATGGCAATTCATGTTCATGCGGGACGGGTACAGTAACCAACATGCCGTGTGTCGCGCCGATTTGATGCGAGGCATGGATGACGCTGGCGACTTGGTGTGGGGTATCGAGCCGAATATCAATCGGCAAGCCACTTTCGCGGGTATAAAACGCGGGGAGTGAATCGACACCATAACCGATAATCGGCACGCCTTGCGTCTCTAACACCTCTAACGTGAGGGGTAAATCGAGGATAGATTTCGCTCCTGCACACACCACCGTCACAGGTGTCCTGCCCAACTCGATTAAATCTGCCGATACATCAAACGGATGTCCACGATGTACCCCGCCGATACCGCCTGTGGCAAAAATTTTGATGCCCGCCATGTGTGCGATTATCATCGTACCTGCTACGGTGGTCGCGCCGTCCTGTTTTAGCCCGACCACGATGGGCAAATCGCGCCTGCTACACTTGCGGATAGATTCGGGGCGTTGACTGCCCAAATATTCAATGCCTTTTTCGCCGATGCCAACCGTCATCTCGCCATTCAAAATGGCGATAGTGGCGGGAATAGCACCCGCTTGACGCACCGCGTTTTCCATCGCCAGCGCGATTTCGACATTTTGCGGATAGGGCAAACCATGCGCGATGACGGTGGATTCCAGCGCGACAACAGGATGATTGTGGTCTAGCGCATGTTGGACTTCGTTAGAAATGGTCAGCATAATGACTCCTTTATCTGTACAGTGTGAATTATAATAGGCAACATGATGAATTGACATTGTAAGCATAAGGAACACATAATGAGCGATATTCACGGCATATTTTTCAATACACAAATTTTATTCTCACTGGCGTTGGGGATATGGGCGGCGATTAACGCAGGGCGTGGACGATCGATTTCGGGCAACTTTTGGGGGGCGATCGCCACATTTTCGGGGTTAGTCGCCATCACATTGGTGATGGGCATCATCATGACAGCGCAAGGTTTGCGCCCCAAAGACGGTCGCCTGATTTTATACTATCTGTATATGGCGTTTTTATTGGTGATCATGCCCGGTTTGTTCACCATGTTACGCGGGCGAGATGATCGCGCTGCAGGGGTTGCCTTCGCAATTTTGGCATGGTTTAACGCGGGTGTGGGGATTAGCATGGTAGACCGCCAAATTACGGGTCCGTGGGTGATGCCAATCGAATGAATATGTTGATACACCGATTTAACGGACGCAATATATCGTGTCCCTACATATCCTCATTATCCCGTAGGGACGGCATATATGCCGTCCGAATGATACTCATCGCATGGACGTTATTGTTTTTAACTGCTTGCGAATCTGAGCCGACTCCCTTCCCTGCCCAGATTGTAACATCCACACCCGATACAACCATCACAGAGAATACCCCAGTTCCTGTTACGCCATCGGTATCGGCTATTCGCTATGGCATAGACCCATCATTGAGCAATATCTCCCTGATGATAGATGCGAATTACATCCAAATCCTATCACAAGCACCTATCACAAACGCTGATTTAGATGTAACCTACGACCTCGCACTCCGTTTAGGCGATGCAGACGGATGGTCACGCCTACCGAATCCTATCACCATTGGCGTGATATTGCGCCCATCATACGCATTTGCCGATTTAATATGGCGTGCCATCGACCCACCCGAATGGATAGATACCATCGGCATCCATGGCGCGTTACCGTTGCATGATGGCACAACCCCCATCATCATTCTACGCACCGATATGGCAAATTTGGGTAAACCGGACGGATTTACGCTCAATATGGGCGTGCAAAATATGATTGGCGAGGCGCAAATCCAAACCCAATTGGGCGCATTGTTCATCGAAACACGCCCCATAGCCTTATCAAACGAGAATCGACTCGATTTGTGGAACAACGGCGCAGTCGATATGATGCTGGTATCATGGTTGTCTGAATCAGAAAAAATCGCATGGGTGAATTTAGTCGGCGAAGCCAACCTATTGCCCCTATTTACCGCCCCGATGAGCTATATCGCCTCATCCAACTTGAATGTGATTCTATCTGAAAATGGGTTGCCCCAGGTGATAGCCCCATGACAGGTAAAATGCCCTCGCAAATCATCTTCACGCATGATAATGCCGATTTTGATGCGATTGCATCGCTGTTGGCGGCGCATAAACTGTATCCCGAAGCCACGCCTGTCTTACCGCATCATTTGGCGCGAAATGTGGCGGAATTTATAACGCTGTATAAAAATGGCTTGCCATTCCTCGCATGGCACGAATTCAAACCGCATAGCAAAGTAGACCGCATTATTCTGGTGGATACACAACGCCTACCCGAAATTCGCCATGTGAAACGCAATACGCCCGTCCTCATCATCGACCATCATCGGTATGAAGGTGATCAAGGGGCGCATGTCACGTTTATAGGTGAAGAAATCGGCGCGAATGTCACCTTGCTGGCGGAACAAATCATCGCACGAGGTGGAATACATCTCACATCGCTCGAAGCAACCGTGATGCTGTTGGGGATTTATGCCGATACTGGCTCGCTGACGTATAACCGCACCACATCCCGCGATATTCGGGCGGCGGCTTGGTTGGTGGAGCAGGGCGGGGTCTTGGATACAGTACGCCGATTTATGTCCATCCCTCTGAACGAAATTCAGCGCAACTTGCTCGACCAATTGACGAATCATCAACATACACGCTACATACAAGGTCATGCCATTCTAATTTGTACGGCAACGGTTGATGAATCGGTGGATAACATCAATCAAGTGACGCACCGCTTGCGCGATTTGCTCGAACCAACGGCGTTGATTGTGCTGGTACAAATGCCCGGACGGGTACAGATGGTGTGTCGGTCTACAACGGATGCGGTGGATGTCGGCGGTTTGGCGCGATTTTTCGGCGGTGGTGGTCATATCCGCGCCGCCGCCGCGAGCATCGTCAACCGTCCACTCCAAGAACTTGTGCCTGCTATTTGGGAAAAAATACCCGATTTTATCCAACCCTTGACGACTGTCGCCGATTTGATGTCTTATGGTGTGCAAACGGTGAATGCGGATGACAAAATTGTCGATATTATCGGCAACCTACGTCGAATCGGGCATGAAGGCTTTCCTGTTTTGGATAACGATAAGCGCGTGGTGGGATTGCTCACACGGCGCGATGCAGACCGCGCTATCGAACATGGGCTAAAAGAATCGCGGGTGCGCGATGTGATGATAGCAGGTGCGGTCACGCTTGCGCCTGATGATTCGGTCTCATCGCTCGAACAAACCATCGTCAACACCACTTGGGGGCAAATTCCGATTGTCACGCCCGATAATCACCTTATCGGCATTGTGACGCGCACCGACCTCATCAAACATTGGGCAAAAATTCATCCCACCACCCAATCACAATATGATTATATCGATGAAGATTTAATTCCGCAGTCATTAGGTATACATTTAGCCCGTCTGATTGCTCAGGTTGCCGATATTGCACGGGAACAAAACATCAATCTGTATATCGTGGGTGGGATTGTGCGCGATATGATGCTCAAACGCAAAAATGATGACATCGATTTCGTCACTGAAATATCTGCGATAGATTTCGCCGAAAGTGTGGTCGCAAAATTCGGCGGTGAACTGAACAGTTTTCGCCCGTTTGGGACGGCAAAATGGATGCCATCCCCCCAATCGGCAGAATTACTCGGTGTGCCATACGACTCGTTACCGCATCATATCGATTTTGCCACCGCCCGCAACGAATTTTATCAACATCCCACCGCGTTACCATCGGTTTATTCGGGTTCAATCAAACTCGATTTGCATCGGCGCGATTTCACCATCAACACCATCGCCATCCAACTCAGTCCACAAACACGCGCCAATCGGATACTCGATTTTTACGGCGGGATGAACGACCTAAAGAACGGTGTGATTCGCGCCCTACACAGCCTCAGTTTTGTGGATGACCCCACGCGCATTTTACGCGCCATCCGTTTCGAGATGCGCTTGGGCTTCATCATCGAAGCGCGGACGGCGGAATTAATCCATGTGCATAGAGAGATGTTACGGCGCATCACAGGGGAACGTGTCCGCAACGAATTGACCCTTTTGCTGAACGAAGCGTATCCAGAACGCGGGATTTTGACCGTTCATGAGCGCGGATTACTGACCGCCATTCATCCCGATTTCGATTTTCCACAGGAGGCATACGCTGATTTTATCGCCCTGCGCGATGATGCAACTGCCCAATTTTGCGCCAGTGCCGATTTGCCGATTCAGACGGTGTTATCCGATACGCCCGAACAGGTCTATTGGTTGGTATGGATGAAGCACCTGCATCCGCAAGCCGTGACCAGTGTGTGTGAGCGGTTGCTATTTGGGCAAAAAATCACCGCACAGTATCGCGCACTCGCCGACATCACGCATGACGGGGCAGACCTCCGCGCCGATGATACCCCACCGAGTCGGGTGGTGGCGCGGTTGGATACACTAACTGATTGGGGCTTATTGGCGTTGTGGATCAATGGGCATCCGACCACGAAACGCTACATCGAAACCTATATCAGCACATGGCGATATATCCAATCGGGGATTAATGGCGATACGTTGCTGGCGATGAACATCCCCACAGGCAAACATTACCGCGAGATTTTATCCAAATTGCGCGAGGCAAAGTTGGATGGAGTCACCTATACCCAACGGGATGAATACGATTACCTAGAAACGTTGCTCAAGCTGATGAAGTTGCGTTAGCTGAAAATTATTCCGAATGGGGCGTGTCAGTTTGGGCGGGGAAAATCTCGCTGAGAGGTACAGAGAAATCAGGCAGAACATCCCCGCCTGTGAGGGTGGCTTTTTCATCCAGTGTGGTGATCGCCAGTGATTCGCCCGTCCATGTGCAAACCTCGACGGTGCGCGTATCGGGGTAGATAATCCACACCAATTTCGAGCCGTTGCGGAGGTAATAATCGGCTTTTTCGCGCATTTCTCGGCGGGATTGGCTGGTTGAAATGATTTCTACTGCCAAATCAGGCATATAGGGTGTCGCGCCTTTCGTAATAACAGGGCGTGTGGTATCTATAAAATACGAAATATCGGGTTGTCTCACATTGGTTGTATCGTTTGGATTGCGAATTGTGACTTCTACACCGACATGCCCATAATTATGTTGACGACTATAAGAGACTAAGAAATAAATAATGAGGCTCGCAATCATCCCATGTTGTAACGTGGTCACTTTTTCGACAATCTCCCCCCAAACCAGTTCAAATAAACCATCATTGAAATCAGGATGCGTTTGGCACAATTCCAAAAATTCATCAGCCGTAATGAGTGGTGATAATTCGGTTTTTACTTCAGATTCAGCGTTGGATGGTGCAACAACCATGATTGATTTGTCCTCATCTCAAGATACATAATCAATTGTATCATAAAAACAATGCAAGGGCGTGTGATGATACACGCCCTCACATCGGATAACATGCGTTAGACCTTCTTCACCCCTAATACCAGACGTTCCCCTTTGATGGATTCATCTTTCTTGGGGTCATCGTTGGGCAGATATTCGCCCTTATAGAAACCATTTTCGACTTTGCCAGCGACCAACGTTTTGGCGAGCGTTTCGCCTTTGATGTAATCGGCGAATTGGCTGATGGCGGTCGCCAGATTGCCGTCTGCTTCATACACAACTTCGATATGGTCAGAGATGTCGAAATCGGCATCTTTCCGCAAGGTTTGGATACGGCGCACGACTTCCCGCGCCAGCCCTTCTTGTGCCAATTCGGGCGTGATACGCACATCCAACGCCGCCAGATAGCCCTTTTCTTCGCCAACGGAATAGCCTTCGGTGGCATTCGAGATAACCTGACATTCTTCAGGTGTGACCTCGTAGGCAGTCCCATCCACTGTCACGGTGATGGATTGCCCCGCTTTGAGCGCCAAAGCCCATGCTTTGACCTGTTCGGCATCGGCTTCGCGCATCATTTTTTGCGCTTTGGGGAAGTCTTTGCCCAACTTTTTGCCCAATTGCGCGGGCAATGGATTGAGCGTATACGTCACCATGTTGGCATCGGCTTGAAGGACATCCAACGATTTGACATTCAATTCGCTGATGATGAGGTCGGCGTATTTTTTCACCACATCGGCTTCATCAGCAGAGCGCAACCCGAACATCACTTTTTGTAACGGTTGACGTACACCGATAGGCGCATTTTTGCCACCCTCTTTATTATTATTGCGTGCCGCCAAGCCCAAACTGACCAAGCGTTGCACCAAATCCATCTCGCGCATCAAATCTTCATTGATGAGCGATTCATCATACTCTGCCCACCACGCCAAATGTACACTTTCGGGCGCAGATTTATCCACACCTGCCACCAAATTGCGATACATCGATTCGCTCAGGAATGGCATGGCAGGCGCGATGAGTTTGGAGACCGTCACCAAACACTCATAGAGCGTGGCGTAAGCGTTCATCTTATCGGCATCTTTTTCGGTTTTCCAGAATCGCGCCCGACTCAGACGCACGTACCAATTGCTCAACGCCTCAACAAATGTTTGGATCGGGCGGGTGGCTTCGGTGACATCAAAATTCTCATATCCATTGGTGACACGGCGCGTCAGGTTATGCAATTCAGATAGCACCCATCGGTCGAGCAAATCACGTTCCGCCACAGGCGCGGCAGGTGTGGCTGGTGTCCATCCATCCAGATTGGCATACGTCACAAAAAAGCTATACGTGTTCCAGAGTGTGAGCCAGAACTTTTTGATGACCTCACCGACCAAATTGACCGAGAAGCGGCGTGATTCACCCGGAGGGCTGGCGGTGAATAAATACCAACGGAAGGCATCCGCGCCATGTTCATCCAAGACCGACCATGGGTCTACGATGTTGCCCAAACTCTTCGACATTTTGCGACCTTTTTCGTCTAAGATATGCCCCAAACAGATGACATTCTTGAAGCTGGGTTGGTCAAAAAGCATGGTGCTGATGGCGTGCAAGGTATAAAACCACCCGCGAGTTTGGTCAATCGCCTCGCAGATATAATCTGCGGGATACTGTTCTTCAAATAGCTCCTGATTTTTGTGAGGATAGCCCCATTGGGCGATGGGCATCGCGCCACTATCAAACCACACATCGATCACTTCTGGCACACGGCGCATCATACCGCCCCCGTTAGGGTTGCGGAAAACGATGTCATCCACATACGGGCGGTGTAATTCCAAGCCTGTCAAATCGCGCCCTGTTAATCGGCTCAATTCTTCGACACTGCCCACGCAGAGCATATCACCAGTTTGATCATCCACCCAAATGGGCAATGGCGTTCCCCAATAACGTTCACGACCGAGCGCCCAGTCTTTGAGGTTATCCAACCAATCCCCAAAACGCCCGTCTTTGATGTGATTTGGCACCCAGTTGATGGTTTGGTTGCCCGCTACCATACGATCACGGTATTCGGTGGTGCGGATATACCATGTCTCACGGGCTAAATACATCAGTGGCGAATGGTCACGCCAGCAGAACGGGTAATTATGCTCGTATTGCTCGACTTTATACATCAAGCCACGTTCCCGTAAATCGCGGGTGATTTCGGGGTCGGCATCTTTGAACCATTGCCCGCGAAATTTGGTGACAGCATCGATGAATTTGCCCTCGCTATTGACAGTCATCAACACGGGTAAATTGTATTGTCTCCCCACGTTCATATCATCTTCACCGAAAGCGGGCGCGATATGCACAATGCCCGTACCATCGTCGGTGCTGACAAAATCACCCGCCACGACATAGGCGTAATCTTGACCTTCAACAGGCAAAAAGGTATACAGTGGGCGATAATGCATGCCAACGAGGTCTTTACCTTTCATCTCTTTGACCACCCGATAATTTTCGGGGTCTTTGAGCGCCTTCCCCATCAACGATTTGGCGAGGATGAGTTGTTCTGTGCCTTTGCCATCGCCTGCGGGACCCTCGACTTGGACATAATCGACCGTTGCACCAACGGCTAATGCCACATTGCCCGGAAGCGTCCATGGGGTGGTCGTCCACACCAAGAAATATACGCCCTGTTTATCTTGTAACGGGAAGCGCACAAACACACTTGGATCTTTGACGGTCTCGTATCCCAACGCCACCTCATGACTGCTCAGGGGTGTGCCACATTGGGTACAATAGGGAACGATTTTATAACCCTGATAGATGAGATTTTTGTCCCATAATTGTTTGAGTATCCACCACACGCTTTCGATATATTCGTTGGTGAAGGTGACATATGCCTCATCCAAATTGACCCAATAACCTGTACGCTCGGTCAATTTTTCCCATTCGGCAATGTTGCGGAATACACTATCCCGACATTTTTTATTGAATTCGGCGATGCCATACGACTCGATTTCGCGTTTGTTGGTGATGCCGAGTTCTTTTTGCACGGCGATTTCGACT
Source organism: Anaerolineae bacterium (assembly GCA_034436155.1). Classification (GTDB taxonomy): domain Bacteria; phylum Chloroflexota; class Anaerolineae; order Aggregatilineales; family Phototrophicaceae. The sequence continues at coordinate 32,302 of DAOTVP010000015.1, forward strand.
GGCAAACCGTGCGTATCCCAGCCAGCTTTACGCAAGCAATAATACCCGCGCATGGTTTTATAGCGCGGGAATAAATCTTTGAACGACCGCGCCAACACATGATGACTGCCCGGTTGCCCGTTGGCAGTTGGCGGACCTTCATAGAACACGAATCTTTCACCACCTTCGCGTTCTGTCATGGTGCGTTCAAAGATGCGGTGCAAACGCCAAAATTCTTGCACCTCTTGTTCGACATGATTCACATTGACTTTTGGGCTGATTGCCTTAAACATCCTTAATACCTCTCTCTGATTGGTTCTGAGTGCATCATTATAACAAATTCATCAGCCCAAATGGGGGGCTGAAAGTCACCAGATTTGTATTAAGGGGCGAATCAGCCGCGGTGTGAGTTTTTTATCACCCACTGCCACGGGCGCACCTCCTGAGTACGTTCAATGGATAATATGTTCAGATGTGTTCGGAATGAACACTTTCTATTATGACGAAAATCGTGAAAATGGGCTAGGGGGGAATTTTTTGACAACCAGTTCTAAATTTTCCGTAACTCTTTATAGCGATAAGCCACTCATGCGGTTATACTGAAATCAAAATGAATACCATCTGCATGGAGGACGATTTTACATGCGAAAAATGACCGTCTTTTTCATCATCATGCTCGTGGGGATGCACATCCCGTTTGCGAGTGTCGCTCAATCTACTGAGGCTGAATTATATACCCGCGCCGATGCGTTGATAAAAAGCATTTTGCCCAATATCGGCACCGCCACGGGTGGCACGATCGTGGTGCTATCTCAGACCAACGACAGCGCATTAGGGTGTCCATTGGTGGCGGGGTATAATTTGGGCTATCCCGTCACGCCGTATCAAATCAGCATGACGTATGATAGCAATCCAGATCATCCTATCAACATCACGCTATCATCTGACCCGTATGTGTATGCTTTATGTGATACGCGCCTGCTATCGGCACAATACACTGTTAATACACCCTCCAATTGGAGCAGTGGCTCGCTGAATTGTTCCGCATCGGCATTTTTGGGGCGTGTCGCGCCGATTTATACCGAACCAAGTACTGCTTCGACCTATATTACCGACTTGAGCGCCGCCTCGTTTGTGCCTGTTGTAGGGCGCACAGCCGATACATCGTGGTACGCGCTGGATTTGGGGGGGCGGCTGGTATGGGCATCTATCAATCATGTTCAACTGAGTGGCGCAGATTGTTATCGCATCCCCGTGAATAGCGAATTTCAAACTTTAGCTTACGAACCGCCCGCCAATAGTGTGAATGTGAGTTCCCCTGTGACAGGAATTACACCCACTTGCCAATTATATGCGGTGGATGCGCGGATTCGCTGGTCGCCCGGTTTATCCCAACCCGAAACAGGGGAACGTGTCCGTTCTGGTGATGTATATACAGTCATTGGCGTGAGTAACGATGGCGATTGGCGACAAGTCATCATGAAAAATGGCGAACTCGGTTGGGTGAATCGCAGTGTTAGCACCTTGCAAGGCGCAGGATGCGCCGCGTTGCCGATTACATCCGAGAGCGTCACCGTGCCGTTGGCTTCTGCCTGTCCGTTTGGATATGTAGGTTATCTCGCGCCCCGTTTATTTCTGGGTGGGCAAGCCCAAGTGACTGTTCAAGAAGGTGTAACCATCCGTCAATCACCGACACCCGATTCGGGATTGGTATCGAATGCGGCGCGTGGGACAGTTTATAATGTCGTTGGTGGTCCGTTATGTGGGACAGGGGTGATATGGTGGCAAATTTCGTATCGCCAAGACAACGGCACATACCTCTATCCGTGGATCCCTGAGTCGGATGTGAATCGCTCTACATCGCATTATCTCACCCCTGTGACAGGGTTGCGTGCTACCCGCTTCGCCGAGATTGCGCCGAGTAACGCCCTCGAAATTGGTAAGGTCGAGGCGGGCGGTAGTGTGGTGGATATTGCTTTCGCCCCTGATGGGTCACAATTCGCCATCGCCAATGGTGCAGATAACGCTGTGCGTTTCTGGGGCAGTGCCAACGGAGAACGCACGGGCGAGTCGCTCAATCATGATAGCCTGGCACGCACCAGTTTTGTCGATTTCAAAGCCGATGGTAGCCTGATTGCCACAGGCGATTATTTAGGCGTGTTGAATCTCTGGCAGGGTGGGGCGCTCATCCGCACGGTTCAAGGTCAATTCCAACCCTTTTTCCCTATCGATTTTGCCATTAGCCCCGATTGGTCATTCGGCGCGGTGAGTGGGTGCTTGGATGGTGATTTATCATCAGGCGGATGTCGTTTGGGCGGTGTCCAGATATTTGACCTGAATACAGGCGCAAAATTGGCAGATTATTATGGTCAAACCGCCTCTGTGCGTGCGGTCTTATTCCTGGGGAATAACCGCCTCATCACCGCCGCCGATGATAACACCGTTTGGGTCTGGGATTTCGCCACCAGTACGCCAACACCGCTTGCTTTAACCACTCAAGCCATCACCGATTTAGCGGTTAGTCCCGATGGAAACACGTTTGCTGTTTCGCATTGTGGCGCATTCGGTGAGAGCAATGGTGTGCGGGTGTGTACGGATGCGCGGGTGAGTTTGTATGATAGCGCCAGCCTTGCCTTCAAATCGGATGTGAGGGGACCGCGTGATATGATTATGTCGGTGGCATTCAGCCCAAGCGGGACGATTGTGGCATTGGCGAGTTTGGATAATACCGTGACGTTGTATCAAATCGCTGATAGCAAATTGCTCGAAACGTATATTGGTTATATCTACGGCGCGACCAGTGTTGCCTTTAGCCCAGATGGTAGCCTGTTGGCGACAGGCGATAATGCGGGCATCATGACCCTGTTGCGCGTGGCTGTGCAGTAACTGTTTTGAGGTAGTGGGGGATTTATCCCCCATCATTAACGCATAGCAATTTTTAAGATTGGTCTATTCACCCCACGCCCTGAACATGCTATAATATTCACAATTGAATACTCGTATAGACCTTCAGGGCGGGGTGGAATTCCCCACCGGCGGTAAAGCATCACGCAATTGGCGTGTGTGTCCAAGCCCGCGACCCGTTTTGCCCTCATGTGAGGGTGAGTCATGATGAGCCTGTTTCATCATGCCGGTGGATTTGGTGAGAGACCAAAGCCGACAGTCATAGTCCGGATGGAAGAAGGTGACTTACCAGCTATTAATTTGGATAGCTGGTAAGTTTGGCTATCTATAACCCAACTGTTCTTGATGTATATCATCGAATCGGTTTGGGTGATATTTAGCTATACCTAATTATGCCCTGTTTGTCTGTATATCATGTGCAGAACAGGGCATTTTTGATGGAAAAGATAACCGTAAAATCACCCCTCCACTTCTCTCAACCGCGCCTGAAAATTGGGCGTATGGGACGCATCCCGACTAAATTCCTCCCATTTCGGGGTATGTGGATAGCGAGCCTGTTGCTTGTCTTGGGCTTATGGCAAGTTGTCACATCGCTCGAAGTTATCCAACCGTTTTTATTGCCCGCGCCAATGAGCGTTTTCAACGAATTTCAGAAAGTGATTCAAAATGGCACACTCTGGAAGCACACCTCTGTCACATTAGGACAGGTGCTACCCGGATTAGCGATTGGCGTGCTGATGGGCATGTTTTTAGGCTATGCCATCGCCAAAATTCGCCTATTTGAGGCGCTCCTTGCGCCGATTATCATCGCGTTTCAATCCGTGCCTGTGGTGGCGTATGCCCCATTATTGGTGGTGTGGTTCGGCAGTGGGTCACAGAGCAAAATTATCACCTGTGCGCTGATTGTCTTTTTTCCGATGTTGATGAACACTGTCACGGGTATTCGGAGCATCCCGCGTGAATGGCGCGAGGTGATGCGGGTGTATCGTGCCAATCGCTGGCAGACTTTTCGCAAATTGGAATTACCCGCCGCCATGCCCATTTTGCTCACAGGCTTAAAGACCAGCGCCACACTCGCCGTCATCGGCGCAGTGGTTGGCGAATTTATCGTTGCGAATGCGGGTTTGGGGATGTATATCAACCTCGCTCGCAATCAATATAACACCCCGCTCGTGTTTGTGTGTGCTATCACCATGGCGCTAATGGCGGGGGGATTATATGGCTTGGTTTCGGTATTAGAACGCAAACTTTTAGCGTGGCGTTCTGTATAAATAAGGAGTTTGACATGAAACGTGTATCTCTATTGGTTATTTTGGTTGTATCGGTGTTGATGGTAGGGGGTAGCTCTGCCCAAACGCCTATTCGCTTTTTTTTGACCTTCATCCCCAATATTCAATTCGCGCCTGTGTATGTCATGGATGCGCTTGGCTCGTTAGACGAATCGGGGTATGAATTTCAAATCGAACATGGCGATGAGCCTGTCGGTGTGGATTTAATCGCTACGGGTGATTTTGATTTCGGCATGATCGGCGGTGAACAAGTCCTCATGGCGCGGTTTGGTCAACGCCCCGTCGTGATGATATATAACTGGTTTCAAGAATATCCAGTGGGCATCGTCATTCCAAATACGACCCCCGCTACCACTGTCGAAGAATTGCGCGGGTTGCGCGTGGGTGTCCCTGGTCGCTTCGGCGCGAGTTATAGCGCCCTGACTGCTTTGTTGACTGTCAATGACATGACCGAAGCCGACATCCAACTTCAAGAAATCGGGTTTAATGCCCCTGATGTGATTTGTGCAGGTGGGGTAGATGCCAGTGTGGTATATATCAACAACGAACCACTTCAAGTTCAACTCCGCGCCGATAACGGTGAATGTGGGGATATTACAGGTGTGTCGGTGATCCGAGTGGCTGATTATGCCAATATGGTCTCGAATGGGGTTGTCACCAGCGAGACGCTGATTGCCCAAAATCCAGAATTGGTGACACTTTTGGTGAATGCGTTTGATTTTGCGTTGATGACCACCATTCAAAACCCCGCGTATGCCTATCTGGTCAGCTTGGATTATGTCGATAGTTTGCCTGCCGATGACGATTTTATCGCCTTTTTAGAGGCAGAAGCCGAAGCCCAATGGGATTTCTTAGCCAGCACCACCGAAGCCGAAGCGGTTGCCGAAAGTCGGGATGCGTTATGGGAACGCCTGAGCGCCGAATTTGAACCCGAATTGCTCATCCAATTCCATGTGTTGCTCGAAACGATTCAATTGTGGGAAGCGGAACAATTGGGATTCAGTGATGAAGCTGATTGGGCGCAAACCGCGCAGGTACTAGTGGATTTGGGCATTTTGCCCGCCTTGCCCGATTACGCTGGCGCATATACCAACACCTTTTTGCCCTGATTGAGTCGAATCTGAGCGGAGAGGGATGAGAAATTTTCCCTCTCCAATGAGGATAGAGATAGATAATTATTTGCCCGGTTTGCGTTTATCCAAAATCTCTTGGAAGGGGTCTTTGCCTTTTTCGATGAGGACTTTACGAGTACGTCCACCATCAATCGATTCACCAATCACGCCCAATTCTTCGAGCAAATCTACTAAACGCGCCGCCCGTGGATAACCCAAATTGAGTTTACGCTGAATCATCGAAGCAGATGCCTCTTGTTCGTTGACGACCAATTCGATGGCTTCTTCGAGCATGGGGTCGGTCTCTGCGAGTAATTCGCGCCGTGTGAGCGCCCGTTCCCACGGTGCAGAGGTGCTGATAGTCGGCGTATCGGGTTTGGCTTCTTTGGCTTGTTGTTCTACCCAATCTTTCCAATATTGAACCACAGCACGCACCTCGGCATCGCTCACAAAACAGCCTTGTAGCCGTTTGGGTGCGCCCGCATCCGCCGCCTGATAGAGCATATCGCCACGCCCCAACAACGTTTCACCGCCGACAGAATCGAGGATAACCCGCGAATCGACACTCGAAGCGACTGCGAAGGCAATCCGCGAGGGGAAGTTGGCTTTAATCAACCCCGTGATGACATCCACCGATGGGCGTTGTGTGGCGATGACGAGGTGCATCCCCACCGCACGCGCCATCTGTGCCAGACGTGTCACTGTTTTCTCGGTTTCATCGGGCTTACTCATCATCAGATCGCCGATTTCATCCACCAAAATGACGATATAGGGCAGATGTTCCGACTTTTTACGCGGACCTAAACGCGAATTGTAAATTTCGATATTGCGGGCTTGTGCCTCTTCGAGCAATTTATAACGCCTGTCCATCTCGCGGGTACACCAACGCAACACGCCGATGATACGTTCCATATCGGTTTCCACGGGTCCGAGTAGATGCGGTACACCGTTAAACCGCGAGAGTTCCACCATTTTGGGGTCGAGCATAATGATTTTGACATCTTCTGGCAACGTGTTGATAAGAAGTGCCGTTGCCATCGCCGCAATCGCCACCGATTTACCGCTACCCGTTGTCCCCGCGACCAACAAGTGAGGCATGGTGGCTAAATCGACGATGACAGGTTCACCCGCCACATCGCGCCCCAATGGGACGATGAGGGGCGATTTTGCCTTCGCCATCGCATCGAAAAAGGCTTTACTCTCATATACCGAGCGCAAAGCGACCGTCCCCGCATTACGATTCGGCACTTCGATGCCCATATAATTATGACCGGGTACGGGCAATTCGAGCCGTAAACGTTTGGCTGATAATGCCAACGCCAAATCATTGACCAGCGAAGCGATTTTGCTCAGACGGGTGCGTTCGAGCACCAAGTCGCCCTCTTCATCTTTAACTTCCCGATACGGACGGACAGCGTACTGGGTCACTGTTGGACCCGCTTTCACATCCACGACATCAATATTGATGTCGAATTCGAGCAACGTGTTTTCGATGATGACCACATTCAGGTTGATTTCTTCTTCACTAGGCAGGTCATATTCCACGTCTTGGAGTAAGTCGAGCGGGGGCAAGGCTTTATCGCGCTTGACCAGTTTTTTCGCCTCTTTCATGCTCTCGGTGGTGAAATAGCGTTTGATACGCCCATCGGGACGTTCTACCAATTGCACTTCTTTGGGTTTACGCGGTAACAATGTCCCTAATGCCGCTAATTCACCCTTGAGTTGACCGGGCGCTTCGGGTGGTTTTTCTGATTGTGATAAAATCCGCTCCAGACGCGCCAAATCCAATTCGAGTTGTTCGGTCGGTGTGAGGAATGGTTTCGGCTTGGGTTTGGGTGGCTCTGCCGATGGGCGCTGACTCGGTGGTATGGCGCTCAAATCGGGCTTGATACGCATCACCGTCACCCGTTGTTTGTGCGCTTCGGTCACATCCATTTTTTCGACATCGGGCAATGGTGCGGGCTTAGGTAGGGTAGGGCTAACCGCTTTTTGGGGTTTGGGTGTCTCGATTTGGATGGATGCCCAGCCTTCACCTTGTACATACAAGAAATTCTCAATCGCTTTCAGCGCCTCGCGGATGTGTTTTTTGCGGATGCCAATCACCATGCTGATGCAAATCACCAAGATGATCCCGTAAAAGAAAATGGCAACTGCCTCGCCGAATAATCCATAAATCGGCGCACTCATGCCCCAGCCGATGAATCCACCACCCTGACCTGCGCGGGCGATGGCGCGGAGTTCGTTATCTTGTTCGGTGAGATGAAACAGGGCGAGCAACACCAAGAAGGCGATTTCGAGCGCCAACAATCGGCGCGGTGAATAGGTGATGAGTATTCCCAATTTGGGCAACCAGATTAAAATGCCGACCAATAAAATGCCAACTGCGATGAATATCGCGCCTTTGCCGAAGGCTTGCGTGAGGACGGATGCCCATGCACGGGCGACGGTGGCTTGCGTGCTTTGGTCTATCAGTGACCAAATCGACAGCACGCCGAACACAAACATGGCAATGCCCGCGATCTCATCTATCCACGGGGGTAGGCTATCGAATACGCGATCCCAGAATTCGGGTTGTACTGTTTTGGGGGCTTTTTTGGGTTTGAAGGGTTTCGGTTGTGGGCGTGGACGTGCGCCACGTACCACAGGTAAGGGACGCGGTTTTATTTCGTTGGTGGTTGTTGGTTCAGTGGATGACTCCGTTGGGGGTGTCTCTACTTTTTCGTCCGCCACACAAAAATTCCTTCACGAAACAAAATGCAACACACCCCTAATGATAACCATATTTATGGGGATTGGCTAGTCGGGACGACCGTCTTATCCTCCTCAATTGTGGTGTCACGAATTATGGTGTCACAACAGCGCCACCGCTAGGTCTGCGTCTTCGGTCATATTGAACCCCTGGAAAATATCATAGGCATATTTGGCAAATCGGCGTGAGTGGTCTGCATAGCCATGACGGGCTAAATATCGCGCCTCTTCCGTCAGGTTACGCCCCACATTGGCTTTTGCGGGTATTTTGTCGAGCGTGTCGAGGGCTTTTGCCCATGATGCTTCGGCTTCATCGGTGTTGTCCATCGCTAAGGCGATATGCGCTTGGGTATGATACAAATCGGCGAGTTCAAACGGCAAATCTAACCCTTGTGCGAAACTCATCCCCAAACGCACCATGCTTTGGGCTTGGGGATACTCTTTTCGATGCAGGTGATATTCGCCCATATTGCGATACACTTCGGTCATGATATTAGCGTAGTTTTGGCGATTATCTTCTAGCAATTTGTCTTGAATGGCTTGTATTTTGCCGAAATAGACGGGCATATTCTCATAGTGTTGGCGCATGTAGCAAACCGCCATCAATCCCGACAAAATTCGTGGATAACTACGCAGTGTTTCTTCGGGATGCGCTTCACAAAATGCCATGCCCTCGGTGTAAATTGCCTCTGCTTCGGCATAGCGCCCCAATGTCAACAAGAAAAAGGCGCGATTGTTATACGCTAATGCCATACCCGACAGATTATCGAGGCGTTTGTAAATCTCGAATAGGTTATTCAGTTGGTCTTCTGCCAATTTCAGATGACCTGCAAAACTATTCAGGATCGCCATCGTATTGGTGATATTTGCCTGTTGGCGTGGGGCGTTTTCTTGCGTCGCCATGTCCCGATATTTTTGCAAGGTTTTCATATCGGTTTCATAATCTATCTGACCGCGTATCACGCGCTGAAAAATTCGGCTAGACATCTGCGCGATAAATTTGATTTTGGGATTATTTTGTTCATCCATCATAAGTCATAATCACCCATGTGTTGTGTAGCAATGTTAATGCTTAGTGTAGCATATTTGAAGAGGTCGTGATGTAACATCTTACGTCCAAGTTATGGAAATATGATGGAAATATGATGGAGAATTTATAGTTTTCTGCCGATATTATGATGTTATATCATCATTTTTGGGCTTTTCTGAGTTGTCATCTACCACATCATAAAATACGGCATCTTCTATATCGGCGTTATGGATTGTGCCAATGGTGTTTTTGGGTTTTTCTGGCTCATCATCGCTCTCAGTTGGCACATTCCAGCGATTTTTAGCGAAATTTTGCAGGTTAAATTTGAATCCCATCTGCTCAAATGTTAGATGAGTCACATCGCCACTCATGCGGTGTCCCAATTGTGTGTTGGCATAGCCGATAGCGATGCTAAACACAAAACCCAACAACATAAATCCGATGTTGCTGGTGCGCGTTGTCATAAAAGCACCATAAGCGGCGGGCAACCATATCAAAAATTGCCCAATCGCGTAAATGGTCGCCCGATAACCGCTAATCCGCTTGATTTCGACTCCGCCTTGAATCGGACGACGTATCTTGACCTCGCCTTTGGTCAAGGTCGTGAGGGCGAGTATGAAAATCGGGACATATACAGCAAAACATAAAATTGCCAGAAGACTACTCAAAAATGCGCCCATGAAAAATTCCTCTCTTATGGTTGAGACACGCGCAGATATTTTAGGCGAATGTCTTTGGTTTGTTCTGATTGTTCTGGTGTCATCATTGCCCAAAAATCTTGCGGAAAGGCGATGTCATCTTTTTGGGTTCGGGCATAATTGGCGAGCAAATTAAAAAATGCCTCTTTACCAATCTTAACACGAATTTCTTGGAGCATCCGCACGCCACGCAAATACACTGCATTGATATACGCACGTACATTCGGAAAGTCGTAAACGGCGGAATCGACAAAACCCTCTGGCGCGAATTGATTCACCCGAAAATCCCACCACCATTCGCGCAAATCGGGATAATATTCTTCGATGTAGATGTATTCACTATACGTGGCGAGCGCCTCATCTAACCAGGGATTGAGCGCAGGATTATTGCCCACTTGGGCATACCACCATTGATGTGCCACTTCATGCACCGTGATGAGCATCAGATAACCCGCGGGGTCGCCATTATAACGGGTGAACCATCTATCGCCTACGAATACCAACCCGCTAAATTCCATCCCATCCGGAAAATCGCCTTGTACAACCAAGAGTCGTTCATAAGGATATTCGCCAAATAAATCGCTGAACATCTTAAAACTTTGTACCGCAGAGCGCAAGGCATGAATGGCAATTTCTTCTGGCGAAACATGACGATTGCCTTGTGCCACAAGGTCGGTGAAGGTATACAACTCGACTTGTTTGCCATTGGGCAAAAATTCGTATGCCACATTGAACTGGTGGCTGATGCTCAGGCTAAATTCGCGTGAATTCAGGTGTTGGTATTGTTTGGTCGTCGGGGTGCTGTTGGTCTCGACTCCTGCGGCGGCAACGGTCAACGTTTCGGGTGGGTTGATAAAATTGAGCGTGACGATCCAATCGGCGGGCGCGATCACCTCTTGTTCGCCGATGTAAAACGCAGGTTGGGTTATCCATGCGTTTTGATGATACACCGCCACTGTTGGCAACCAATGACCCAAATTCATCTGACGGGCAGTATAGCCCAAATAACCTTTTGAATCGGTGATAAGCCCCCCGCCGATTTGTGGGACATCAATATGAAATTTGAGTTTAATCGTCAGGGCGCATCCGCGACCGAGTGGGGCATCCAGCGCAATGGTCAGGCGTTTTTCATCGAGCGTATAGGTGGCGAAACCATCACCGACTGTTAATTCGCTTAAGAAGAAGGTATTCATCCACCGATTGGCATCGACATTCAAGACAATATCGGTTAAATCGGTGTTAGTGGTGTTTTGATACAAAATGCGCTGGTCAACGCGCACAGTTTTATCGGTATAGTTAATATCGGCGACCACCGTATGACGGGGTATGGATGGCGTATCGGTATCACAATCTTCTGCGTTGATTTGTTGTGGTTGGGGTGCGTTATCTGCCGAAAAAGCCCATGTCGCAAACCCCATTAGCACCGAGACCATCAAAAGTAGTGTCAATAATCTCATTAGGTTTAATCCATTTTTGTCATCAATCATTAGCTAGATTATATCAAAATCCCTAACCATCTGGCATAGAGTATGATATGCTTATGCCATTCATCAAATTCTCATGTGAGAGTGTATCTAAGAAAGGTAGCCTTGTGGACTCTGTAAATACACAACCCAATAGTCGGAATGTGATCAAAGGGCTAATTAGCTTATCGCGTTGGAAGGAACAACTTTATTTGGTATCGCTCACCTTTTTGGGGGCATTGGTGGCGTATATGGTGCATGGCACACAACTCGATTGGCGGGTGTTTGTGGTGGCGCTCGCCAATTTTCTCACCGTGTCGTTTGCCTTCATGATAAATGATATGGAAGATGCCGAAGACGATGCCGCTCATCCGATTAGCGCCAAGCGCAACCCCATCACCAACGGCACGCTCGACCTGAAAACCGCGTGGATTGCCTGCGGTGGAGTGGTCTTGCTGGCGTTAGCCTTGTATTTCTTGGGGGGTGGTATTGTTTTAGCCATCGGCATTTTGAACCTCATCCTCTCATTTTTATACTCATGGAAACCTGTTCGCCTCAAATCATCTACTATAGGCTTAGATATTGTCTCGCATACGCTAATGTTGGGCGGATTGTTGCCATTAGCGGGGTATTTTATTTATACCAACCAAGTCCATTCGGCGATTGTATTTGTGGCGGTTGCCACCATTTTGGCATCTACCTATGGGCAACTGTATAACCAAGCGCGTGATTTCGATGCCGATAAAAAAGCGGGTATCAAAAATGTGACCATCCGTGTCGGCAAGCAAAATGCCTTTATTCTGATGTATGGCGCGATTGCGGTGGCGGTGGTATGTGGCGTATTGGGCGTGATTCAGATGGGCTTGCCCGATTGGTTCTTGCCAGTGGTGGCGGTATCTATCGTGATTGGTCTGGTGATGACATTTTTGTTCATTCGTACCGATGCCAGTGGCAAACCGCCACTTGATATTACTGGTCAACTGCAAACAGGCTTTTTAATCGCCCTGAATTTGGTCTTGGCGTTTTGGGTGCTTTGGGCGATGGGGATAAAATTAGGGTAGTATTCAAAATGGCGGATATACGCGCCTAATGGCGCTAATCCGCCACCACAGACCTTAAAATATGCTCAATAGATTTATCGCTCGCGGTTCATGGCTTCGATTTGTGCTTGCAATTGACGGATTTGAGCCTCTTGTTCGCTGATGGTTTGTTGCAAATGCTCGATTTCACCTTTCATGGGATTTTGGGTGAAAATGGAGATGAAATAAGCAAACAGCAAGACTAATAAGATGATTGTTAATAATTCTTTGACCGTCTGAGCGTATTTTCGTAAAAATTCTGCCCGTTTTTCGGCAGATGATTTGGGGAGTGTCTGCCCAAACCGACTTGGTGCAGGTTGGCGGTTACTACTCAAACGTCCTAATGCCGAAAATTGACTGGGCGGTGGTGGAGGCGTTTTGCTTCTGCCAAATGGGCTACCAAACGGGTTATCGCTGGCGTTGTCATCATGATTACCCCCAAACCGACTGCCACTTCCGAAACGGCTTCCGCTATCACCACTGCCGAATCGTGAGCCTGTACCACCACCGAAGGGGCTAGGGCGGTCGGCATTATCGCCACCAAAAGGTGGTTTTTTGCTCAAAAATCTACTTGAGCCTGTGAAGGGGTTGGTATCATCATCGGGTTCAAAATCATCATCCGATTTAGACATCCCAAAACGCGAAAAACCACCCGATGGTTTGCCAAAACGCGATGTAAACGGATTAGACGATGGTGGCGGGTTGATATTTTCATCATCCTTAATCGTCTTCGGGACATTGGGCGCATCAGGCATTCCATCTAAATTCAGGTTATCATCTATGAATTTAGAGAAGCTATCTTTGTTATCCCCATCATTATTATCTTCGGGGTGGGTCTCTTCATCAGCCAAAATTATTGCTCCCAAACAATACAATACACATCCATTTTTATTATATGCCAAAACCAACCATTTTTGCCATAACTTCTCATGCCCAATTCAATTTTTGATGAGTTTTTCATACCCTTCGAGGTGTAATTGGTAGCGATGCACCTTGACAACATGGTCGCTGATGCCCAAATGCTCCATGACATCATGCGGGCGCAAATTACCCCGCTCGCCTGTGTCGAGATGTGCATATAATGCCCCGTCTTCGCCGATGCGTAATTCGTGAATCATCGGGCGCAAATCGGTAACAGACCGCCTGCCATTGCGCTCACTTTCGATGATAATGCGCTCACGCGCCAACAAATCATTCACCCGTTTGGTCAATTCATCCACAGAAATGTCATCCAGTTCAATCCGATATTCGGCGGTGCGGATGAGCGTTTGGGGAGCAGGCATATCGATGGGTACGTTGATAACGCGATGCACCACCAACCCGTCTGGACTGACCGACATGAGTCGTTGCGGAATATCATCGAGCGTATCGAGCCTTTCGCGCAAAGACACATCTAACAATTCGCATTCGCTGGTCACACCCAGTGGCAATTGCGCCGCCACTTGGATGCGCGGACGATTGCTGAATCCTTGCGAATAAAAGATCGGCAAATCGGCACGGCGCAACACCCGTTCCCAAACCTTCGCCATATCTAAACTGCCGATATACATCAGTGAACCATATTTACCAAATGTGATGTGTAACCGTTGCTGAACAGGAGATACATGCGACATTTTGCCTTTAGCCTTTTGTGATTAAACGTTCTAAGGTAAAATTTAAGCATAGAGTGGCGATAAATCCAACAGCAAAATTGGCGAATGATACATGATAACAACCACAACTCCTCCTAAAAAAATCGTATCGGCAAAAGCCAGTTTTCGGCGTGCCATGTTGGGGATTGTGTTATTGACCGTGTTGCTGTTTCTGATTGGCATGATGCTCATCATCGAAGCCTCGCCGATCGCGTTGTTGCCCGACCAAATTTCGATTTTGGGCGATATATTCATGATAGTCCTCATGCTTTGCCCATTGATGATCTGTGGTATACCCCTGTATCTCGCGCTAGTGGCAGGGATATTCGGATTGATTCGCCTCGATTCTGGCGCTGTGTATCGCTTACGAAAATTACAACACACATCGAAAAAAGTACAACTTGGCGCACAAAATATCACACACTCTGTCGCCAAGCGGTCTATACAATTTAACGCACGGACTGAATTTTTGCGCCCGTTATTTCGGATATTTGACCGAGTAGAGGATAAACAAGATGATGGACAACAACGAAAACTGGAAAAATAAAACCTATGTGATGGGTGGTTTGTTGGGTGGTATATTTGGTTTGCTCGCCGCCTATCTGTTTAATCGTGCCGCCGAAGAAGATGCAGAACGCAATGGGGGCAAACCGACTAAAATCCCCACTATGCAACTGCTAGGACTCTCGTTGACAGGTCTGAATTTTATCCGCCAAATCACCGAAGCAGGTAAGGGTGGTAAGAACGGAAAGAAGAGATAAGTCATGTGTGGACGGTTTGTATTGGCGACCGATGTCCAGTCGCTCCAAACGCATTTTAACCTGACGGCATTGCCAGAGGGGTTGATTGTGGCACGGTATAATATCGCGCCCACCCAACCCGTTGCCGTCATCACCAACCAAGCCCCGCAAACCCTGACATTTCAAAAATGGGGGCTTATCCCATCTTGGAGCAAAGACCCGTCTATCGCCAGTTCGTTGATTAACGCCCGTGCCGAGACTTTGCACGAAAAACCATCTTTTCGGACGGCATTCAAACGGCGACGTTGTTTAATCCCCGCCACTGGCTTTTACGAATGGGGCAAGGGTGAGGGCAAAACCAAGCAACCGTATTATATCTACCTCGCCGATAATCAGGTATTTGCTTTTGCGGGCTTATGGGAAACGTGGAGTAGTCCTGATGGTGATACGGTCGAAACGTGTACCATCATCACCACCGAGCCGAATGACCTCATCCGTCCCTTTCATCATCGCATGGCGGTGATTTTAGACCCCGAAGATTATGATTTGTGGCTATCGCCAGATGAATTGCCTGCTACGGCGCTGATGCCATTGCTCAACAGCTACCCACAAGAAAAGATGCGCTATCACCCCGTTTCGCCGATGGTGAATAACGTCCGTAACGATTCGCCAGAGTGCATCAAGCCACTCATGCCACCCGAACAATCATCTCTATTTATTTAACATGGGTTTATAATTGGGAATAACGAGTAGAAAGGTGATGATGATGGAAACTATAAAGACGGATGTGAAATTAGATACAATTGCAGATATAACCCGCGATGAATTAAATCAAATCATCAAAGAGGCGATAGATGATAAAATGTTGCACCTCTATCAATTTGCTATGGTTGATAGAGAAGAGCGAAATCGTTTGACATGGGATGAGGTGAATGATTTAGCCGACCAATATCGTTGGACACCACCACCCAATGCAAAAACTAATCTTGACCTTCTCCGTGAAGATAGAGATTAATACGATGCACTATATTGTTGATGCACGTGTCATTGTGGAAAACCTAGTGGTTGGTCAATTCACAAATAATGTGCGTGGTTTTTTACGCCAACAGACATACAATGATGTTTTGATAGCGCCTGAATTTTGCTTGCTAGAATGTACAAATGTCCTCTGGAAACGGGTACGTTTTTCGGGGATGTCATATCACGATGCGACAAACCTATTGACAGTTCTACGCGGTATGATTGTTCAATATATGGCAATGGATTTCTTTTTGCCAAAAACGCTTGAAATCGCTGTCAAACATAACTTAGCCGTCTACGATTCGAGTTATATCGCGTTAGGATTGCACTTGAATTATACCCTCATCACCATAGACGAAAAGCAAGCTAAAATCGCGCAAGCTGAAGGCGTAACACTTATCCCGATCACCCATTTTAACCTATAACCCATGAGGAAGTCATTTTGGCACATATCAAAGCACATCAATTGATTGTGGCGTATCCCGCGCCCGATGGCGGTGTCCTGACCGCGCTTGGTCCTATCAACATGACCATCAAACGGGGTGAGTTTGTGGCGATTGTCGGCGCGAGCGGTTGTGGAAAAAGCACGCTCATCCGCGTTTTGGCGGGTTTGACCCAACCCACCGAAGGCACAGCTTTGTTGGATGATAAACCCATCACCCGCCCATCATCGCAAGTGGGGGTGATGTTCCAATCGGCGAATTTGCTCCCGTGGCGCACCGTTTTAGAAAATATCGCCTTGCCCCTCGAACTCGCTGGCATGAAAAAATCCGACCGCTTCGATATGGCACGCGACTTATTGCCTCAACTCGGTTTGGCGGGTTTTGAAAATGCCTATCCATCGGCGTTATCGGGTGGGATGGCGCAACGGGTGGCATTGGGGCGTGTCCTTATCCAACGTCCAGAAGTGTTATTATTAGACGAGCCGTTTGGGGCGTTGGATGCGCTCACCCGCGAAAAAATGAGCCTTGACCTACTTTCGGTATGGGGGCGCGATGGTCAGACCACCATCATGGTGACACATAGCATATCCGAAGCCGTATTATTGGCAGACCGTGTAATGGTATTTAGTCGCCGACCGGGCAAAATTATCGCCGAAATTGCGGTGATGTTACCCCGTCCGCGCCGTGCCGATTTACTCTACCACCCCGATTTTACTGATTTGACGCGCCAAGTGCGTCATGCCATAGACCAAGCCTAATAGCTTAAAGGTGTTCGTAAATTTGATGAAGAAGGTATTCAAAATAGGCGTTATCATCGTCATTAATCTGGTGGTGATTGCGATTTTACTCGAATTGTTATTGCGCGTTGCTGTGCCATCGTTACCTGATAGGCTCAGGCGACCTGCCGAGCGCATTTTGGCAGGCGAAGATGATGCCATTAACCGCATGGAGATGATGCAAACCGTTGGTGAGCATAATGTGGTTATGCGCCCTGATTTGCAAAATTATCAATATGCCGCCAGCAAAGATATTATCTTTCATGTCACCACCAATACCCTACTCGGCAGTAGTTTTGGATTTCGCAATCGCCCATTAGATTACACCCCCACCATTGCCGTTGTCGGCGATTCGTTCACCTTTTGCTTTACAGAATATCCCGATTGTTGGGTGCAACGACTCGAAGATATATCGGGGGTAGGGGTAGTCAATTTTGGGCAAGGCGCAACGGGCGGTGTGAGTCATTACAACATGCTCAAAAATTATGCTGTTCAAATTAACCCCCCCATTGTGTTATGGCAATTTTTTGGCAACGATTTTGATGAAGATTATCAACTGCGCGTCTTAGAAGGGCAAATCCCACGTATTGATTATTTATCTGAACGCGAAATTCGCGCTCAAGAAGCTGATGCCCGCGCCCAAGCCGATGTCCCCGCGTGGGTGAAATGGTTGCGTGAACACTCATTGGCGTTTGCCTTGATTGAATTGGCATTTTTTAATGAAGCACCGTATACCAATAGTTTTGAACGGGCATTTTTTGCCGAAACGCATACCATCCCCATCCGTGACGGGGTGTTGGGTTTTGGTCAGACTTACGAACAAGTGGCGCTGGATATGACCGATCCGCGCAAAATAGCGGGGTATCCGCATACCAAACAAGCCTATCAGGATGCACAACATTTGGTGACTCGCTGGGGGGGGCGACTGGTGATTATCCTCATCCCTGTGCGCGAATTGGTGTATGCACATCTGACTGCGCCGATTTTGGGTGATGAGACGATGACCATCTTCGAGAATAATCATCAGACGATGCTCGATTTGTGTGATGAACTCGCGTTGACCTGTCTGGATATGTTGCCGATTTTCGCTGAATATGCCCAACAAGGCGAATTGCTGTATTACACAGAAGATATGCACCTCAACCCACGCGGAAACGAAATTTTGGCGCAAGCCGTTCACACATTTTTAGAACATAACGAATTGTTGCAAAAAGCACAATCTTAGCGTATAGTGTAAATAGCAACACTTTTTGCATATTTACAAGAGAGGAAAATCAACTATGCGTTACGTGCGTTTCGTTCTTTCTGGGTTGCTCATCACACTGTTCTTGCTCATGACCAGCGCCACTTTCGCGCAAGATGTCATCAATGTTGGCGATACTGTTGAAGGAACTCGTACAGACTCGGACGTGGTTTATACAATCAATTTAGAAGCGGGTCAATTGGTTATCATCACGGTTGTCTCGACTGATTTCGATAGCAATCTTACCGTTCTTGATGCGGCTGGTACAGAACTTGCCTATGATGATGATAGTGGTGGTGAAACCAATCCCTATCTAGCCTTCTTTGTCCCCGCTACAGGTACATATACCATTCGTGTGGGTGCATTTTTTGGTGAAGGCTCTGGCGCATTCACATTGACTGTAACCGCAGGTGAAGTGACACCTGTCGCTATCGGTGATGCGCTGGCTATCCAATTTAATGGCACACCCCAATTCTTCTCGTTTGAGGCTAACGCAGGCGATGTTGTCACCATTAGCGCCGCCAACGAGAATTTCTTGAGCATTGACATTGCCCTCACCGGTCCAGATGGGGTTGTTGTCGCCGATAATAGCGATTTCTTCATCGGTGCGCGTCCCCTTCGCCGTGTCGTTTTGCCGTTGTCTGGTTTGTATTCGGTCAAGCTGTCATCTTACTCGGTGTCTGATGTCGCCTCGCCCGTCACCTTCTCGGTTGTCACCGATACCCTTCTGACACTCGATGAAGGTGATGTGACCGTTGTGATTGAAGAAAACGTCGTAGATTTTGATGTGGTGCGTTTCACCGCCACCGCAGGCACAACCTATGTTTTGACCGTGACCACCGATAACCCAGAAAAAGGCGCTCGTGTAGATTTTGTCTTGGGTGTAGATGAATATGGCTTTGATGTGCGTGGTGAATTTGGTATTCGCAACGCCACCGCAGGTAGTGTTGAATTTACCCCAACCGTAGATGGTGTGGTTTCGTTCATTGTCGCAGAAGAAGGTTTCTTTAGCACAGAAGAACGCCCCACCAACATCACATTGAGCATCGTCGCCAAATAACAATCTAGTATCAAAAATGAGATAACTCGACTAAAAACAAGGGTTTTATGCCCTTATTTTTAATTTCTGAAAAGTGGTTATGGATAGCCCTTTTTGTGAGGGTTAATTTTTGTTATAGTTTTGGGGTGAATTGTTTCTATCAGATAAAGGAATAGGTCTATTATGGCAAAAATTGGTCTGTTTTATGGTAGTAGTACAGGTAAAACCGAGGCGGTTGCCTATCAAATCAAAGAGGAATTCGATAAGCAAGCAGGGGCTGGCACTGTTGAGGTGCATAACATTGGGAGCGCCACACCAGAACAAGTTCTGAGTTATGAATATCTCATTATGGGTATCCCCACATGGAACACAGGCGAATTACAAGACGACTGGGCGGTGTTCTTCCCCAAAATTGCCAGTATGAATTTTAATGGCAAAAAAGTGGCAATTTTCGGCTTAGGCGACCAAAATGGTTACGGGTTCAACTTTTTGGATGCCGTTGGCATGTTGGGCGATGAATTGATGCTTCATGGCGCGGATGTGTATGGGGTTTGGTCGACTGAAAAATATCAATTCAATGAGTCGAAAGCCAAAATTGAAGGCGAAAATTATTTTCTCGGTTTAGGTATAGATGAAGATGGTCAAAGTGAACTTACGGCGGGTCGGATTCAGCAATGGGTTAAGGATGTGAAAGCTGAATTTAATTTATAATTCATATTGTGAGTATAATCGGTAGGTGCATGATAATCCCTCGCACCTACATTTATGATACGTGGAATTTGCATGATGATAATTTCATCGAATGGATGATGTAGATGACCGATTCATCGAACACCGCAACGTTACAAGCCCTCTTGCAATATGCTTTGCCATTGGGTAGCACCCTGTTGGCAGGCTCACCCGATATGACTATCCAATGGGCGGTGACGATTCGCGCCCAACCGCCCGCTTTCCCTGATATTAACGGGGGCGAATTGGCGCTGGTTTCGATGGATATTGTGCGTGGCTACGATAGTCGCATCACCCTTGCCGAAGTCGTCACACATTTGGCAGATGCCGGTGTGAACGCCGTTGCTGTGCGCGATTCTGTCTCGCAGACGGCGATTGCATCGGCGTTAGAACGGGGCATTGCCCTCTTGTCGATGCCGTCTGATACCAACCTGACGGCGATAGAACGGGCTGTGAATAAACTCATCCTCAACCAAGCCTCACAACTGACCCAACGGGCGCTGGATATTCAACGCCAACTGATTTCGTTATCGGCAGAAAACCGTGATTTGAGCAGTTTATTGCATATCATCGCCCGCGCCACCGCCAAACCCGTTGTCATTCACGATGATGCGGGTGTCATGATGGCGCAAATGTATCCGAATGTCACCCGCCGTAGCAGTGGGGCAGGTTTGCTCCAAAGCCTGCCGTATCATGATTTTCAACGTTGGCTCGAAAATCAAGCCCCACAAACACCGGGCATCATCGCCCGTAGTCCGATTGGGCATACGATTGTCATCAAAGCCGAAAAACGCATTGCCGGTTATTTATCGTTAGTAGATACAACCACCACATTAGATGAATTTGACCGTTTGGTGTTGACGTATGGCGCGGATGTGTGTGCGGTCGAATGGGCGAAAAATCGGGCGATTGCCTCTGCGGTAGAGCAAACCCGTGGCGATTGGGTGCAGATGTGGCTGAGTGGCTCATCCAACGATGACCAATTGCTCATCACGCGGGCGGGGCAAGCGGGTTTTGATGTGGATTCGGTGTATATTGTGGCGGTGTTTCGGGCGACCACCTCATCAGGTGTGGTTTTGCCGATAGAACCCCTAGTTGCATTGGTGCGCGATGATCTGGCTCGGCGTGGGATTAACGGCGCAGTCGGTCAGCATGTGGATGCGATTGTGGCGTTATACCCCACCGATGGCACGATGCCCGCCTTGTTGCGCGTGCGAACGATGGTGGATGAACTCCGCGTTCAACTCGCTATGCGTACCCCAAGCGGTGTTGTATCGGCAGGGATGAGCAAACCAACCCATTCATTACTCGGTCTGCGTGAGGCGTATCGCTCGGCGCGGAATGCGCTCACGATCGCCGCCGAATTGGGGCAACGTGAAGCCACGACTTTTTATGGCGATCTCAAATTGTATCAACTGTTATTGGCAATCAAAGAACTCAATTTAACCCACTTGCGCCAGTTTTATGATGAATCGTTGCGCCCGTTGGTCGAACATGATGATCGCAAACAAGGCGACCTGATTCGTACCCTCAACGGGTTTTTCGAGGCGAATGGCAACCTCGCCAAAGCCGCCATCGATCTGGATGTGCATCGCAACACATTGGTTTATCGGCTAGAACGCATTACCGAATTGACAGGATTAGACCTGAATGATGCCGATAACCGCCTCATTTTGCACTTGGCGCTCAAAATTCAACGGGTGTTAGCCACCTTACCCGATGGCAATTAGGCATAATCGCCAATAACACGCGCTTGAAAATCCTGTTTTTTATCTACTATAATGAAATTCCAACGCCTATTGAGCCAATATGGAGGCTATCTACGTTGTTATCTCATCAACATTGGTCGCGTGCATTCCGTGTAGAACCCGACGAAATCGATTATATCATTAACTTACTCCTCGAAGAAGAAACACCCATGACCAGTCATGAACTGGCGATGCGGTTGGTGAAATCGCGTATCGAAAAAGAACAAGCTATCTTGCAAGAAAAATATAAAGATACCGCCGTTTATAATCCTGCCTCAACTTGGGAAATTGGGCAAAAATTGGTCTTCCCTGCCTTAGAACATGCGACTGGGCGTGTTGTCGAAATTCGTGAAGGTGATAACCCTGAATATGGCGATTTCCGCGTGATTCAAGTTGAATTTGACGATAAATCGCGTCGTGAATTTGCATCGGAATACAAATTACCGCATAAATTGGCTGAGTTTTCTGAGGTGACGGGCAACCCGCTCGCAACAGGGGATAACCTGAGTGTCGATGACATCATGACCGAATCGGGCGCGATGATTATCCAAAAATTGGAACAAGCCCTTAAATCTAACGGCACGCTCGTCTCGATCGCCAAATTTTGGTTTCCACGCGATTTAATTTTGCCTGTCGATATTGGCAGTTTGCACCTCGCCGAAGCCGTCCTCGATATGAATGGTGGCGGTCCGATGTCTACGGTAGATATTTTGGAGCAGATGGGCGGTTTGGGTGATTATCCCATCAAGTTACAAGAATTATCGCTCAATTATGCCCTCAACCAAGATAATCGTTTCGATGAAGTCGGTCCGACTGGTCAGGTGTTATGGTATCTGAGTCGTATGGAGCCTGCCGAAGTCCGCGAGACCCCCATCTATTTGCGTTACACATCGATAGATTATGACCAACGCCTGCTCACCGACCAAATGGTGGCATACGAAGCCGAAATTGCCGATGAACTCTCCGAACTAGATTATCCACAGACACCCACAGGTACAATTACCCTGATCTACCCGCATCGTCGTTCTGGCACACTCCCCATCACAGTTCATAATAGCCATATTTTCCCAACCGCACAGCGTACTAACCGTATTTGGATCACCTTGGTGGATGTCAATGACGGCGAAGAGTATATCGGTTGGGTTGTCCCCGCTCAGAGTTATGTATTTGGGCTTGGTGCATTATACGAAAAATATCATCTGCCCATTGGCGCAAAGGTGACGGTCAAGCAAGGTGCAACATCAGACCGTATCGAAATAGATGCCCATATCCATAAAGCCCGTACCGAATGGGTGCCTGTCTTTAGCCTACAAGGGGACACCCCCTATTTTGAAAATATCAGACGACCAGTCGAAGCCGATTACGATCCGTTTATGCTGATCGGCGTAGACCAATTGCGCGACCTTGACCAATTGGTGAAAAATGCCCAGACGGGTAAAAAATCGCTCACGGGGATTTTGAAGATGTTATTGCCCCCGTTAGGCAAACTGACACCGCAAGGCGCGGCACATATCAAGACGATTTACAGCGCCGTCAATTTATTGCGCCGATGCCCACCCGGTCCCATTTTCGCCACCCTCGAAGCCAACCCCGATTTCGTTAGTATCGGGGGCGAATACTGGAAATTGTTTGATGATACTGCTGAATAATTCATAGGATAAAGCCATGACTATGCCATCCGCAAAATCGAGTGTTGTAAAACCATCTCTGAACACCAAATTTCATATTGATTATGAATGGTGGGATAAATCATCGCCCGATGATTTGCGGGTGTATTTGCGTAGTCACCTCCCACAAGACCAGCAAGATCGCATTAACGCGACTGCCGAAGCCCACATGGTTGATTTTGTCGACCCCAATACGGGCGAAGTCCTCAAAATGGATGAACTACGTCTCGCGTTGAAGATGGCGGCAGAAGCCCCAGATTTCATCAATGAACATATCTCATTGGTAGATAGTGTGTTTCGGGTGTTCCTCAAAAATAACAACATGCCCCTCTCCCCCAAACAACTCGCCGAACTCACGGGGCGTTCTGCCGAGACTATCCTCAAGACATTGAGCGGCAAGCGTATTTATCAGGGTATAAGACCCTATCTGAAGTGATTTTTTAGGAGATTATGTGCAATTATGAGCCGTGTTATTCATACCGATAGCCCTGGTAAACGACGCAACCAACAAATGCGAACATCCGCCGAATTATTGCGTCATCTCAGCCAAAAAGCCGATATTGATTCAGAAGCTAAAGATATGCTGGCGCTTTTGGTTTTTACCTTGCGTGATATTGCCGATGGTATAGATGAATCGACTGTCGCGTGGGAAAAACGTGATTATTGGATGAAAGCCGAAGAGTTCCGCGCCAAATGGGGATGGACACATCGCATGAGTGCCGAACTCGAAAACTTGATTTTCGATGAAAAATGGGATGAACTCCCCGCGATGATGGTCAAGTTAGTCCCCTATTTTAGCGATATTAAGGTGAATAAAATCACGCGCAAAGACCAAGCATGGTTAGGATGCTACCAACAATTGCTCAGTGAACGAGCGTGAGATGTGTTGCTATGGACGTGCAGAATTGCGTCTGTAGTCAAGTCGGCTATATCCGTTGTAAATCATGGGACGATATACGCGCCTCGTGCGAATCGTCCCGTACAGTCACAAGATTTTCACATCGCGGAATGTGTATGGGCAGATTTGCCAAATATGTGTCCACCATCATAAAACCGCTTGCTGTCATGGAATCACCACCCCAATATTCACATGACGCATCCAATCAATCCCCTGTGATAGCAACATAAATACGCCATTTTGCGGGTCGCTGATGAACAAAGTTGAATCTGCCCCTGTTTGATTTTGGGCATTATATGGAATTTCATCGGGCGTGGTCGCCCATCCTAAACGGCTACGGATGATTTCATTATTGCGCCACAGCAATCCAAACCCGCGTCTGGGTTGATAGGTATTGGGATTGGGCGGATTGTTATACATCGGGTCATCGGCGGGCATACCCTCTTCGTGATTATCCCGAAAAACTTGCCAACGTGGATTTAGCACATCGTTAAACATGACATAAATCGCATCTTGGCTACTTATCCAGATCATGAAGCCATTTTCAAATTGTTGATATGCCGCAGGCGATACCGTCTGTGGCGATAACGGACATACAGGCGGTTGTGGATTGACGAAGAACCATCCAAATTGACATGGCACAGGGATATTGGGCGTAGGTGTTGTAAAACTGCCAATCGGGGGCGGGTTAAAATTATTATTGGGTGGCAAAAATGGCGTTGGTGGCACGCTGGTCAGGGGTACAATCACGCTGGTAGCGAACCCCGCTTGTGGGACGGCGGTGGTTGGTAATAAAGATGGAATCATAATCGGCGTAATAGACGATGTTGGCGTGATAGTTGGTGTCATGGTTGGCGTTTTGCTGGGTGGTAGGGTGGGTGTGATGAGGATAAAACCAGATTCAATCGTCACTGCTTGTTGGGGCGCTTCTAAAACAGGGGGTGTTGAAGATGGCGTATTGGTCAGGGCGCGAGTAGGCGCGACACCGGTGGGTGCAATCGTCACCTCTTGAAGCAACACGGGACCGCTATTCTGATTCACCGTTGGCGATGAACTACAAGCCACCATCATGCTCATGATGCCTATCGCCAACAAAAAAATGCTATATCTCAGTCGCGCCATAATCTTTCACCTCGTCTGATATGATTTTATGCTGATTGCCAGAAGATGCAATCCAAATTTGGTAAATAGGTGATGAATTTGATGATACATTTGTGTAATTTCTACAGATTGTGTAAAATGTATGAATGATAATCAACAAATAACTTGTATTCAAAAAGGATTCCATTATGGGTCGGCGTAGATATGATGATAATTATGACGATAGATATGATGATAGACGGCGTAGCTCCAATTCATCGAGCAGGCGTTCTTCATCGAGCCGACGCTCCACTTCGAGCAATCGCGGACGAAGTAGCAGTAGCCAAAGTCGCAAGAGTTTGCCAAGCGCCTTTGGCGGGCGCAAAACCGATGCCGAAGCCCGTGTTGAACGGGTGACGTGGTTTTTGATGGTGTTGGTCTTTGCGGTGATTTACTTTTTGCCCGAAGGCACTATTCCTGGTCCTTTCATCCCGTTTTCTGGCGGTGTGATTTTGTTAGGGTCTGGATTGTATCAATATGCTAGGCGGTGGCGTGTTAGCCCAACCACATGGATTGGTGGCACAATTTTGCTCATGGGGGCGGTGGCGAATTTTACCGTCATGCCCAATTTTGATATGTATGGTGTGACCTTGCTCACCTTCGCGGGCGTGATTGGCATCGGTTTATTGACCAACGAAACATAATTTTACAACAGTGTGAATTCAATATCCTATCGTGATGATAACCGACTTTTAGGCGCAATCCATTGCGCTTTTTATATATACATGTCACAGATTTATTGTAATTGAGTACATGCGGGACAAACAGATATGACAACAGAGATTAGTGAACGCATTACCGTAGAAGATATTCGCAAATTGGCGCTTCCGTTGGGGACAAAAGTGATTGTCGGCGAGGGGATGCTTAACCGACCTGTGAGTTGGACAACGGTGGTTTATCCGAGCGATAAAATCGCGCATAAATCGATTCAGGTGAACGAAATTATCTTATTGGCATCGCCAGAAGGTAACGGCGCACGCTTGACCAGTGATGCCGATATTATCCGTTGGGCATCCGATTCATCAGCATCTGCCGTCATCCTGAGCGATACCCCATCCCCCACAGCCATAGCAGAGGCAAAAGCCTATGGCATACCCGTGTTACAATTACCCCCCAATAGTCGGGCGCGGTTGGTCGAAAAAGCTATTATCAGCCTCTTAGTAGACCGCAAAGTGCAAATTGAACGGCGTGGCACACAAATCTATCGGCAACTCACGCAGATTAGCTCTCGCAATGAGGGGATGTCGGAACTTATCTCAACCATGGCACGCTTGACCAATAAATCCATCGTGATTCAAGATAAGCGCCTGCGCGTGTTGCACAGTTCGGTGCAACCCGAATTTGTTTCGTATTGGGAAGAAATCGAAATTTTCCTCAAAAAATTAGATAATCTGCCCATCGAATATCAAGATCGTCATCGTGTGAGCGAGGTGGATGATTCGGTGCAGATGCAGTCGCTCCCCACACCGGGCATTGCGCGGTTGGTCGCGCCAGTTATCACCAGCGACATTGGACGGGGATATTTATCTATCATCGGGCGCGATACTGAACTGGATGATATCGATTTGTTGGTGGCGGAACACGGCGCGGCGGCTTGTGCCTTAGAGATGGCGAAGCAAAAAGCCGTCAGCGATACCGAAAAACGGCTTCGTGGCACATTTTTAGATCGCCTGCTCATCGGCGATGTCAGTCAACAAGAGGCGATTCGGCAAGGGGAACGCTTTGAACATGATATGACGCAAACGCATATCGCCATTGTCTTATCATGGCACGATAAAACCCAAAATGCGCCCTCGAATCGCCGATTAGAGACGATTATCAATACGGTGATCAACAACCAACGGGTGAAGGCATTGGTCTGGCAACGAGAACGTGAAAACGAAGTGCTGGTCTTTCATGCTACCGACCCCGAAAATCCGATAGATAATAGCACCAAACTCGCAGAGGCTTTCGCATCGGAAATGCACCGTCAATATCCCCAGCATAAATTGGCGATTGGCTTGGGGCAACCCGCCCGCGAAATCAGCCAATGGCGCATCAGTTATCGAGATGCCGTGCAAGCGTTGGAATTGGCGATACGCCTCCAGACCGATACCCCATTGTATATCGGCGATTTAGGCGTGTATCAACTCATCCTCAGCCTATCTGACCGCGAAAAATTGCTCGAATTCACCGATCGCACACTCGGCGCGTTGCTCGATTACGATATGCGCCAACATGCCGATTTGCTTAAGACGCTCGAAGCGTTTTTCGCCTGTCATGGCAACCTCAGCCAAACCGCCGAGATGTTGATTGTGCATCGCAATACGTTGTTGTATCGCATGAATCGCATCAACGAAATCGCAGGGATAGATCTCAACCGCCCAGAAACACGCCTTGCGTTGCACCTCGCGCTCACCATTCGGCGTTTATTAGCATTGAATTAAGCCTCTTTGATGGTCTTATTGGTCTGTTTTGACTGGGGTACAATAAGACCTACAACATTTTTTTTGAGATAATCACACTTGAAAGGGAATTTATCATGCAATATAGACGTTTGGGTGATTCTGGCATGAAAGTCAGCGCCGTCTCGATTGGCGGTTGGATTAATTTTGGCGAGGGCAAGGTCGCAGAAGATAACGCTCGCGCCGTTGTCGAAAAATCGTATGAAAGTGGCATCAACTTTTTCGATTTAGCCGATGTGTATGGGCGTGGCGAAGCCGAAAAACAAATGGGCGCAATCCTCAAGCAATATCCGCGCCACACATTGGTCATCTCGACCAAAGTGTTTTGGCCCATGAGCGATGACATCAACGACAGAGGTCTATCACGCAAACATATTTTTGAAAGTATCGATAAAAGTCTCAAGCGTCTGCAAACTGATTATGTAGATATTTACTTCTGTCATCGTGCCGACCCCGAAACGCCGATGATAGAGACCTGCCGCGCCATGAATGACCTCATCAATATGGGGAAGGTGTTATATTGGGGAACATCTGAATGGGAAGGCTATCAGATTTTAGAGGCATACGATATTTGCAAAGAACACGGTTGGCATTTGCCCAAAACCGAACAACCACAATATTCCATGTTGTATCGTGAACGGGTCGAAAAGACGATACTCCCTGTGACGCGCTCGCGTGGGGTGGGGTTGGTGCCGTGGTCGCCGTTGGCACAAGGCATGTTGACGGGCAAATATGATGATGGCATCCCCGAAGGCTCGCGTTTTGGGCGCGAAGAATGGGCGAAAAATCGCTATATGAATGATGATAACATTCGCAAAGTGAAGGCGCTCAAACCGATTGCCGATGAATTGGGCATCACACGCGGTCAATTGGCGTTGGCATGGTGCTTGCGTGAAAGTGGGGTGAGCAGTGTCATCACAGGTGCGACTCGTCCCGAACAAGTCCTCGAAAATGTCAAAGCCGCCGAAATCAACTTGACCGAAGATGTCATCACCCACATCGAAGGCATTTTGAACAGCCAAGTGTGATGACCGAAAGATTATATTTTCTAGATTGGTTGCGGGTTCTTGCAGTAGGCTGTGTATTTTGGGTACATTGCCTACTGCCTTTCGCGGGTGGTTCATGGATTGTTATTGATGCCGATGCAACGACATTGGTGGCAATTTTAGTTGGTATATTTAACCAATTCGGTATACCGCTTCTTTTTTTGGTCTCTGGTGCTGGTGTATGGTATGCTTTGCATAGCCGTACCGCTCAACAATTTATTCAAGAACGTTTCCAACGCCTTATCATCCCGTTTATATTTGGCATTGTTCTCTTCTCGCCCATACAAACTTATTTTCATCTGCGCCAGAATAAAGAATTTGATGGCACGCTGTTTCACCATTATCTGCCACAATTTTTTCGTGCCAATCATTTTACAACCAGAGATTTTCAATGGGTTGGCAGTTATGGCTATCATTTGTGGTTTTTATTTTTTCTGTTCGCTTTCTCATTGGTATCACTTTCGCTATTTATATATTTGCGCCAGCGTACCCATATCATAGACTTTTTGGCATCGGTTAGTCAGATAAAAGGGGCTTCACTTCTGTTTGTTATCCCATTGTTGATAGCGCAGGTCTTGCTACGCTCGAATTTTTCGGATTATCTGAGTTGGGCAGATTTTGTTTTTTGGCTCATCTTTTTTATTTATGGCTATATTTTGGTATCTGATAAACGTTTTATAGAGGCGATTCAACGCGATTTTAACTCTTCGCTTATCACCTTAATCATAAGCACCGTGATGATTATCGTGATTTATATCCGAAATGATGATAAAACAGCTATTCAAGATGCAATGGATTTTTACTCTAACCTGTTGTTGTTTACTATCGCGGTGACGATTAATAGTTGGGCTTCCATGTCCCTGTTGCTGGCTATTACAAGTCGATATTTGAATTGGCATCAACCGATTTTAGATAAACTGAATGAAAATGCCTTGCCATTTTATCTCTTTCACCAACCACCGATTGTGGTTATTGGCTTTTTCGTCACCCGTTGGGAAATATCAAGCGGTGTCAAGTTTGTGATTATATTTGTTGTATCGTTGTTAATAACAATCACTTTATATCAGACTTTGATAAAATTATTCCCTTTTACACGGATTTTGATGGGGATGCGTCCTGTGAAGAGTAACAGATGAGCATGATGCCCATCTGTTAGCAATATTTTTTATTCCACTACATCAATCTGCAAGCTATATTCCCCGTTTACATCTTCAAACGAGTAGAAAATGCTATTGCGGACACGAATCAGATACACACTGTCATAGTACAACGTGACTTCGTAGACCAATTTGCCAGGGGCGGCACTGTTGGCATTGAAGATATTGGTATCGGGCGATTCAAACGCATCACCGACCAAATCGAAAGCGGGAGCATACCCACCGTTCAGACTCGTCAAGGTGATGCGAATGGTTTGATTAGCCGTTGCTTGATAGCGATAGACTTGCTCATATTGTTGCGGATTATCGAATACACCGGTTACAGGCACACCCACCTGAAGCATGGGGGTTTGGGTGGTATTCAACGATAAGGTGAAATCGCTTGTCGTGCCGTTCACCTCTTCTGGACTGCCAAATGAGGCACGCACCACACCAATAAAATATGTCCCCTCGTTCATCGTGCGGAGTGGGTCTATCACAAAGCTACCCGAATTTGCGCTCGCTTCATAATTGATGGTACTTGTACCAGTGATGCTAAAGCCAATCGAATCATACACTGTGATGCTGATCGGATTGCTATCGCTGGGTTGTTCACCAGTCAAACTGAGCAAATCGCGCATGGTAGCGTTGAATCGATAATATTGGGTTGGGATGTTATCGTTTAATGTGCCAGATACGGATGAACCAATTTCCAATGGTGCAACTGGAATTTCTTCAATGACCAAATTGGCTAAAATCGTCTGACCTTCGGGCAAAATGGGTATATCCCCACGCTCTGAGTACAGATTCACGCTGATTTGATACGCCCCATCGGCGACATTGGCGATGATGGGGTCTAAGACGTAACGACTACTTCCTGGAGGGGCGTAGTACGAATAGAAACTATTGCCGATGGGCCCGCGCACTTCCATGTTGATATTCCATGTGCCTTCTGGCGCACTATCGATATTCACAACGGCGCGTGCAACCTGTGATGGCACACTATTGCCCAATAGGGTGAAAAATGCGACTGGATTGTTATTGCTCAGTTCAAAATTGACAGGTTGAGTAGGCGCAACCACGACAAGTTGTGTTTGTTCGATGACCAATTCGTATGTGCCTGTTGTGCCTGCAAATGACGAATCGCAACAACTGCTGGCGATGATGGTATATGTGCCTGTGCTAGGCAAGACAACGGGACCGATAAGCGCGTTTCTCATGCCACCACTATCATCATCAGAATAAAAATCTGCCCCATTAGGATCGAGTAGGCGCAAATAGCTATCGAGTGTCATGTCACCAGTGGCGCTCATACGGATGGTGATGGTATCACCCGCTACACCATTAAACAAATATGACACGTTGGGCGTGCTTTCTGAAATTTGACCCGTGACAACCTCTCCATACCCAATTGTCTCTTGCCCGAATACGGCGAAGGGTAGGGCGAATAATGTGATGACAACAATCATCAGGGTGATACGTTTGGTTATCATATTAAAGATGCTCCTTTTATTTGGAATGCCATGAAATAGCCATGCTATCTTAATCGTACCACACATTTCGCCTTCAAATACTACATTGACCACCACCGATTGCTATGCTATACTCATACTTACGGTCACTGAATATTGGAAAGATGGCCGAGCGGTTTAAGGCGTTGGTCTTGAAAACCAAAGTAGCATTCCGTGCTACCGTGGGTTCGAATCCCACTCTTTCCGCAGATTAACAACCGTATATGGGGAGGTGCCAGAGTGGACGATTGGGGCTGCCTGCTAAGCAGTTGTACCGCTAATAGTGGTACCGCAGGTTCGAATCCTGTCCTCCCCGCACAATTTTCAAAAAATCGGCAGTGTCACTCCTGCCGATTTTTTTATCCTTAATATGTTAAAATTTTATGAATTTCGCCCAAATCACTAGCGAAAATCATAAAACAGGTTATAATCGTATATTAGCGCAAACCTCAGTAGTCAAAACTAACAAATCCCCCTTTATGGGTGATAGTCGTAACGCTGAGAAGACGCTACTCTGTTACACAAATATTGTAAGTCTGATATTTGGGTCTGCAAAGTACGCTCTGACGACTATCACGCAGGTTGAATCCCAAACAATGCAAGTTATCAAATCCTTTGCCCGCGTCTGAGTGGATGTATTTGGGGCATTCTTGATTTTTCCGACTCTGGTTATGTTGAGAGGAGAACGTTTTTATGGACTGGCAACTGTATATTAATTTAGAAGGTGATATCCCATGGCGATGTGGCTGACGGCGCGTACACGCAAATATAGCGGGGTACTGCTCGCCTTGCCGAGTGTACTGTGGCTTGTCTTATTCTTCCTCTTGCCCCTCGTCATCGTGTTTGTGTTCAGTTTTATGACTCGTGACACAGGCGTGACGGGTGTCAGCTTACCATTCACATTGTCATCTTATGAACGCGCTTTCGATGTCTTTGATGTGATATTGATTCGCTCAGTCCGAATCGCGCTCTATACCACGCTCATCTGCCTCGTCGTGGGTTATCCGATTGCCTTTTATATTCGCACACGCAAAACCGTCTTGGGGCGCAATATCGCCTTATTCCTCATCATTCTGCCATTTTGGACGAATTTCTTGGTACGCACCTATGCGTGGCAAGTGTTGCTCAGTGAAAACGGCACGATTAACGGATTTTTGCGCGGCATCGGTCTATTGGCACAAGGCGAATCGTTGCAAATGCTCCAAACAGAAGGGGCAGTGTTGCTCGGTTTGGTGTATGGCTATTTGCCGTTCATGGTGTTGCCGATTTACGCCTCGTTACGGCGCTTCGATTTTCGCTTGGTCGAAGCCGCTAACGATTTGGGCGCACGCGATTTACAAGTTTTTTGGCGTGTGATTGTCCCTATGACGTTGCCCGGTATCATCGCGGGATCAATTTTAGTGTTCATCCCCGCGATTGGGTCTTTTGTCACCCCCGATATGCTTGGTGGCACAAAAACCTTGATGATCGGCACACTCATTGGCGATAAATTTGAGCGCGATAGACCACTTGGTGCGGCGCTTTCGATGATTATGATGGCAATGGTTTTGGTGGCACTCGTTATTTATGCGTGGAGCATGAGGAAGGAATCGCGTAACAATGGCTAATACAATCCTCTCACAACCTAAATTCGGACAATTTCTTCCCGTTGATGACCGCATCAAACGCGGGCGCGTTCTACAAACCATCGGACGATTTTCTGGTGGGGTGGTCATCCCGTTTGCATCTTACTTTTTCTTGTGGGCACCTATCCTCGTGCTGGTGTTATTTTCGTTCAACGCCTCGCGCACGGTGGATATATGGCGTGGCTTCACCTTCGATTGGTATCTGAATGTGTTCAATTCGATGAGCGCAGGATCTGCGCGGAGCAGTGCCACCCTCATGGAAGCCTTGCGGAATAGCCTTTTCATCGGCGTGATTTCGACTCTCATCGCCACCGTTTTGGGGACGATGTTGGCGCTCAGCATGGCGCGGAGCAGATTCCCTGGCAAAAAAATCGTAGATGGCTTTTTACTGTTACCTGTGGTCATCCCAGAAATCACACAAGGTATTTCGTTGGCGCTCTTCTTCAAAATTGTGTTCGATTATATCCAAAGTACCACAGGTGATAGATGGTTGCCCGGTTTTGGCACGATTATCATCGGGCATGTGGCGTTCAATATTTCGTATGTGGCGATTGTGGTGCGTGCCAGCATACAAGGTCTGAGCAAAAGCTACGAGGAAGCCTCTTATGATTTAGGCGCAAATTATTGGCGCACCTTTTGGCGCGTCACATTTCCGCTCATCTTGCCCGGTATCATCGGCGGGGCGTTGCTCGCCTTTACTTTGTCTTTAGATGATTACCTCATCACTTTTTATAATAAAGGTGTTGGCTCTAGCACCTTGCCCATTTATGTATATGGGATGCTCAAGACATCGGTCTCGCCCGAAGTCAACGCGCTATCGACCATTTTACTCGTCGTCTCGACCGTTTTGGTGGGAGCATCGTTATGGTTGCAAGGGCGTAATGGCGCACGCGCCGATTAGAATTTGCCTGTTTATATTGGGGGCGATATAACGAAATGTATGCTAATCGTCCCTTACCGTTACGGAAATTTTTGAGGGGCGGATTGTGTATCTGCCCTAAAAATGTATTCTATCCATAATCTAGTCATAAGGAGTTGCACAATGCAAAAACGAATTTTGATGATATTGGGATTATTGCTGGTGATGATCCTGAGCCTCACACCTGTTATGGCACAAGAAGAAACCGACACAACGCCCACTATCACCGAAATTACATGGACTTGTCCACCCGGATTTGAGGGTCAAACGCTTGTTTTATATAACTGGTTGTATTTTATCAGC
Organism: Anaerolineae bacterium; assembly: GCA_034436155.1. Lineage (GTDB taxonomy): Bacteria > Chloroflexota > Anaerolineae > Aggregatilineales > Phototrophicaceae. Next base: position 66,662 of record DAOTVP010000015.1, read on the forward strand.
GATACCGCCATCGCCGAATTTGAGGCGCGTTGCGGTGTGACGGTTCGCCTCGAAACATACGGGAGCAATGAAGAATTGATCGGTTCTATGCGTCAGGGCAATCCGGGCTACGATATTGCAGTCCCTGCCGATTACGGCATCTCGATTATGGCGCGTGAAGGGTTGATCGAAAAAATTGATCTGTCGCGCATTCCCAATTACGCCAATATTGATGATTTGTATAAGGGGCTGTCCTTCGATCCCAACGAAGAATATAGCGTTCCCTATCTATGGGGGACATTTGGCGCATTGTATAACCTCGATGTCGCAGGTGAAGAAATCACCTCATGGCAACAAATTTGGAACTTCCCCGGTCGCATCGGCTGGACAGATGACCAACGTTCAATTTTGGGCATCGCCCTAAAAGAGTTGGGGTATAATCCCAATTCGACCGATGAAGGCGAAGTGTACGAGGCGCTGGATTTATTGCTCGGATACGCCACCAATAGCAACCTCATTCACATTTCAGAAGACCCCACACCGTTATTTGTGCGTGGCGATTTAGACCTAATTTTGACCTACAGTGGTGATGCCTTCCAACGCATTTTGGAATGTGAATGTGAGAATATGAAGTATGTGATCCCCGCCGAAGGCTCGGTGTTGGATGTCGAGGCGATGGTGTTGCTCAAAGATGCGCCTAATCCAGATCTCGCCTATCTATTCATGGATTTCATGCACGACCCGTATGTGGCGGCGCTGAATACCAACGAAACTGCCTACGGTTCGGTGAACCGTGTGGCGATTGAAGCTGGTCTGATTGACCCCGAAATCAGCGAAACCATCATCCCAAGCCCCGAAACCCTCGAATTGATGTGGGTGATCGAAGATATTGAAGATGGCGAATTCATCTATGCCGATGCGTGGGATGAATTCCTCATCACCATCAGCCAATAAGCAAAAGACATCATCACAAATCTGAATATTGATGGGCAGGTTGAAATGAATCTGCCCATTTATTTTTCGGACAATGTTATTCGCTATTAGATGCTACAATGCGCTATAGTTTTCTGAATAAAATAGTTGTTTATGGAGCCTGTCATGACTGTATCAATGCCGTATTCTATTGTAATTCAGCGCCCTGTTGAGGAGGTCTTTCATTTTGTGACCGATTTCAGAAATGATAAAGCATGGTGGAAACTGGTCTCTCATACCGAGATGGTGACACCCGGCGAGCTTGGTGTTGGCAGTGAGTTTGTTCAATCGGCAAAGGTGTTGTTCATCACGGTTCAAGGTCATATGCGCGTTTTAGAATGGGATCCGCCCAATTGGATTCGGTATCGGAGTGAGAGCAAACAATTGTCGTATAATCTTTTATATACATTTGAAGCTGTTGAGGATGGAACACGTTTTACTCAAGATGCCCAATTAGAGATAAAAGGTATTTTGCGTGTTTTTCGCCCATTGACAATTTGGTTTATCCGATGGGCGCAACAACGTTATTTTCCTATTCTCAAACAGGTCTTAGAGGAAAATACACTCTCAAAATCATGATTTTATGAATTTTTCTCAAACGGCACATCTTTTAGTGTGCCGTTTGTTGTTTTGTGCTAATATAGAGGCTATGATATAATCCCTAATCTTCGGAGTGATAATGAATATGTCCTCAGCCAATATAGATGCAATGGTGCGCGAGGCAAAACGGGCTATCCGCGCAGGCAATAAATCTGAAGCCCAAAAATTGTTGCTCAAGGCGACTGAACTCGACCAATCGAATGAACAAGCATGGATGTGGTTGAGCGCCGTTGTCGATACAATCGAAGATCAGATGATATGCCTCGAAAATGTTTTGCAAATCAACCCCAGTAATGCCGATGCCAAACGTGGGTTAGAGATGCTTCGTAAAAAAGCGCCACCCCCTGTCGAAAAACCACCGTCTAAATCGAACAATCCGTTTTTGATAGAGGGTGTCGACTGGGACATTGATGCCAATACAGATTTTCTGATGGATGCGCTTTCACCCACATCCTCAAAAACCACCTCATCGTCAGCGTCATCTGCTCGTGACTTATTGGATAAAGATGAGGTAGACCCCATCAATCCACCTACAGACCCGTTTGTATCGGTATTTGAATCCAAAGATGTTTTCGAGACGACTTATGATGATGAGCCAATCTCGTCATCTTACGATACCACAGCTTATATAACCGAGTCAGAGACGATGGACGATCTCTCATCGTTAGATGATGCGATTTTTGGTGAGGATACACAAGATAAGGGAGATAAATTTTTATCTACCGATACCTCTTTTTTTGAAGATAAATCACCTGCACCGATACCTAAACCTGCACAAAAAGGGGTATCTCAAAAACAAAAAGCGCCCGCCCAACCCGAATTGGCGATGTCTGGAATCGATGATGATGCCGATCCATCGGTTTATTTTGAGATGATTCCCACCGAGATAAAACCCACTCGTATCCCTGGTATTGATGAGTCGTATCCGCCCATGCTCATTCCGAGTATTATCGGCTTGGTGTTGCTGAATATTGGCGCGTTGGTGTTGCTCTTTCTATGAATTGAGCATAGACGATAATGGGCGATTCTGATATGATACATATCTATTTTGAGCCAAAAGTCTTGATAAAAAGGTGAATGAAACGCATGGCAAATCATAAATCTGCCTTAAAACGAATTCGCCAAGCGGAAAAACGTCGGCTTCATAATCGTGTGTTTCGCAACCGCGCCCGTACTTATGTCAAAAAAGCGCGTGCGTTGATTGCCAGCAAAGATTTGGCACAGGCAAAAGAAGCAACCCGTTTGGCGGTCAAAGACCTCGACATGGCGGCAAGCCGTGGCACCATCCACCCACGTAACGCCGCCCGTCGCAAGAGCCGTCTCATGAAACAACTTGCGGCGCTCGAAAAAGGTTCTGCATCTTAATTATCTCCACTTGGTGGGGAAGAGTACACGGCAAGGGGCGTTCACGCCCCTTGTTTCATCATGAGTTCAAGAAAGTACAACCATCTGATGACCAATACGTCTCATTTTAATTCATCTTATATATCCCCATTACCTTCTGCATTTTTTCCGCTCGATTTTGACCGTTATGTGCAACAAACCATCACCCGTGCGATAGCGGTGCAACAAATTCCATCCCCAACATTTTTAGAAGAAAAACGCGCTCAATATGTCGCCGACCAATTCCATACGCTCGGTTTAACGGATGTGAGCATAGACGATGTGTATAATGTGTATGGGTTGCTCAAAGGCGAACAATCGGGCAAGGCATTGATGATTTCTGCCCATACGGATACGGTTTTCCCAATAGATACCGCCCTCACCATCAAACGGCTTGACCATTTCATTTATGGTGTGGGATTGGGTGATAATAGCTTGGGCGTGGCAGGACTCTTATTTTTAGCCGAATTTTTAAGCGCCGAAGCCAGAAAACCCCCGTGTGATATTTGGTTTGTTGCGCCGAGTCGTGAAGAGGGTCTCGGTGATTTAGGTGGCATGAAAGTCGCGTTTGCGCGTTTGCAAGCCGATATCAAAGCGGTGATAAACCTTGAGGGGATGGCATTTGGATTTGTCTATAATGGGGGCATTGCGGTGCGTCGTTTGCATATTGTCACCAAAGCCGAAGGTGGGCATAGTTGGTTACAATTTGGTAGACCAAGCGCGGTGCATAACTTGATGACTATCGGCGCGAAAATCGCCACCATCAAACCCCCAACCCACCCGCGCACCACTTATAATATCGGCATGGTGCAAGGTGGACATTCGATTAACTCGATTGCCACAGAGGCGGCGATGTGGCTGGATTTACGCTCAGAAGCATCTGACGAATTGGCAAAATTAGAGCATCACGTCCGCCAAATTGTCGCCCATTCGGTTCAAGATGGGGTACAATTTGAGATAAAATTAGTCGGAGACCGTCCGTCAGGGCGAATCGCCGATGACCATCCATTGGTGCAGATGGCGCTTGGCGCGTTAGCGTATGTTGGGGTGACGGGGTCCCTCGAAACGGGCAGTACCGATGCTAATGTGCCACTCGCAAATGGATGCCCTGCTGTGACCATTGGCTTGGCGCGTGGTGGTAATGCTCATCGTCTGGATGAATACATAGACCCTACCCCTCTCGCCGATGGATTACGCCAATTGGTGGCATTCACATGGTGGGCGGGGCAATGGACTGGATAATTAACAAGGAGTGATGTGGAATTATGGCAGAATCGGTAGATATTTTACTCACCATTCCAGAAGAAAAAGCAAAACGTTATTATACCGAATTGTCAGAAAAAACGGGTTTTAATTTGCATATCGCCCATAGTATGGATGACACGCTCGACATTTTAGGGGATAAAAATAATCATGTGGATGTGTTTGTGATAGACCAAGCTATCGGCGACACTTTCTTTTTTCTCAATCATTTGCGCCGTAAATATCCGCGCTTGTTGGTGATTTTGGTCGATGAAGAAGCCGATTTTGGGATGCCCGGTCAAGCCGATGAATTCACCAATGAGCCATTCAAAGCCGATGACCTCGCCAAACGCATCACCAAATTGATGTCTGAACGGCGTATGGAGACATTGCGCTCGGATAGTTTGCCCGCCGTGCGTAACATCAATCAGAGCATCAAAAAAGCGGCGGGTGTTTTGGGTAAAATTGAGGCTTCGGTGAACGCTTGCATCGATCAGGGGTATGATTATGTCGCTTATTATGGCATAGATTCGCAATCGCCCCTCAAACTATCGCTCAAGGCACAAGCGGGACCCAAAACTATCCAATCGATTGCGCCCAAAGATGCCTCAGCCGATGACCTGATGGGGTGGGTGGCGCAAAATGGGCAGAGCCGTATCGCAGGACCCGAAGATAAGCCCAATCATATCCTCGTCTCGCGTGGACGTTTAGGCGCAATTTCGTGCGTGCCTGTCAATTTTAGCAACCGCAGTTTTGGCGTGATTGCCGCTTGTAAAGACCGTCCAGGGAGCATCACGCAAGAGGCGGTACTGATGTTGGAACTCATCGCCGCGCAATTGGCGACTGCCCTCACCAAAGAGATGAAATAAGTATGCCTATCGCTTTTATTTTCGATTTTGGCGGGGTCTTGATGCAAACACACGATTATGCCCCGCGTCATGCGTGGGATGAACGGCTCGGTTTGCCACACGGTAGCATCGAAAAAGCCGTGCATAATACAGATAGTTGGGTACGCGCTCAGAAGGGCGAAATGACCCCTGCCGATTATTGGGCGGATGTCGCCTCAAGATTGGGCATTTCATCCGATGAGGTGGCACAATTGGCACATGATTTTTATGCGGGTGATGCTTTGAATACAAAACTGATTGCCCTCATCCAAAAATTGCGCGATGATGGGCATATCGTGGGGTTATTGAGCAATGATAGCCTCGAATTAGAGCAAAAATTACACCATCTCGATATTTATCAGCTATTCAATCCGTTGCACATCTCGGCAAAATTGGGTGTCATGAAACCGCAACCCGATGTTTATGCACGGGTGCGCGAATCGTTACCATATGATGCGTATCCGATTGTGCTGATTGATGACCGCATCGATAACATTCACGGCGCGATTAAAGCGGGGTGGGTGGGGGTATTTTATCAACCCCAATTAGATATTCAGCCTATTTTATACAAGCTAATAGATGCACATCGCAAAAAAATTGGGTAATATAGAGTTTATTATCATGTTGTTATGATGTGTAAGGGTTTGATAACTGTGGATAATCGCCCATTACACAATGTCAATTGTACAGGTGTAATGGGTATATTCGCCCGCAAATTGCGCCCTTAACACACTACTGCGTAAAAGGAGCATGTTTGATGTTCAGGTTTAATCGCAATTACACATTATGGTTTTTATTGATTGTCATGAGTATGGTATTTATGGTGTCGCCTGCCATGGCGCAAGGTACTGGGGTGAATATTCAGTTATCCGATATTGGACGATTGCTCGGTCCGCGTCAGGGTGTGTATTTATTATTTGATATTCTGCTGTATTTGATATTCTTTTTTGGCATGGTGAACACCCTGCTCATCCCCGATAAGCAATTGTTTCAAAGCCTGCTGAATATCAGCGTCATCGGCGTAGCTATTTTGAGCAAGCTATTGGTTGGTGGCGTGTTATATGTGCCATTTGATGAACTTGGGAATGCCTATACCTTTCCGCCGTGTGATTTCCCCGTCTTGATTATGAATGTGTGGATATTCGTTGCGCCGTTGTTGGTGGCGGGGTTGTTGCGCTCGGTCAAAGGCAAACGTACCAAAGCCCTCGAAGTCTCGATTTTGATGGGGCTATTGGGTGGTGCATATTTCTTTTTATTCTGGGCGACCCAACAACAACAATGTAGCACCGCGCCACGCCCCGGTGATTTAGAGCAAGAACTCGGGCCGGGTGCCAGCTTGCTGATTGCTATGACATTCTCTTTGCCGATTATCGAATATCGCGCTCGTCAATTCGTGCGCTTCATCCGCAATCGTAAATAAGGTTTTGATGCGTTGTGGAGTGGACGCGCAGAAGCGTGTCTGTATAGTCATAAAAAGATAATTATCATGTCGGGACGATTAGCGCGAAGCGCGTATATCGTCCCGCACAGATGCCATATTTTTGTATTTTCGATAGTTTCTAGGATGCGTATGGGCGGATTAGCGTAGCGTATATCCATATCCGCCCTATATTCACCCACAAAAATATCCTGTTATTTATCCGCTTGCGCCCACAGGCGTTCTCCGTCCGTCCAAAAGTGAATCACGCCTTGCCGATCCGTCCGCCAGAGGGGAATTTCTCCCAAAAGGGATAGCGTATCTTCATTTGGGTCTCCCAGACGATTGGCGGGGTCGGCATGAACGACCACGACCGATGGCGCGACCATCTCTAAAAAGTCATGATCGAGTGTTCGCGCACCGCCATGCTTGGGCAATTGCATCACGGTAGACGGGGCGAATACGCCGTTTATCAACATCTCGCGTTGCGCCTCTTGGCTTAAATCGCCCGTCAACAAGAATGATACATCCCCGTAAATAAGCCGTATCACCACCGTGTTATCATCAAAATCGGGGCTGAGTTCGCCCGTTGTCGGGTGTAATATCTCGATAATTGTGCCATCGGATAAGGTGGCGCTATACCCTGCGCTCACCGTTTGGCGCTTATAATTATTCAAACGATTATCGAGAGTCGTCTGCACATCCGAAAAACTGCCTTGACCATGCCATAATACCACCCCGACATCATAGCGATTTAATACATCCAACACGGCGCGATTATCAAAATCATCGGGCTGAGTGATGATCAACATTTCGAGGGTGGTATCATCAAATGGCAACCTATCGCCGAGTGCCGTCAATAATTGCGAGGGGTAACTGCCTCCATCCACCAAAATATGCGCCCCGCCTGCCGTCTGGATGAGGATTGCGTTGTTGTGTCCCATCGTCAAAAAGCAGACGTGCAACATGCCATCGGGACGACTGATGATCGCGCCACCCATCAGCATCACCACGCCCAACGCGCCAAAAAAGCTGATGCTACGGGCGAATTTGCTCCGTATCGTTTGGATGAATATCCGCCAAAAACGCGGTTGAATCGCAGACATCATCATCACTCCTATCAGGATGATATAAAATAGCAACGCGAGGCGCGGGTCTAAGCGCCATTCCACATCGGCAAATGGTATTTGCGCGAAGATTCGTACCATGCTCAGCGTATAACTGAGGAATAAATACGTTAGCCAAAATAATATCTGACCAATCGTGGGGATAAAAATACCAATCCCGACTGATATTGCCCCCAATATCAAGATGTAACTTTGCACGGGGATGATCAACAAATTCACAGGCAATGCCACCAGCGAAAATCTGCCGAAACTGGCGAGGATAATCGGCGTGGTGGTGATTTGCGCCGCGATGGTGACAATCAACGGTTCGGTGAGCCAATTGCTGAGGCTTTGCGCGGCGGATTGTGGAAAGATTTGGCGTACCCCGCTATTAAAAGCGCGTTGTAACGGTGTGACGAATAACGATAACCCCAACACGGCGGCGAAACTGAGCTGAAAACTGGCATCCCAAAAAACAGTCGGCGTGATGAACGACATCAGCAACACCACAAACGCTAACGATGCAGGCACAAACGTATTTCGGCGCAAGGTCTGACCAATCAACAAAACACCCGTCATGAGCGCCGCCCGTAACACGGCGGGATTTGCCCCTGCTAGTGCGGTATAAATCGCCATCACACCCAACGATAACCACAGAATTGTCCAACGGCGACTCGGAAACAACCATGCGAGCAAATTTTGGACAACGCTCGCCACTATCACCATGTTGAATCCGCTAATCGCCACGATATGCGCTGTGCCTGTGGTGCTGAATGCGTCTTGGATTTCGGGCGATAAATGCCGTTCATCGCCCAACAAAATGCCGATGAGCAAGCCTGATGCGGGTTGTGGTAGCGCGTGGATAATCATCTCGCTGATACGGGCGCGAATATCGGCGAGCGTGTGGATGAATGGGCTACCGCCCCCGCGTGATAAAATTTGGATGCTGGTCTTGTCCATCATCGAAAACACGCCAGAACGGGCTAAATAATCGGCATACGAAAACGTATCATAACTCTGTGGTGTGATGAGTTCACCCGTCGCTTTGAGTATATCCCCATAACGAATATCGGCATTGGGCGGGGCTATCACCAACACCTGCCCCGATGTTTCATCCACTAAATCCCCCCGCATGACCTGAATCGCGTTGAGGCGGATGAGTTGGCGGTCATCGCGCACATCGGGCAATGCGACCACCTCGCCGATGATGCTAATCCCGATTCCGCCTTGCTCGTTATACTGCGCTACATCGCTGGTTTGGGGGATAGACGCATAACGTGATGCGCCCAACGCGAAGCCGACACATGCAATCAGCACCCAACGCCATGTGTATCTTGAGCGATTCGCATAGGCGAGGATGCCAAAACCCAGCGCCATGACCAACCACCACAGAGGGGTGATAGCTGGCAACACTGAGCCGAAAAAGATGCCAATTGCCCAACCCATAGCGACATAAACCAGTCGCATAATGTTTATCCTTTGCGTAGATATAACTTTTTAGATTATAGCGAACATCGGCGTAAAATAAAAAAAGACCCGCCCTTGTGCGAGAAGCGGGTCTGCAACGCTGATAAAAGGATTCGTGTGATTTATCTTTCAAAATTGCCCTTATGGAGGGGTGTTGCTTATTGTGCGACAGCTCCGACTGAGAATTGTTCTTCTTCAGTCGAGCCACTCATCGCCGTAGTGGAACTCATACCCGCCGTCACCACGCTTTGCACGAGGTCGAAATAACCCGTACCCACGAAGGTCTGATGTTTCACGGCGCGGTAGCCATCCGTGCGTTCCAATTCAAATTCGCGGTCTTGCAATTTCGAGTAGGCGCTCATGCCATAATCACGATAAGCACTCGCCAATTCAAACATGCTCAAATTGAGCGCATGGAAACCCGCGAGGGTGATGAATTGGAATTTATAGCCCATCTTGCCCAATTCTTTTTGGAATTTGGCGATGGTGTTCGCGTCGAGGTTTTTGCTCCAATTGAACGAAGGTGAGCAATTATACATCAACAATTTGTTGGGATATTCGCGGTGGATGGCTTCCGCGAATTGACGCGCTTCTTCTAAATCGGGATGTGAGGTTTCGCACCAAATCATATCGGCATACGGGGCATATGCCAAACCGCGTGCGATTGCCGCTTCGAGTCCGTGACGGACTTCGTAGAAGCCTTCTGAGGTGCGTTTGCCTGTGATGAATTTTTGGTCACGGACATCAATATCGCTGGTGAGCAAGGTGGCGCTATCGGCATCGGTACGGGCGATAATCAAGGTGGGGACATCCATCACATCCGCCGCCAAGCGTGCCGCCACCAATTTATTGATGAATTCGCTGGTCGGCACAAGCACTTTTCCGCCTAAATGACCACATTTTTTCGCCGATGCCAATTGGTCTTCAAAGTGAACCCCACCGACACCCGCTTCTATCATGGCTTTCATCAATTCAAAAGCGTTCAGATTGCCCCCAAAGCCCGCCTCGGCATCGGCGACCATCGGCGCAAAATAATAGGTATCGCCACCGCCACTCATGTGTTGAATTTGGTCGGCACGTATGAGCGCATTATTGATACGGCGCACAAGTGCAGGCACAGCATCCACGGGATATAAACTCTGATCGGGATACATTTGCCCTGCGGTGTTGCCATCGGCGGCGACTTGCCAACCACTGATATACAAGGCTTTCAGACCCGCTTCGACCATCTGCACGGCTTGGTTGCCTGTGATTGCGCCCAACGCATTGACATAATCTTCGGTTTGGAGCAATTGCCATAACCGTTCTGCGCCCATTTGCGCGAGGGTGTGTTCGATGCGGATTGTGCCACGCAATTTCAGCACATCTTCGGGGGTGTATGGGCGGGTGATGCCCATCCAACGCGGGTTATTCATCCAGTCGTGTTTCATGGCTAAGGTTGTGGTGTGCATGATAAATCTCTCCTCAAAAATGAAATAAAAAATAATCAATCAATCCAAATATTCATATGCGGGTAGGGTGAGGAATTCGGTGAATTCTTCACGCCGAATCATCTGGTCGAAGATGTCGCTGGCAAGTAGGTATTTGCCATTCTTAAAACGTGTTTCGCCGACTTCATCTTTGATCGCGTCCATTTCCTCTTCTAAAAATTGGCTATAGAGCGATTCAGTCACTTCGCGCCCGTCATCCAATTTGGCGCGGTGGTGAAGCCATTGCCATACCTGAGAACGGCTGATTTCGGCGGTGGCGGCATCTTCCATCAGGTTATAAAGTGGGACGCATCCATTTCCGCCCAGCCATGCTTCGAGATATTGAATCCCGACCTTCAAATTCCAACGCAAACCGTGTTCGGTGATTGTGCCTTCGCTAGGCGTGAGCAAATCATCCGCCACCACATGCACATCAGGACGTTGTTTGGTCAATTGGTTGGGGGAGGGCATGTAGGTGTTGAAAATACCCATTGCCGTCTCGACTAGACCAGGGTGCGCCACCCATGTGCCATCATGACCCTCTTGTGCCTCGCGTAATTTATCTTGGCGCACTTTTTCCATCGCTTTCTCATTGGCATCGAGGTCATTTTTAATCGGGATTTGTGCCGCCATCCCGCCCATGGCATGAGCGCCCCGTTTATGACACGTTTTAATCACATTCAGCGTATAATTCCGCATAAACGGCACCGTCATGGTGACTTGGGCGCGGTCTGGGAGCAGGCGCTTGGGGTCTTTATGAAATTTTTTAATATAGCTAAAGATATAATCCCACCGACCACAATTTAAGCCTGCTGAATGGTCGCGCAGTTCATATAAAATTTCTTCGGTCTCAAATGTCGCTAAAATCGTCTCTATAAGTACGGTTGCTTTAATCGTCCCACGCGGGATATTCAGTTCATCTTGGGCGAGGTTGAACACATCATTCCACAACCGCGCTTCTAAATGACTTTCGAGTTTGGGCAGATAAAAATAAGGTCCTGTCCCACGCTTGAGCAATTCATGGGCGTTATGAAAGAAATACAAGCCGAAGTCGAATAATCCGCCTGCTATCGGTTGACCATCCACCCAGAAATGCTTCTCGTTCAAATGCCACCCGCGCGGGCGCACCATCAACACCGCCGTTTGCGGATTGAGTTGATAATGCTTGCCTGTTTCGTTGGTGTAGGTAATAGTACGGCGCACGGCATCGCGCAGATTAATCTGACCATCCACCATATTGAACCATGTCGGTGCGTTGGCATCTTCAAAATCTGCCATGAACACTTTCGCGCCACTATTCAGGGCGTTGATGACCATTTTACGGTCGGTCGGACCCGTGATTTCGACACGGCGGTCTTGCAAATCATCGGGTACAGGCGCAACTTGCCATGCACTTTCGCGGATATGGCGCGTTTCTGGCAAAAAGTCGGGCAATTCTCCCGCGTTAATGCGCGTCTGGCGCTCTTTGCGTTTTTGCAGTAACGCATTGCGCTGGTCGGTGAATTGGCGGGCGAGTTTGGCGAGAAATGTCACCGCTTCATCCGTTAGGATCTCGGCAAATTCTGGGGTGATGTCGCCCTTGATTTCAACTCCGTTAACCATCTTGTCTCCTTTCCTGTGTGATGTGTCTTGTGAATTCTTTTACAAGTGTATGCGTTTATGATGTGAAAAACATCACTAATCATGAACGAACATTTCACACAGTTTTCCGACACAGTGTACTAATCTAACGCGCATTTAATTATGGAAACTTTTCCATGCGCCACGCGCTACCTGTACGAAATGCACTAATAATGTTACGATATGGTTATATCATCTGATTGGTATTGTATGGATTGGTCGGCATTGAAAGATTAGCCCACATGGGACAAACCTTATCGCAAAAGATTTTTGATGGACACCTGTTGAAACGATTATTTATGGCGGGTCTGATGTGGCTCGACCATCATCAAGAACGAGTAAACTGGCTGAATGTATTCCCCGTACCCGATGGCGACACGGGCAAAAATATGGTGCTGACGCTCAAACAGGGTTACGAAGCTATCCGCCATAGCGAAGAAGCGCACGCGGGTCTCTTATGCAAAACATTCGCACATGGGGCATTGCTCGGCGCGAGGGGCAATTCGGGCGTGATTTTATCGCAATGGCTGGCTGGATGGGCAGAGATGGTCGCCGATGAGCCGACATTTGATTTGCCGATTTTGGCGCGGGCATTTGAAAACGCCGTCAAAGCGGCTTATGCTGTGGTGATGACCCCCACCGAAGGCACAATTCTGACCGTCATCCGCGAAGCGACAGATGCCTTCAAACAGTATGCCCAAACGGGTGATGATTGGGTGGTGGGCATGGAGGTATTTCATAATGCCGCCAAAGAATCGCTCTCCAAAACACCCGATTTACTCCCCATCCTCAAAACATCGGGCAAAGTGGATTCGGGCGGTCAGGGATTGGTGTTCATCTTACAGGGGATGGTCAAAGCGTTACGGGGTGAACCCATCACGATACGTGACGAAGATGCCGATGAACCCCTGTGGATGAGTGACCCGATCCCCGCCGATGATGAAGATGGTTATGGTTATGATGTGCAATTTTTGATGTATGGGCAAAATATGAATGTCGCTACCATTCGAGATGCCCTGAATAAAATCGGCTGGTCCGTCTTGGTGGCGGGCGATTCCAGCCTGATCAAGGTGCATATTCATGTGCATAATCCGGGCGAACCCCTCAGTTATGCTGTATCGCAATGTGATGCGTTGGATGATGTGGTGGTCGAAAATATGCAATTGCAATATGAACGCCTGTATGGTGTCCAACCATTGCGGATTCAAGCGCGGGATGGTGTGGCGGTGATTGCCGTTGCCAGTGGACGGGGCTGGCGCGATGCGTTTTATGATGCAGGCGCGGTCTGCGTGATAGAAGGCGGGCAAACGATGAACCCTAGCACGGATGATTTTCTGAAGGTCATCACCACTATCGAAAATCGTGATATCATCATTTTGCCCAACAATAAAAATGTGCTTCTCGCCGCCCAACAAGCCGTCAAAGAGGCGGAATCGCTTGGTAAGCGGGTGATAGTCCTGAATACCCAAAGCCTGCCACAAGGTATTTCTGCTATGCTAGGATATCTGGATGAGAACGATGCTTTAGATGAGGTCGCCGAGACCATGCGCGATTCGTTTGGGCATGTCGTCACTGGCGAAATCACCACCGCCATTCATGCCAGTCAATTGCCCCATATCACCATCGCAGAAGGGCAATGGATTGGTCTGCTCGATGACCAGTTGGTGGTGGCGGATGATACCCTAGAGGGTGTGATGAAACGCTTGCTCAATCATGCCCATGCCGATAGGCACGAATTGGTGACATTGTACTACGGTGTCGGATTATCATCAGATCGCGCCCAAGAGGTGATGGCGATGTTAAATGCCGACTATCCAGATTTGCGTTTTGAATTGGTTTATGGTGGTCAGCAATTGTATCCGATGATTTTGAGCATAGAATAATGACCATTTACATTGTGACAGACAGTGGCGCACAATTCGCCCAATCGTATTATGTGGAACAGAATCGTATACTGGTTTTGCCGAATCGTGTTGAACTGGACGGCAAGTTATATCGTGAAGGTCTCGATATCACCGCCGAAGAGGTGATAAAGCGCATGACCAAGAGCAAACTCACGCCCATCATCCACTCGCCAACCGTAGAGGATTACGTAGACCTATTGGGCAAACTTTCTGCGACGGGGAAGCCGATTTTGGTCATCACCAGCTCGCGTGAGATGTTCGATAGTTGGGCGAATGCACGTATGGCGAAGCAACAATTGGGCAACGAAAATATTCACATTGTTGATTCGCGGACGGTATGCGCGGGGCAGGGCATGTTGGTCAAAGTGGCAGTTCGTGCGATTAACAATAATCAATCGATTCACGAAGTTGTGCGCCTTGTACGGGGTGCATCGGAACGCATTTTCACGTTATACTATTCAGAGAGTATTCAACCCCATACTCATAAACAGCTTATGGGTGAATCCCACGCTTTGTTAGGGATGATACTCAACATCAAACCGTTCTTTGCGATTGAGCATGGGCGCTTATCCACTGTCGAAAAAGTTCGCACTCGCTCACAGGCGATAGAACGTTTGGTTGAATTCGCTATAGAATTTACCGATATTGAGGATATACTTATTTTACAATATCGTCTTGGCATCACCGATCAAGCCCGTCAACTCCAAGACCGATTGGCGGCGGAATTTCCCAAATATAAGTTCCCATATGCGTTATATGGGGCAACGCTGGCTTCAAAAATCGGATGTGAGGCGATAGGAATTGTTATTTTAGAAGAAGAGACAACCCATATAGGGGATTATGATGACGAAGATAACTTTTTTGACTGATAGTGTATGTGATATTCCCGATGACTTATTGCGCCGATACAACATCACCGTTGCGCCGATATTCGTCAATTTTGGCGGGCAAAGTTTTGCTGATGACGGCATTGAACTCAAGCGGGACGATTTTTATCGGCGCTTACGCACACTCGAAGATTATCCACAAACCTCTGCCATGTCGCCCGAATTGGCGCGGACATATATCGATAAAGCCTTCGCCGATGCCGACCACCTTTTCATCATTACCACCCCCAAGGGCTTGAGTGGGATTTATAATGCCATGCGGTTGGGTAGTTCACATCTCCCGCAAGACCGTGTGACATTGATAGATAGCGGTCAACTGAGCATCGGCATGGGGTGGCAAGTCCTCATCGGCGCACAGGTGGCGCACGAAACAGGCGATGTTCGACAAACACATCGGGCTATCCTGAGTGCCCAAAAGCATCAACATGTGTATGCGGCGGTTGGCTCGCTCGACTTTTTGCGCCGTAGCGGGCGTGTGAGTTGGGCAACGGCAAATATTGGCAATTTGTTCAATATCAAGCCCATCGTCCATAGTCATGACGGCGAAGTCCATGCCATTGCCCGTGTTCGCACCTTCAACCGCGCCCTCGATAAATTGGTGGAATTGGCGCGTGCCAATGCCCCATACGATAAATTTGCCATTTTACATATTCTCAACGAAGAAGGTTTTCATATCCTACAAGAACGCCTCGCCGATATTTTGCCCGATGATACCATCGTTGGCACGGTTGGACCCGCATTAGGGACGCACATCGGACCGGGCTCTGTCGGATTTGCCGCCGTTAGCAAAGGATGGAAAGATGCCATCAGCTCTTGAAATGCTCATCAAAGTCCTGAAATTAGAACAGGACAAGGGTTATAAAAATAACGCCGTCATCGGCGGGTTATCGGCTTACGGTGAACAATGGGCGCAAGATGCCCATCAACAAGCCCGTAGACCAGAACATCATATCTTGGTGGATGAAATTGTAGATACGCTCAATCGTTATGGCGATCTTGAGAGTAAAACCGAACGCAATAATGCCATCCTCTATTTGATGGATAGGATTATGGGGCGCAAACCCGCGCCAGAACCGTATCTGGCGCGGTTGAGTTTGTATACCCAACCCGTAGAACCCACCCTCGCGCCGATGGTGGATGCACCATCTGAACAATCCACATCCGCATCAAACCGCCCAGAGCGCGAAAAACGCCCTAAACGTGAGAAAAAGCGCGATGTCATAGGGGTGGCGGATGATGCAGATAATCCATCAGAAAAGCCGATGAAAGCACCATCACCGCCCAAAGCGCGTAAATCCAAATCGACAATGCCCAAACCAACTGCGAACAACGAAATGCGCCTCGACAAAATCTTGAAAGAATCGTATATCGGCGATTCGTCCGATACGTGGCAATATGAACCACCCGTGGGTGGCAATACAGGTATATCGGATATGCCTGCCAAACCACGCCTCACGCGCCCACCACGCATTCCACGCCCGCCGATTTCCTCAGAGACCGCCGCCGACACCCTGCGTGGTCTGAACGCCAATATCGATACGGTCAAAGGGGTCGGTCCGAAATTGGTCGAGCAACTCAATACATTGGGCATTTATACAATTAACGACTTGATATTTAATTTGCCCCGCCGTTATGACGATTATACCCGCTTGTTGCCGATTAGCCGATTAATCCCCGAAACGATTGCCACGGTTATCGGCACGGTTAAATTTTGCGAAGTGCGCGAGGGCAAAAATAACCGTCGTGATTTTTATATGGAAGTGGACGATGGTACGGGTACAGTCGCGTGTACCTTTTTTGGGCAACACTTCTTAGTGCGCGTGATTCGCAAAAAGATGCAACTGGTCATCAGTGGCAAGGTGAGCGTGTATCGGCAACAACTCCGCATGAATAACCCCGAGTGGGAAGAATTAGACGATGAAAATTGGCATACAATGGGCATCGTGCCGATTTATCGGCTCACCGAAGGACTCAGTGGGCGTAGAATGCGTAACCTCATGCGTGAAGCGGTGATGTATTGGGCAGACCGCCTTCCCGATTATATCCCCCTGCCGACTTTAGAACGGGCAGAATTGGCAGATTTGGGTTGGGCGGTGAAAAATCTGCACTTTCCAGAGACGCAAGATCACCTCGAACATGCCCGTAACCGCTATATCTTCGACCAATTGTTGCTCATGCAGATGAGCATCATGGCGAATCGGCGCGATTGGCAAGCCGAGCGTGCGCCATACCTGTCTGTGAGCGATGACTTTTTAGAGATGTTCATTCAATCGGCATTCCCATATACACTGACCAACGCGCAATATCGTGCTATTAACGATATTCGTCAAGATATGGCATCCGAAATCCCGATGAATCGCTTGTTACAAGGTGATGTTGGGTCTGGTAAGACGGCTGTCGCCATTAGCGCCTTAGCGATTGCCTTCGCTAATCAAAAACAAGGTGCGTTGATGTCACCAACGGGTATTTTAGCCGAACAACATTATCGCAACATCAGCCGTATATTCGATGCCCTCCCAGAGACAGACCGCCGTCCTGTGGTGGCATTACTCACCAGTTCGCTCTCGACCACAGAACGCGAAGCCGTCTATAACGGGATGCGCGATGGCTCGATTGATATTGTCATCGGCACGCACGCCCTGATACAAGGTGGTGTCGAATTTTATGATTTGGGTTTGGTGATTATCGATGAGCAACACCGTTTTGGCGTGGAACAACGCAAATTGTTGCGTGCCAAAGGTGGCAATCCACATCTGTTGGTGATGACCGCTACCCCGATTCCGCGCACGATTTCGCTGACGGTATATGCCGATTTAGATCTGTCGATCATGGATGAAATGCCCGCAGGACGTACCCCTGTCGAGACCTTCATCGTCAAGCCGATAGAACGAGAACGGATTTACGCCTTCATCCGCGCCCAAATCGAAAAAGGGCGGCAAGCCTTCATCGTACATCCGTTGGTCGAGGCATCCGATAAAATCGAGGCGCGGTCTGCACAAGAGGCATACCAAGAATTGCTGACGGTGTTTCATCGTCAACGGGTGTGTTTGTTGCATGGTCGCATGAAACCTGCCGAAAAAGATGAGATTATGAGCGCGTTTGCCCGTCATGAATACGATATTATGGTCACGACATCGGTGGCAGAAGTCGGTGTGGATATTCCCAATGCCAGTGTGATCGCCATCGAAGGCGCGAATCGGTTTGGATTGGCGCAATTACACCAATTCCGTGGGCGTGTTGGGCGCGGGGGCTATCAATCGTATTGTTTGCTCATCCCTGATGCCGATAGCCCCGATTCTGAACAACGCCTGCAAGCGATGGTGAATACCACTAACGGCTTTGAACTCGCCGAAATTGATTGGAAGATGCGCGGGGCGGGCGATTTAATCGGCACGCGCCAAAGCGGGAAGAATACGCTCCAGTTGATGGAATTTATGAAGCCCGAATTGGTCGAATTGGCGCAACGCGAAGCCCGTACCATCTACGAAGAAGACCCCTATCTACAACATCCAGACCATCATTTACTCAAACAACGGGTCGATATGCTTTATAATGAGAATATGGATGTTAGTTAAACAACATGAGGAATACACATGATAGGACAACCACCAGTCTGGGCAACCGCCGAAGAAGTCGCCGAAAAATTGCACACCTATGTGGTGAATCACATGAATTTATCGAATGTGGGGCATGTCACCGATGCCAAAATCGGGTATATCCTCTCGGATGAACCGCGTATTGTGGCGTATCCCACTGTTGGTGTGGTCGATAAATCACGCCTCTCACATTTACCGGCGGGGGATATTATCCCTTTCGCGCCCGATTTTGCCATTGAGGTCATCTCGCCAGAGAACCCCGCCGATGCAGTGCAAGCGAAAATTCGGCAATATCTCAATGCAGGGGTGCGCCAGATATGGGTGGCACACGTCAAGGCGCGGTCTATCGCTGTGTATTCGCCCGATATTGTGTTCACCGTCCCGTTTGATGGCACACTATTCGGCGAAGATATGCTCCCTGGTTTCAAGTTGACCATGCGCGATTTATACAGCAGAGGGTAGACGATGGTAACAACCACCAAAAATCGGATTTCGGCAGACCAATACCTACAATCTGCCGAGACCAATATCCCCCAAGAATTATTAGACGGCGAGGTTATCGTGACTGCATCCCCCATCAATGCCCATCAGCGCATGGTTGGACGGGTATATCAGGTGTTGTTATCGCTCATCCCCAACGGCGAGGTGATATTATCGCCATCGGATGTGTATTTGGATGAGTGGAATGTCGTCCAACCTGATTTGTTTTGGATTGCCGAAAACAGCCCTTGCCAAGATGTAGATACGCATTTTGTTGGTGCGCCTACATTGATTGTCGAGGTGTTATCTCCATCTACCGCCAAGCGCGATAAAATCCAAAAATTTCGGCTGTATGAGAAAAATCGCGTACCCGAATATTGGTTAGTAGATGTGGATGAGGGGCATATCGAAGTTTGGTCACTAAATGATGAAAAATATGCCTTCATTGGGCGATACACCAGCGAAGAATCGTTTGTATCGCCCATATTGGGGCAGAAGTCGGTCAAGGTGGGGGAGATTTTTTAGCTCTTTTTCACCCGTTCCACAAATTCATCGAACAGATACAACGAGTCGTGCGGGCCGGGCGATGATTCGGGATGATATTGCACGCTAAACGCGCCCAATGCGTCATGCCGAATTCCCTCTATTGTTTGGTCATTCAGGTTGATATGGGTCACTTCTGCCCCGCCCAAATCACTGTCGTGGCTGACAGCGAAGCCGTGATTGTGGGCGCTGATTTCGACATGCCCTGTCATCATATTTTTCACGGGTTGATTGCCCCCACGATGTCCAAAGCGCATTTTTTCGGTCTTGCCACCGAGCGCCAAGCCCAAAATCTGATGTCCCAAACAGATGCCAAATACAGGCACTTTGCCGATTAAATTTTTGACATTATCAATCGCGTAGGTCACGGCGGCGGGGTCTCCTGGTCCGTTGCTCAGGAACACTCCCGCAGGATTTTGCGCCAAGACTTCATCATAGGGCATATTGGCTGGCACAACGCGCACGCGCAAGCCTCTATCGGTCAACATGCGTAAAATATTGTGCTTGATGCCATAATCGTAGGCGATAATCAGCGGGGCATTATCATCTTGGGGATAGGTCTTATACCACTGTGGATCGCTATGTTCTGTCCAGTTATAGGGTTCGGGCGTGGTGACATCATCGACCAAATTCCACCCCGACATATCGGGCGATTGACGCGCCAATTCGATGAGCGCATCGGCATCTTTTGCGTGTTCGCCGTGGGCAATTGCCGCCCGCATCACGCCTTTGCTACGGATATGACGAACAAGGGCGCGGGTATCTACCTCGCTAAGACCAATCACGCCCTGTTCTCGCAGATAGCTATTTAAGTCGCCTCGGTTACGCCAATTGCTGACCACTGGGCTGAGTGAGCGTACCACAAATCCAGACACCCAAACTTTCGCCGATTCGACATCTTCGACATTAATGCCCGTGTTGCCGATATGCGAGACGGTCATGGTGACAATTTGCTTATAATACGACGGGTCGGTGAGAATTTCTTGATAGCCCGTCATGGACGTATTGAAGACCAGTTCACCGGTTTGCACGCCTTCCGCGCCCCAACCTGTGCCTGTGAATACCCGTCCATCTTCTAGCGCCAGCAATCCTGTCATAACCTATCCTTTCGTGATGATGTTCTTACTTGAGATACTTGCGGAATGTATACGATGACCGCTTAAAGCCACCTTTTTCTTCGTAAAAATGATGTGCATCGTTGCGGTGAAGACCCGATGTCAGCCACAGATAATCGCAATTATTCCCTCTGGCAATCGCTTCGATGTGTTTGACCAATGCCAACCCGTAGCCTTTCGAGCGATGCCCCTCCGCCGTCACAAGGTCTTGGATGTAAATGCTCCGCCCGTTTAAGAGCGTGGTGGATTGACGAAATCCCGCCAATGCCACAGGGGTCGTGCTGTTATCATCTTCATACACCGCCAACAACCGATACCCTTGCGGGATCATAATTTGTAATAGGCTCAGAAACTCATCCTCTTCCATGGGGCGCAATTCGCGCATGACGGGGAAGGCACTCTTAAATTGCTCAACGGTCATCAATTCAACAATTTTCATTTTGGAACTCCTTTGTGTGTGCTAAAAAATATATTCTATGGTTTATATATAGTCTGTGGACGCGCAGAAGCGCGTCCGTACAGGAAACAAGTTAGTCAAACGATACATCTTTATGGACGACATACGCGCTCTGCGCTAGTCGTCCATTACACAACGCCTATTTTGATGGATGTAATGGCGGACTAGAGGCTTTAGCCTCGTATGTCCGCCACAAAAATTGTATTGAACACATATTGTCACATCCCTACAGATGGTGTGATTATATCACGAGCGATAATGACTGTTAATCGAAATATAATCGTGGCTCATGTCGCATGTCCAGACCGAAGCATGACCTACACCGATATTGAGATCGAGGATGATGGTCATTTCGGCTTCGGCGAATATGGCTTTTGCATCGGCTTCGTTATAATCTGTGCCTGTGCCATTGGCAAAAATCACCAATTTATCTGATGATAATTGCTCTAACTGATAAAAATTGACCCCTTTAGCGATAGTCAATACGGCACGCTTAGGGTCAAAGGTTACACCTGCCCGTCCCGCCGCCGCCATGATGCGCCCCCAATTTGGGTCGCCACCATAAATCGCGGTCTTGACGAGGGGTGATGTGGCGATGGCATCGGCAATTTTTCGGGCAGATAGGTTATCAGGTGCATTTTGGATTTTTATCTCCACCAGCTTGGTTGCACCTTCACCATCACGGGCGATACTTTGCGCCAATTTTTCACATATAGAAGTTAGATGATCTGAAAACTCAATGTAGGCTTGTTGGGTATCTATTGTCACATTGCTCATGCCATTTGCCATCAACAAAACGGTGTCGTTGGTACTCATATCACCGTCTACCGTGATGCAATTGAAGGTATGCTCATTGGCTTGTTGGAGCGCCATCTGTGCCTGCCCCGCCACCAATGTCGCATCGGTGACGATGACCGCCAACATGGTCGCCATATTGGGCGCAATCATGCCCGCGCCTTTGGCGATTCCTGTGATGGTATAACTGCCATTGGGTGTATCCACCGTGACGGATGCCATTTTATGCACCGTGTCGGTGGTCATAATGGCTTTGGCGGTCGATTCCCAATCCGTACCCAGTTGATTCACCGCCAAATCAATGCCCGTGTAGATTTTATCCATCGGCAATTGTGTGCCAATTACCCCTGTAGACATGACCATGACATGATGCTCATCCACGCCGATTTTATCGGCAACCGCTTTGGCAGTCGCACGCGCATTTTGTAAGCCTTGTTCGCCTGTGGCGGCGTTGGCGCACCCAGTATTCACGGCAACGGCGCGGATCGCATCGCTAAATCTTGCTAACCATTCCATCCCCAATAAAACGGGCGCGGCTTTGACCATATTGGTGGTGAACACGCCCGCCGTCATACATGGCACATCACTGACAATCATGGCAAAATCGAGCAGGTTATTCGGTTTGAGTCCGCACGAAACACCCGCTACACGAAACCCTTTTGGAAATGTGAAATCGGTCATCAAAACGTCTCCAAGATGAGGGCTAATTTATCGCATAATGTATCCACATGATGTTTTTCGATGATGAGCGGTGGCACAAAACGGATGACATGCGTCCCTGCATTGACCAGCAACAAGCCGTGTTCGTAACCCGCTTGGATGATGGGGTCTACTTCGCGTTTGAATTCAAGCCCGACCATCAACCCGCGTCCGCGTACTTCAACGATGTCGGGGTGGGTGAGCGATTTGAGTTTTTGTTGCAGATAATCCCCAACTTCGGTCACATGCGCCAAAAATTCGGGCGCAGATAGCCGTTCTAGCACATGCTTGGCGACCGATGTGACAAACGGATTGCCCGCAAATGTCGAGCCGTGATTGCCCGCGTGGATGGCGCTTGCGACTTCGTTTGTGACCAAAATCGCGCCGATGGGCAAGCCACCCGCCAACGGTTTAGCGAGGGTCATGATGTCGGGGGTCACATCGTAGGCTTCATGCGCCCAAAGCGTGCCTGTGCGCCCCATGCCACATTGAATTTCGTCAAAAATCAGCACAGCATCGTATTCATCACATAAAGCCCGTAATTCAGCTAAAAATTCGGGCGTGGCGACATTGATACCGCCTTCGCCTTGTATCGGTTCAATTAAAACACCCGCCGTATTCGCGTTTATCACGGCGCGGGCGCTTTCGATGTCGTTAAAAATCCCGCCGCGAATGGCGGGCAACAGGGGCTTAAAGCCTGTCTGATATTTTTCTTTGGGTGTGAGCGAGAGCGACCCCATCGTCCGTCCATGAAAGGCGTTGCTAAAACTCACGAGTTCGGTTTTATCGTGATAGCCTTTTTCGTAGGCGACTTTACGGGCGAATTTAATCGCGCCCTCGTTGGCTTCTGTCCCGCTATTGGTGAAAAATACGCGGTCTGCGAATGATTTTTCGGTCAGTAGTTTCGCCAATTCGACATGCGGAACGGTATGATACAAATTGCTGGTATGAATCAAGCCTGTCGCCAATTGTTGTGTAATGACGGCTTGTACCTCTTTATCGCCATAACCCAACGCATTGACGGCGATTCCCGCCACCCAATCCAGATAACTTTTGCCTGTGCTATCGAACACATGCACCCCTTGACCATGCACCAACACAAACGGCGGGCGCTTATAGGTTTGCAAAATCACATCATGCTCATCTTGGATGAGTTGTTCGGTACGGGTGAGGGTTTGTTGCATATCGGGTATCATCACTTTTTTGCTCCACTAAATGTTGTGCCTGTGTTCGATTGTAAGCCTGCTAAGTTGGTGATAACAGCTTGAGGTACACCTAATTTTACCACATGCAAGGCGGTTTGCACTTTTGGTATCATACCACCATGAATCACGCCGTCTTTGATGAGGTGTTCGGCTTGTTTGGGTGTGAGATGGGCTTGCACCTCGCCATCTACCATCACGCCAGCCACATTCGTCAGAAAGACGATTTTTTCGGCGTGAATGGCGTTGGCAACCGCCCCCGCCACATGATCGGCATTGACGTTATAAATGGCTTGTGGGGCGATCATCACGGGGTCGCCACCCATACAAATTGGCGCGATGACGGGGATAACGCCCTCACTCAACCACTGTGTGATAATATCGCCGCGCACTTTGACCACATCGCCCGTGAAGCTCATATCAATATAGGCATGGCGCATTTTGACAGCCCGAATTAGGCCTCTATCCACACCAGAAACGCCGATCGCATCTACACCCGCTTCGGTGAAAATTTGGACGAGGCGCGTATTCACCAACCCGCGCAACATCATCACCACCACATCCAACGAGGCTTGGTCGGTGACGCGAATCCCATCCACTTTTTTCGGTTCGATCTGCAAGCGTTCTTGCATATCGGTGATTTCTGCCCCGCCACCATGCACAATCACCACAGGGGCGGGATAATTTTTCACGGTTTGGGCTAATCCACTCAAAAATTGTCCATCGGTCAATTCATGACCGCCGATTTTTATCACAACGGGGGGATGTTGAAGGTTCATAGTAGGGCAGTGGTCTCATCCAAGTCATACATCAGGTTAAAATTTTGCACCGCCTGACCCGCCGCGCCTTTGCGTAAATTATCGGTCACGCTGGTGATATGGAGCAAATTCGGCAACACAGGATTCAGGCTGATGACACATTTATTGGTGCGGACAGCATGTTTGAGCGTGGCGTGTTGTTTAGGCGGTAACACATCCACCAACGCCTCGCGCCCATAAATTTCTTCGTATAGATGTTGCGCGTGATCGCTGGTGAAGCCATCGTTCAGCGTCACGTAGATGCTCGCCATCAAGCCTCTATCCACAGGCAATAAATGCGGGACGAATATCAATGTGCCTGCTTGCGGGTCGAGTTTGGCGATTTCTTGTTCGATTTCGCCCACATGCCGATGCGTGCGTCCTGCGTTGTATGGCGAAAAATTGCCGAATACCTCGACAAAATGGGTGTTCGCTTTTGGCTCACGTCCTGCGCCCGATACACCCGATTTCGCGTCTACGATAATCGGCGTGTTGGGAGCTAATGCGCCCGATATGAGCAAGGGATACAAGCCGAGTAGGGTGGTGGTTGGATAGCATCCAGGTACGGCTACGCGGTCTATCCCGCGCAGAATCTCGCGGTTAATCTCGACCAAGCCGTAGGGTGTGGGCAATAAATCGGGATGCGGGTGGGCATCATGATACCACTTGGCATACGCTTCGGGCGTATCGAGGCGCAAATCGGCGCTCAGGTCTATCACCTTTTTGCCGTGCGCGAGCGCCAGATGTGCCATTTTCGCCGATGTCTGATGGGGGAGCGCCAAAAATACCGCATCTACATCCGATAATGGCGCGTTATCCGATGGGATGTACTGTAACGATGTGAATGGGATAGCATCACCCGCGTAGGTGTTGGATGTGCCAAAGACGATTTCGACCTGCGGGTGTTTGGCTAAAATTTCGATCAAATCTTGCCCTGCATAGCCCGATGCGCCATAAATACCCACGCGGATTTTTTGGGATGTGGTCATAGTGTGCCTTATTATCTGCTAAAAAGTCATTGATTATCTATTTTAGCAGATGATGGTGAAAGTTTGCACGATGTTATCTCGGTTTTGTGCAAATATTTTCACGTATGCCTGCCACCACGCCTATCGGTGTGTATAATCATTCATGAGATTTATCACCGATAGGCAGAATTTGTATGATAGAGGTAACAGAACTCAGCAAACACTATGGGGCGCATGTCGCGCTCGATGCGGTGTCTTTCAGTGCCAAGCAGGGCGAAATTTTGGGGCTATTGGGTCGCAACGGCGCGGGCAAAACCACCACCATGCGAATCCTCACAGGCTATATGCCTCCCAGTGGTGGCAAAGCGGTGGTCGCGGGGCATGATGTGAGCGAAGACTCGTTTGAAGTCCGCGAAAAAGTCGGTTATCTACCAGAACGGGTGCCACTTTATCCCGATATGACCGTTGAGGGATACATCGCCTTCTGGGCGAAATTACGCCGTGTGAAAAATACTAAAAGCGCGGTGCAAACGGCGCTTGAAAAAGTAGACCTCATCGCTCGGCGCAAATCGTTGGTGCGGACGCTCTCTAAAGGGATGCGTCAACGGCTTGGATTGGCGCAGGCGCTCGTCCACGACCCACAAGTCTTGATTTTAGATGAGCCGACCATCGGCATAGACCCGCAACAAGTCATCGAAGTCCGCGACCAAATCCGTAATCTGGCGCAATCGCACACGGTACTGTTTAGCACGCATATCCTCTCTGAGGCGGAGCAAATTTGTGACCGTGTGGTCATCTTAGAACGGGGTAAATTAGTCGCTTATGGCACACCCGAAGCCTTGCGGAAGCAACTGTATCCCAATGACCATCTGTATGTCGAAATTGATGCCCCCAAACGCGACCAGCAGAAGGTGATAAACCTGTTGAATGGGTTAACAGGGGTCGAATCGGTGACACCATCGGCGGGCGGGTTTAATCTCCGCGCCAAAAAAGATGTCGATATTCGGGGCAAATTGGTCGAAAAAATCCTCTCGGCGGGGTATAGTTTGCGCGAATTGCGCCCTGTCGCCATGACGTTAGAGGATATTTTCTTAGAAATTGTAGGCAAGTGATTTATGTGGACAATTTTTCGGCGCGAAATGGCGCATTATTTCACCACACCCGTGACGTATCTCATCGCCGCGGCATTTTATGCCCTGATGGGATTGTATTTTAATAATGACCTGACTGTGAGCATCACCACACGGGCGGCGAACCCCGCCTCTGTGCCATTATTCCTCTCGTTTGTGATGGTATTCTTTGCCCCATTGCTGACCATGCGTCTCATCGCAGAAGAAAACCGCGAAGGCACAGTCGAATTGTTATTCACCGCCCCTGTGAGCGATATGGCGATTGTGATCGGCAAATTTTTTAGCGCGTGGGCGCTCTATTCGTTGTTGTTGCTAGGGACGCTGATTTATCCAATCATCCTGAACAGCTTGGGCATCTTCCCCGATTTGGGCATTGCCGCCAGCGCCTATATCGGTATTTGGTTGTATGGTGGGGCGGCGTTGGCGGTAGGGGTGGTGTTTTCTGCCATCACCGATAGTCAAGTCATGGCGGCATTTCTGAGCATGTCGTTTTTATTGTTGATGTGGCTGGGTGATTTGGCGGGGAATATCGTCGCCAGCTTTGAATTGGCGGAACTCATCCGCAAATTGAGTCTACAGGGACATTATTCCACCTCTTTCGCGGTGGGATTATTCCGCGCCGAAGATGTGGCGTATTTCGCAGGGATTATCGTGATCGCGTTGTTCATCACGATTCGTTTATTAGAATTGCGGAGGGCGCGTTAACATGAAACGAGAACGCGAAATGTTATTAACCCGCGCCGATATTGGGCAAATCCTCAGTTTTATCGGCGCGTTTGGGCTTCTATTGGCGGTGATTGCCGCGTTATGGGAAGGGCAGATGAACCTGTTCGCGTGGGTGGGAATCGGTTTAGGCATCATCGGCTTGGGCGGATGGTTGCTGATTGCCCCTAGCGATTTTATCGGATTTTTCACTGGGAAACGCATCCGCCAAAGCACTCTCGCCGTCTTTTCGACCGCATTATTTATCGGCATTGTGGTGTTGGTCTACATTTATGTAGAACGCGCCGTCATCACGATGGATATGACGGCGCGTGGGACATACACGCTCACATCCACCACGTTGCGCGTATTGCGCGATCTCAACCGTGATATTCGCATCACAGCATTTTATTCGCCAGCGAATATCGGCTTGCGCGAATTAGACGATCAATTTTTTCGGCAATATGAAGTCGAATCTAACGGCAGGATCACCCGCGCCTATATAGATCCCATCGCACAACCGGGCATTGCCGCCTTATTCAACGCCGAAGATGGCGATGTGTTCATTTCATATCTCCAAGATGACGGCACGGTTGATTTTGAAAGTGTGATTTATGTGCCGATGGGTGAACGCCAAGAGCGTGATATGACCAACGCCATCAATCGGTTGCTCACACAAGGCAATTTCACCGTGTTATATGATATTGGCTTTGGCGGGCGTTCTCCGAATGACGTATCCGCCAATGGTATGTCGCTATCGGGTCAGTTATTGCGCTTTGAGGGGTATAATATCGAATTGGTCGATTTGCAAAATGACATCCTCGCCAATAATATCCCCATTCCCGATACCGTGGATGTGATTATTTTGGCGCGTCCACTCACCCGTTTGAGCGGTGAAGCCATTGCCTTGTTGGATGATTATCTCAAGCGGGGTGGGGGATTGCTCATTTTAGGCGATGTATCGGGTGGCGAAGAACGAGTGCTATCTGAAGATGACCCGTTTAATCAATATTTATGGCAAAATTGGGGTATTGCCTTGTTAGATGCGGTGGCGGTGGATTATGCCGTCAGTGGCGATACGCCGTTGGATGTCGTCAGTTATCAGATTTTCGATTCGCCCATCTCTGCCGATATTGACCCATCGGCTGATATCGAATCGCGTACACAATTTCGGATTGCCCGCCCGATTGCGGTGGATGACGACCCGCCTGTCAATAACGGACGTGTGATTGCCACCTCGCCACAATCGTATGCCGAGACGAATATCGCCCAAGTGTTGTTGAATAATGCCTATCAATATGATGAAGGTGAAGATGTTCAGGGACAAATGACGTTGGTTGCATGGGCGGCAGATGGCGAAGAAGGCGGGCGTATCGTCTTGATTGGCGATAGTGATTTCGCTACCGATGGGCAGATTTCCGCGCCCGCAGGCAATGGTATTTTGTTGGTCAATGCGGTGAAGTGGCTTATCGGCTATCAAGATAATGTCACGTTTGGTTTCGAGGCGACAAGCGCCGGTTTGCCAACGATTTTTGTCGATGTCAACACGCAACTGAATCAAATCGCCTTATTGACCCTATTTATTATGCCTACATTTTTGATAGGTCTTGGCGGGTTTATCTATTTTCGGCGGAGTAGACGATGAGACGCGGATTACCAACCTTATTCGGTTTATTGGTCATCTTTATCGGGTTGGCGATTTTGGTGGTCATCCAAGAGCCGCGTAGCCCCAGCGCATTAGAACCGACCGCACAATCAACTGACCAAACAGGTCAAGCATTTGGCGAGAATCGGGTGTATATAGGGTTAGATGCGAGCGCCATTCAAGCCATACGCCTGTTAGACCCCAATTCGGGGCAATCGGTGACATTCGCCCGCAATCCGATTCGCTTATGGACTGCGCCCCTCATCGAAGATGTTGCACTCGACCAAACGGTGATGCAAACCATCGAGCGTACATTGGTACTCATGCCGTATGCCCATCAATTCATCCCAGAGGCGCAACGTTTAACGGAGTATGGGTTTTTATCTGATGGCAGACATTATTTTTCGGTGTTATTCACAATGGATGATGGCACAATTCACACCATTGCCATTGGCAATCCCACCGAATATAACGGGCGAGCCGTGTATTATGCTGTGGTAGATGACCGTGAAGAGATGTATCTGATTTATCGTGAACCGATAGATTATCTGGCTCAGCAATTTTTGAAGCCTCCTATTGTATCATAACATCTGTTCGGGTTTGTAGGGTGGTGTTTGGTCTAAAACCAAAAAAATACCAAATTCTTGTAAAAAAATAAGACCAATTGCTTGACAAGAATGGATAATGGAGTTAAGTTATACAAGATATATCGCACGCATTTTTGCGATAGCCTAAATAAGATACCTTCCCCCGCTTCTGTGTAGGCGGGGTTTCGTACCTATGCTATTGTCAAGAATGCAGATGGATTTGTTATGACCATCATAAAAAGTGCGGTACGGTGTTTTTATGTGATGATTATCTAGTATGAGGTGGATTGCCTTGCACACTTGAGCAGGGCTATATGTGTGTATTATGGTTGTAGCGACAATGGGAATGCTTCATAAAGAACGGGAACAAGTCCTCAATGGACTCATTCAAAAAGGTCGTCAACAAGGGATGCTCACCTATGACGAAATTATGGCGGTCTTTCCAGAAATTGAGACCGATGTCGCGCTTTTAGACGAGTTGATGGACACCATGATGGAAGCGGGTGTCGAAGTCCTCTTAGAAAAGCCAGACGATGCAGATTTGGCATTAGATGCCGCCGAGTCGTTTGATTTTCAATTTGACGAAGAAGATGATCTCATCGCCAAAGAGGGTGAACTCTACTTGTCTGAAATCATGGATGATGCAGGCTACCGTCAGGCGCTGGATACCGATGACGTGGTGGGTTTGTATCTGAAAGAAGCGGGACGTGTACCCTTGCTCACCGCCGCCGAAGAAGTGTCTTTGGCGAAGCGTATGGAGCGCGGGATGCAAGCCAGCGATCGCCTGAAACGCTATGGTGATAAATTGCCGTTGGATGATGTTTATGACCTCAAAGAACGAGTCGCTGATGGCGAAATGGCGCAAGAACATCTCATTCGTGCCAATGCCCGCCTGGTGATCAGCGTGGCGAAGAAATACATTGGGCGTGGTGTGCCATTTCTGGATTTAATCCAAGAGGGTAACATCGGCTTGATTCGTGCCACCAACAAATTTGAATATCGCCGTGGGCATAAATTTAGCACTTACGCCACTTGGTGGATTCGCCAAGCGGTTAGCCGTGCTGTCGCCGATCAAGGTCGGACGATTCGCGTGCCTGTTCACATGGGTGACCAACTGAATCGGATGCGTCGTATTCAACTGAACCTCATCCAAGAATTGGGGCGTGAACCAAGCATTGATGAATTGGCTGTTCACATGGAAACCACGCCCGATAAAGTCGAGAATTTGCTCGAAATTGCCCGTCGTCCGGTCAGCCTCGAAACGCCGATTGACGAAGATGGTGATTCTACCTTCGGCGATTTTGTCGAAGACATCAACAGCCCCGCGCCCGCCGAAGAAGTGGCAACGCATTTGCTCCATGAGCAATTGCAAGGTGCATTAGACCGCCTGCCACCGCGTGAAGCACAGATCTTACGTTTGCGTTATGGGCTAGAAGATGGGCGTGTCTATACCCTCGAAGAAGTGGGGCAGACCATCGGCGTGACCCGTGAGCGGGTGCGTCAACTCGAAGCGCAAGCCCTCAACCGCCTGCGCCAATCATCGGCACACATCATTTTGCGCGATTATCTCTACGAGGAATAAGGCGCGTTGGCTCAGAAAGAAAAACGCACGAAAATCATCGCCTTTCCCATGCTTTGGGCATTGCTCATCGCAGGGGTGGGCGTGATTTTATTATTGAGTAATTTCGGCTTACTGGGCGATTTTAATGTGGTCGCCCTGTTGCCGTTATTATTGGTGATTGCGGGCGCACAAATTCTGTTGCGCGGTGATTTTGTCCCCAATGCCGATACCCGCGATTTTGGCATCACTCGCGGCAGTGTCGAGAGCGCCACCCTCGAAATCAGCAGTGGCACGATAGATGTCGATATCCTCGCCTTGCAACGCGAGGGGCGGCTCATCGCGGGGCAATTTGCCGTGAATAGCCGTCCGATGTTAGACGTGCGCGATACCTATGCTCACCTGAAATTATTCCGTTCAAAAACGCCGTGGTGGTCGTTTGCAGATTGGAAAATCGCCCTCGCGCAAGATCTCCCATGGCAAATTTTGCTCACCACGCATCTTGGACAAGCCACGCTCGATTTGTCGCAGGTGATTGTGCATGATGTGGTGGTCGGAACAGGTTTGGGGGATATTCGCCTTGTCTGCCCCAAAGAGGCATTCAATCCGTTGTTTGTGCGCTCCACATTTGGCAACATCCATATTTTGACCCCGCTAGGCTATCGGGCGAAAATTGTCGTCAAAGAAACGCGCCTATTCACCGTCAAATTCGACACAGCCCGTTATGATAACCCGCAAAAAGGGGTGTATCTGGCACAGGTCGAAGATGAACATGCGCCCATCATCGAAATTCAGGTGAGTGGCTCATTTGGCGATGTCTATCTGACGTAAATCATCATGAGTTTACCGATTATCATCCGCGATGCTTTGCCTGATGATATTCCCGCGTGTTTGGCGCTGGAATTATCTTACGAGACCGAGCGCGTCTGGCAGATGGCGTTTCAGCCAGAGACGGGAAATCGGAGCATTGTATTTCGCACAGAACGATTGCCCCGCCCGATGACGGTATCGTATCCTGCTGATGAGCGCCGTTTGAAATTGTGTTTATCTAAAAAACATTGTTTTCTGGTGGCGCTCACCAAGCCTGATGAACGCCTTATTGGATACTTGACCATGCGAGCCATGCCGACACATCGCATCGGGTTGGTTCAAGATATTGCCGTCAACGAATTTCATCGCAGGCAAAAAGTGGGCTTGCGCTTACTCAATGTCGCCCGTCAGTGGGCAATCGAACACGATTTAATCCAACTGCAAGTCGAGACACAGACCAAAAATTACCCCGCCATTCAATTTTTACAACAAAATGGGTTAACCTTCTGCGGGTTTAACGACCAATATTTTCTGAATGGCGATATTGCCGTGTTTTTTGGGCAATCGCTCAGATAAAATCCATCATCTATTTCTATCGTAATAACATCAATTTGCCCCTACACGCCTCTCTGAGTGTCTATTATGCTTGTGATGTGATAGGGGTATGTGTGTTATGCCCCCTCAATGATAGGGATATTTGAAAAAGATGATCTCTGTGGTGTTAGAACGATTTTTGCAACAATCTTTAGATTTGCTCAACGAAACGTTAGCGGCGGCGATTGTTGTCGTGGCGGCTTCGTTATTGCTCTACAATTTATCGCGTAATTTACGCAATCGGGTTGCACGCACATCGGCGGGAGTTTTGGCTTGTGTGACGGTGGTCTATGTAGGTGATGTATTGATGGCGTTGGCTATGCAATCCGCAACCATTGAGGCATTGTTGCGCTTTCAGTGGATAGGCTTGGCATTCATCCCCGCCAGCACCTTTCATTTATCTGATGCGCTCCTCGCAACAACGGGTTTGCCCTCGCGGGGTAGGCGCAGGCGTGTTGTTCGTATTTTATACGCCATTGCCACCGCCTTACTGGTGCTTGCCGCCCTCACAGATGAGTTGGTCTTATTTGTGCGTTTGGATGATGGGCGGGTGAGCCTGAACGCTGGCACATTTTTTGGTTTGTATATGGCGTATCTCATCCCGACCAGCATCATCGCCGTCACCAATGTCTGGCGGGCGCGGGCGCGGTGCATCACCAAAAGCACACAACGCCGTATGACGTATTTGCTGGTGTCGGTCTTGATGCCCACCATCGGCATTTTTCCGTATTCGACATTTTTGCCCGTTGGTGAAGAATTTACCGCATGGGCGTTGGTTTTGGTGAATTTGACGAATATCGTTGTGATTTTGGCGCTCTTATTCCTCGCGTACCCGCTATCCTTTTTTGGCTCAGATTTGCCCGACCGTGTGGTCAAAGCCGATTTGTTACGATTCATGCTACTCGGTCCCGCGACGGGTTTATTGGCGTTGGTGGTGATTATTTATAACGCGCCCCTCTCGCGCCTTTTAGGAGGCTTAGGCGAAGAATTTATGCCATTTATGGTGGTCGCGGTCATCTTGTTGTGGCAATGGACGGTCGATGGTTTGTTGCCATACCTCGAAAAACGCCTGATTTATTATGATGATACCGAACAAGTCAGCCAATTGCGTAACCTGAATGAGCGCCTCTTTACCCGTGCCGATTTGTTGCAATTATTAGAGGCAAATTTAGAAGCAACTTGCGATTCGATGCAAGTATCGGGGGCATTTATCGTCAAGATGAATCAATCTGTCCCCGAATTGGTCAAGACGGCGGGGCATATTCATATCTTAGAAGATATGCTCAAGACTGCCGATTTCCCATTAAATAGCCTGATGCCCTCTAAACGGGTACGCTGGTCAGATTATTGGCTGGTGGGGTTATATAGCCACCGACATGGACAAAATGAAACGGTCACAGAAGAATTGATTGGGGTGTTGGGGTTTGTCGCTTCATCATCCGATTTGAGCGCCGATGATGAAAAGTTATTGGCGCGTTTTACCAAACGTCTGACCAACGCGCTCGATGATTTATTGCTCCAAGAGGAATTATACGCCGCTTTAGAGGGGTTATTGCCTCAAATCAATGTTACACGGGCGCGTGTTGCCGAAGTGGATTATCTGCCCGGTCGTGATGCCAAACCGCGTATCACTAATGGCAATTTGCCCAACCGTGATGAACTCATCGAACAAGTTCACGCCGCGTTGCGTCATTATTGGGGCGGACCAGGGTTGACGAGCAGTCGTTTATTAGAATTATATGCCGTCCAACGTGCCTTGCCCGATAATGATGATAACCCCGTGCGGGCATTACGCACTGTTTTGCTCAATGCCATCGAAAAACTGAAGCCCGAAGGCGAGCGCAGTATGAAAAATCCAGAGTGGACACTCTATAACATTTTACAACTGCGCTTTTTAGAACAGCGCAAAGTGCGCGATACCGCCACTCGTCTTTATATGAGCGATGCGAACTTGTATCGCAAACAAAATGTCGCTATCGAGGCGGTGGTAGATGTGTTACTTGAGATGGAACGCGAGGCGATGTCTATACAATTTTCATAATAAATCGTACAAAAGTCATATTTTATGCGCGAATCGGTGTTTTGTATTTGCATCATGCTTAAAAACTGCCTATAATGACATAACAGAGGGAACTAAAGAATGTTAGATGTTTATCGGTAGTTTAGAGGGGATTTTATGTCTATTGATGCACACCGTTATGATTACATTCCGCCACCGTTGACGCTGGATGAAGGCTATTGGACTGCATTGCTCCAAGAAGGTGAAAATGCCACCAGTGTCCCTCAACACGATGAATTTATGCCTCATTTCACACGATTTGATGATGATATGGCAGATTCGATAGATGCAGGGCATCATGGTCTCTATCATCACGAATCATCGGAAGATTGGGAAGCCATCGAGACAGTTTTTTCCTCTGACGAAGTGATAGAGGTGACGGTTATTGGCTATAATCGGGGTGGGTTATTGGCTGCGTGGCGTAGCTTGCGTGGATTCGTCCCTGCTAGTCAACTCATCAATTTTCCCGCCACATCGAATCAGATAATCCGTCGCAATGCGTTAATGAATCGCGTTGGCGAAATCATGCACTTGCGAGTTATCGAATTGTTGGTCGAAAAAAATCGGTTGATTTTATCGGAACGTGCCGCCCAAGCTAACCCTGGCGAACGCGCCAATATTTTGCATACCCTACAAGCGGGCGATATTGTTGAGGGGATCGTCACCAATTTGTGCGATTTTGGTGCATTTATCGATTTGGGTGGGTTAGAAGGGCTTGTTCATATCAGCGAATTAAGCTGGGGCAGGGTGGGGCATCCAGAAAATCTGCTCACACGCGGGCAAATCCTTCGTGCGTATGTTTTGGGTGTAGACCAAGAAGCCAGTCGCATCGCGCTCAGCTTAAAACGCCTGCGTCCAGACCCGTGGAAGACGGTGCAAGACCGCTATAGGGTCGGGCAAGTGGTGGAAGGTGTTATCACCAATGTGGTTGATTTTGGCGCGTTTGCGTGCATCGAAGAAGGTTTAGAAGGACTCATTCATGTGTCCGAATTGGCAGAGGGTCACTTTTTGCATCCGCGTAATGTGGTCAAAGAGGGGCAACATATCCGCGCACGCCTTTTGAATATCAATGGCGCGGCAAGGCGCTTAGGATTGAGCCTGCGCCTAGAAGAATGATCGTGTTGGTGGACGCGCTTTTTGCGCGTCCGTTTTATCCAAATAATTCCAGTAGCCGTTGACGTGCGTCTTCTTCGGGCGCTTCAAATTCTTGGCTAATTGTCATCGGATTACGACTACTCGCCGTCATGCCCTCCAACATTGGCGCGGGCATGATAATCATGCGTGCGA
The DNA here is from genome assembly GCA_034436155.1 of Anaerolineae bacterium. Taxonomy (GTDB): domain Bacteria; phylum Chloroflexota; class Anaerolineae; order Aggregatilineales; family Phototrophicaceae. The sequence goes on from DAOTVP010000015.1 coordinate 102,619, forward strand.
ATGCGCGTAACATCTCTTCATTTTGTTTGACAATCTCGAACAAACCGCGTTGTTTTCCCCATTCGCTGGTGGCGATATGCCGTGCCAATAACCGCGCCAATGACATGCGCGGCGAATACTGGTCTTTGATGCTCAAAAATGTCCCAGAAAGTTGATTCACGTCCACTTCATCCCACATGCCTGCTTTGGGGTGTTGGAGCATAGACTCAATTGGTACGGGGGGCGCATGAATATCAAACGATTCCAACAATTCATGGGTGATTGCTTCTAGGCGTTTTAAGTCATCCATCGGCTTGTGTATCCTCTTCTTTCAGCATGTAGAACAATAATAACGTCTTGCCATAAATCCGTTCATCCGTCAATTCGAGGTTAGATAATGATACATCCGTCAATTCTTTGGGGTCAATTTGTACGGTGACAATTGTCTCATCGCCCAGCCATGCTGGAGTTTTATCCAACGCTTGCAATGCCTCTAGCCATAATCCTTTGTATTGGGGTGGGGCGACATAAATAAAATCGAAAGGCGGTTGGGGCGGGTTTGTTTTGATAAACGCGAATACATCGGCTTGTCGCACCACCGCCCCCGCTTTGAGTTTGGTGATGTCGAGGTTATCTTCAATTGTACGGCACGCGATTCGTTCTTTTTCGATGAACACGGTTTGTTTTGCGCCGCGACTGAGCGCCTCTATGCCAACGCTACCCGTCCCTGCGAACAAATCTAAAAAGCGTGCGCCGATAATATCGCGCCCGATGATGTTGAAATAGGCTTCTTTGACCCTATCCATGACGGGACGGGTGGTATCGCCCGGTACAAGTTTGAGTTTGCGCCCTTTGGCGCTCCCTGCAATGACACGAATTGGCATAATTATCCTAAAATATCCACCGCTTCGCGCACCATCCGTATGTGCGATAACGGGGTTGTGATGGGTATAGTCGCATTCGCACCAATGATAATGCGCGTGCGATTGGTTTCGATCAAGGCTTCGCGGATGCTCTCACGGATGAGTGTGGGTGTGCCGAGTATCAGATGTTTTTCGATATTTAAGCCACCACACAACACTTGACTGGTGCGCGTTTTGGCGGTCATCCAATCGGGTTGTTTATCCGTTGCATCCCAATGGATGATTGGTAACGGGTAACTCGTCGCCAGCGCGAACATCGGGTTCTCTGCGAGGTGGAGCATACTCAACCACCAACGCGAGTCTCTATTTTCTAAAACTTTGCGGTCATATGGGATGCCAAATTCGACATATTCCGCCTCAGACATCACCGAAAAACTAGCACAATCCATTGTATATGATACACCCGAAATGCCAATTTTACGGAGTGAATCGACCAACCTTAGTGTATTTTCGGTCAGGATATTTAATCCTGTGATGAAGCGTTGAGGTGCGGTTCGCATATGGATGAGCAAGGTATTTTCACCTGCTATCATGCGTGCTTGTGATAGCGGGCTATAAATATGTGCCAAAACAGGGATTTGTTTGGTGTTGGCTTCGGCGATAATCCCGCGTAAGGCTTCGAGATATTTGCCCAATTCACCCCGACCAGGATCGAGTGTGCGTAATTCTGTCCAGTCGAGTGTGCGTTTGATGATGGGTTTGATGATATGTGCATCGCCCGATGGGTCGCCCGTCCAAACGGCTTCTACACCATAATCGGATACGCAATAGGCGCTGAACGGGGTGGTGTGGATGAAATCCCAATCATATTGCTCCTGAAAATCGAGCGTAGAACGCACAAAATCGGCAATTCGCAAGTCATCGCCCGGGAAATGTCGCCAAATTGCAACAGGGGCGCGGTCTGGTTTTTCGCCATGTAGGGTGCGCTCTAATCGCTCACGTTTATCCATAACGGTTATACACTCGTTTCGGCATCCAATTCGGATAACCGTTGACGGCACATCCGCGCCAACATCATATAACGGTCATCTTCGGTCGTCTTGAGGCTATTCGACCCATCCTCGATGATACGGGCTTTTTGGAGCGCGGCGGTGGTTTTGGTGACATAATCGTAAGCCTGTTGGAACGATTTAATCGCCCCAGATTTATCGCCACTGGCGCGTTGTGCCAATCCTCTGCCATACAGGGCATCGACATCATTGGATTTGATTGCCAACACCTCATCAAACGCACGTACAGCATCTACATTTTGTCCGTTACGATGTTGACCCCATGCCGCACCAATCATTTTTTGGCGTTCACGGCGGGCTTGTGATAACACACTTAACCGTTCTTGGGCGATTGCTCTGATCGATTCGATTTGGGCATACACGGGATTTTGCGTCCATTGCCCATTCATTGGGATGTTTTGGGCGAATTTGAGTTTGAGCGTGTTCTCAATCGAGGGCATCGCCAGTTTGAGCAAAATTTCTTCGACATATTCGTCCATGACCGAAAAATAATTCACAGCTTTGAGCGCCGTAAAGCCCGATAAAATCGGCTCGAAGGCGGGGGCGATGGCGGGGTCGCCGAGCATCATGTCTTCGAGACGGCTCACATTGTCGCGTGCTAACCCAACCGAATCATGAAAATTACCCATGGTATGCAGACCAACCGCTTCGCGCAAGGTGTCTAAACTGGCTAAAAATGATGACCGTGCATTATTCAGCGCATTCCAAAAGGTGGTCGCATTGGCATCGGATGAATTGGGGGCGCTATTGGCGCTTTCTTTTAATCCATCTACCATATTCAAAATAGAATGCCGAATATCGGCAATATGATTATCACTCAGGGCGAGGTTTGAAGGCATGGTAAGCTCCTAAATCCAAATAGATTAAATTTTTTTGATATGGGTATCTATTGTACATTAAATTGGGCAGATAATGCCACTTGCGACCCGATGAATTCCGCATTAGATGTAAAAAAATTGACGCGATTTTCGTATAGACACGTATCGGGACACCGATACAATTCAATGACGAGCCGATATTCTCCCTTTGAAAGTGTTGGTGTGACGGGGATGATGTATTCATCGAGGCTATATTTTTGTGATGACCAGCGTCGTGTTGGGTATCCCGCTAAATAACGCGGGGCGGTTTGTAACCAGCGTAAACCGGGCGCATCCACCGCTTGTAAAAATACCACCACCTGATAATTATCGGTGAGCCGTCGGGCGGTGCGCCATGCGACTTGAACGTGTATGGTATCTCCAACGTGATAGGTTGTTTTTGGATACAAGACATCATAGCCTAACATCTCAATGCCCACATCGGTTTTATAATTTTGCGCCACAAAATGATTCAAAAAATGTCCATCGACAGGATATATCGAATATGGGGCTTGTGGGATGATGAATAAAATCACAAATAGTGTGAATCCCATGATGATAACCCCCACCAACCGCGCCGATTGAATAGGGAGTAAGCCCAATTCAACAATCGGATAAACACGTTTTCGTCTCGAAATACTGAATACGATATTGAGGATAAGTATAACCCCTACGCCTGCACTGATGCCCCACGCCGTTTCGCGGATGGGGGTCGACTCATAGCTGATGGTTAAAATGCCTTCGGTGGCATTTCGGATATTCACTTGTATCAATCCTGTGGCGGGGTTAGCGATAATCCCCACAGGTGTCCCATTGACATCAGCACGCCAACCATCGGCATAAGCGCGTAACACCTCGAAGGTGGCGCTGGTATTGGTTTGGATGAAATATTGGTCACGATGACTTTCTGTGAGCAGTAAACCCGCTTGCTTGGATGGGGTCAATTGACTTTGGGGTATCCGCACAACATTCCCCGTCTGATATTCGCTGATAAGGCGACGATTGGGGACGATCGGCATGGGTAAGGTGATAGGGATAGGTCGGGACGGGGGCAATACTGCCATACCATAACCCAATTGTTCGTGTGTAATTTGTGCCACGTTATCCCATGTACGGCTTTCATCTGACCAACGTGGCGCTAAACAAACAGGCAATGCCGATAAGCAAATCCCCACAATGATGATTGGTAATATCAATCGTTGCATATTCCGCGAGATATATCGTGATACCCCATACACCCCACTGCCGACAATCGCCAAACATAAACTGATGGGGGTCATCAGCCATAAGGCTCTGGGCAGGATTAGCACGGCGATGCTGATCAACATCATGGCACCTATCGACCAAAATATGCGCCAGCGCCGATATAATTGTGAACTGAACAAGGTCAATATTCCCAAAACGGTGAATATTATCCCCCCCCAACCGATGCCCAATTGGGGGATATGAATTTGTTGATTCAAGTCGATGGGTGTTATCGGCGCGATGATGTTATTCAGGCTTAAAATGGGCAATAAACGGGTGTATGGGGCTGGTATCCACGTCACGAGGTCTTGTTCTGACCACGCAGGTAGCCAAAAAAATGCCGATAATCCCAGCCCTATCAGCAGGGCGAATCCGCCACTCAACACACCGCGCCAATCGATACGCAGAGAGATAATCATCATTCCCCAAACAGCAATCAAGATCAGCGTGGATACGATAGCCATTTCGAGATGTGTCAGCCACATCAGCGCGTAAATCAGCGCCAAAATCACCCGATCTATCGGATTTTTGCACAGCGTTAGTCGCCCCATGCTCCATAAACTGGCGGGTAATAAGGCGCTGGCGATGAGAAGGGGCAAATCACCCAAAATATACGGGACCGTTAACCCGATAAACGGGCTATACACATATAGTAATGCGCCGATAATCGCATATTCTGCCCGCATCAAGCGCAATAGAAATAAATAAGTCATCACACCGCATAACACGATTGCCCCACTAGCGACCAAGCGCATGGCGATAATGGTATCATTGGTGAAAAACAATTCGGTCAAAGCAGTGATATAGGGCGTGGCAGGCGGGTAATAGTTGCCAATCGGCGCACCATACCCACTGAGTGCCCCTTCTATCCAACGCGGATAAATCCGCCCTTCGCGCAGGGCATCGGCATAACTCCACGCCATATACGCATGATTTTCGAGCGCCGTGTTGCTGGGAATATTCCCTTGTACGATGAACGGCAGGGCGATGATGAGCGACAAGCAGAACACAATCACAATACCCCAATCGGCAATTTGTTGCGATTGGCGCATCCATGTGGGTAAATCATGTGGATAATCATTATTCATGGCGCTTATTGTACCCGATTTTAGGTTTCTGCCGATAGGATTGTATCGCTATCACGCCGATTTTGTGCTATCCTGATTTTTCTGATTGGTGATGATATGATAAGATGTCTGCTCATTTTGATATTCAAACCCCAAAATTAGACGATTTGCCCGCGATGATGGCGCTATGGTGGGAGCGCATGATAATTATCAGGCAAAGCGCCCCGCATTTGCATCGTCATATCCAAGCCGAAGCCGACTATCTCGCTCAATTGACGGCTTGGTTAACCGATGAACGGGCGATATTGCTTTGCGCCAAAAAAAATCATGCCCTCATCGGTTATATGGTGGGGATATGGCGCGATAATATCCCTGTCATTAGCGATATGGCGTTAGATGCACATACCTATCATCGTGGTTTGGCAAAAGGGTTATTTGGGGTTATGCAGACGCACATGATCGCCCGATCATCCGTCCCGATTATCATCCGCGTGGCGCGATATTACGCCGTTGAACAAGCCTTTTGGCGCGGATTAGGTGCAACAGAATGGATCAATCACACATGGGAGCGCAATCCCCTTTATCAGTGGATGCAATTGTCATCCGTCCCGCCGATCAAGCCGATATAACGGCAATTGGTCAATTGTGGCAGAAATTGGCAATCCATCATCAACAACTCGATGACCGTTTGCCCAAACCCGCATCGGATGGTGGCGCATTATACGCCAATCGGATGCTGTCGCTATTGAACGATTCGTATCATCAAATTTTGGTGGCAGACCACAACGGGCAATTGGTCGGCTTTGTGCTGGGCATGATTGCCGATTACATGCCAGAAATATTTTTGCCCGAAACAACAGGTTTTTTAGCCGATATTTTTGTGGATGAAGCCTATCGTGGGGTAGGGGTTGGCAAAAAATTGGTGTCTGCGTTGAGCGCGTGGTTCAAATCGCGTGGGATTCTGACGATGGAGTGGTATGTCGCCTCAGAAAATGCCCACGCCCGCGCCTTTTGGGAGCATATCGGCGGAAAAGCGTTGATGATACGGATGCAACTGACTTTATAGTGACACAAAGGGGAAGTTATGCGCTACATACATCCTGTGGGGATTCACGAGAAATTTGTCGCCAGTGGCGAATATCCGCACCATCATAGCCAGTGGAGTGTGCATCAATTCCCCGATGGCGCGTGGATGATGCGCGTGGATTGGGATAAACGTGCCATAGATGGCACGAGCATCCTCATCGAAGCGTGGCGTAGCCCGATTGCCGAAGGTGGCACTATAGACCGGTTTGATATGTGGGGCTTCGCCGATAAAAATTATCCCATTCAACAGGTGAAAGCGCGTTATTTTGTGGTGGATAACACCCTCGAAATCAGCTTGCAGATAGATAAACAGCCCCAACTCATCCAATCGCACCGTTTTACATCGGATATGCGCCTTCTGCCCGATATGCCCCTGTTTTGGGGATATATGACGGCGAAATCGGCGCAGACAGTCGTCTCGTGCGTGTTCGATTTTGCATCACCACAAGCCTTTTTGCCCGTCATGACACAACCGATTATCACGTCATTGGGTGAAGAAACGCTGATCATCGCCGAAAAATCTCATTTCACACAGCATTATCAGATAGACAACCGAAGTGTATGGATCGATACGTTAGGCATCGTGTTGGCATACGAACAAGATGATGTTCGGCATGTCGTCAGAAATTATGCCCGCCGAAAGTGATAGAGATGAAAGGGTTCTATGATTAAAAAATTCTTTTTCTTCCTCGGACCAAACCGCACCCGCGCCTTGTTTTTACTGTTGGCGGGGACAGGTCTTGGCAATTTATTGATGAATGTCATCGTGCAAGATAACCCATGGGCGCGAGATGTTCAGACGATACTGGTGTTTGTCTTCCTCATCGGCGCGACGATTATTATCCTCAGTGCGCTCGACCCGTTTGAACGGGGGCGTTGGATAGGCATCATCGCGCCTGTGATTGGGGCGTTGCTTTTGGCGACCCTCTTTTTTCCGAATGCCTTGCCGATTGTGTTAGGTGCGGGTTTCGGTTGGATTTTCGCGGGTATCTTTTTATTCCGACCGCGCACCCCTGATGAATACAAACAGGCGGTGCGGGCGCTCCGTAAAAGTGAATATGACCAAGCGGTCAAATTGATGGATTCGCTCATCAAAGCCGACCCCAAAAATCCGTATCACTATCGCTTTAGGGCAGAAATATTGCGCGTATGGGGAAAATTACCGCTCGCCAAGCGTGATTATAAAAAAATGACCGAAATCGCGCCCGACATGGCGGTGGCGTGGAATGGCTTGGCAGAAATTTTATTGCAGATGGGTGATTATCAAGCCGCGCACGATGCCGCCCTCAAAGCCTATCAACTCGCGCCAGATGAATGGGTATCGGCGTATAATTTAGGCGCAATCGAAGATCGACTCAGACAATCATCCGATGCCATCGAACACCTTCGCCACGCGCTGAATCAAAAAATCCCCGATGCGCGTCATCGCTTGCTCGTCCATTTTTATATGGCGCGGAATTATGCCCGTCTAGGCGATTTTGCATCTGCCCAAGAATCGGTCAAGAAAATTCAAAATTTATATGGCGGGATTCAAGAATGGCGTACCCTGATGAAAAGCGACCAAGCCCAAACCCTGCGTGATTTTATCGAAGCGGATATTAACACCGTCACCGCCTTAGCCGATGGCGATATAACCGTGCAAGAATTGGCGTAGGTGATGCCATGGGGCATGTGATTGCACACATCTTCAAAAATTTTCGGTTGTGGGAACGCCCCAGCCAAATCGCGTTTCTGATGGCGCTCATCCTTGCTGTTCCCGCATTGGTGTTATCCGTTGCGGGGGATGATAGTGTGCGTGGCTATGCTGTCGCCAGTTTGATGGCGAGTTTATTCATGGCGCAACTCATCTTTCTATGGGCGAGTCGGGGCATGGTGAGCGATTATACGCGGGCGCAACGTCATTTTTTGCGCGGTGAATTCGACCACGCTCAACGCATCTTGACCGACCATCTCAGCAAGCATCCCAAAGATGTTCGAGCGATGACCTTATTGGGCAATACCTATCGGCAACTGGGCGATTTAGACCGTAGCCACGCCATTTTGTTAGAAGCCATTAACATCCAACCAATGAACCATTTTCCGCTTTATGGATTTGGGCGTACACTATTGGTAGCTGGTCAATATGAACAAGCCTTACCGATTTTTCAGAAATCGCTCAAGGCGGGTGGTCATGATGTTACGTATCTGGATATAGGCGAATGTGCCTATCATTTGGGCGATATGACCACCGCACGCGAGGCGTTGACCAAAGGCTTAACGCTTGCTTCTGCCGATGAAAATCGGGTGTGGATGGCGCAAGCCTTGTTAAATTTGCTCGATAACATCGCGCTACCCCGTTTGAGCGATGCGACACGGGCATATTGGACGGCGCAAGCCCACTTATTTGCACATACCCCATATGGGGAGGCGTTAAACCAGATTTTGGCTCATCAAAGATAATCATAGGGAGTCGTTGACGATGCAATTATTACTCAATCGTGAAGGCAATATATCTGTTTTTCGGGTTGGTTTAGTCGTTGGCATTTTAGGGATTCTTGGGATTGCATTGGGATTTTTATCTCTGCAACTCGAAATCGCCAGTCGTCAACAACCGTTTTTTGTGCCTGTCTTTCCGGGCGCGACCGAACTCGATAGAGGCGCAAGCCCAACTCGTCCACGTTCTGGTCAGGCAGTACGCTATATCGTCTCTGGTGTGACACCAGAAGAAGTGGCGGCGTTTTATCAGGCAGAACTCGATAAACATCTCGGACAAAATCCCTCGACCATCAATCGTCAATTGTGTGTTCGCAGACCAACCGCAGGTGTTTATGAGACTTATCAAGAAGGCAACGGCACATTACCTTATCATTATGATTGCATTTTCGATAACACCTTTTTAGATAATCTTCAATTGACCAAAGTACAAATTCAACCCGGTGTTCGGGATGACATCAATAATTTTAATTTTGAAGGCAATGTGATTATTTTATATGACCAAATATGGTCGAACCCATAATGACATATGAGTGAAGAGACGCAATCTCCATCTGACGAAACAGGTGGATTTCTTTTACCCCTTTGGGCGGTTTTGATATTGGGCGCGGTTGTGGTGGGATGCGCTATTTTTAATATTCCCGTTTTTAGTACGCTGTATGGCATCATCTTTCCGCCAACCCCACCTATCCCCGCCGATTCGACCCTCGCCCAACGCACAGTGATAGAACATGGTGTCGAAGAGAATCGCTATACCAATCCACAAAATCCGTGTCAAGTCGTGCAATTTTTCATCGCTGAAAATGGCACATGCGATGTGATGTGGGATGTGTGTAATGGCGCTACATTCACCAATTTGAATCGGTCATTCATCCCATTCGCCACCTGCAAAGGTGTGACCCCCGCGGGCGCATTTGCAGTACGGTGGGATGTGAAAATAGACTGGCTATTATCACCTGACCAAACGGCATTTCTCATGTCGCACGAGGTGTTATGGAGTGGGATGCCGTTGCCGACATCCACACCGCCAATTATCTCAGATTGAGTAAAATCACATTGCCGATGTTATCACCCGTGACCAATAACTGACCATCGGGGCTGAATGCGAGGCTACTCACACCGAAGTTATACCCCGTGAAGCGGTTATTTGCTTTGATGTTAACCACATCCCACACAATGACCTGATTATCTGCGCCACCACTGGCTAATAAGTTGCCATCGGGGCTAAAACGCAATTCTGTGATAGCCACACCATCGGCATGACCCGCCAAAACGCCTAATTTTTCGTATGTGGTGGCATCATACAGTGCTAATAAGACGAGGATAACCACACATTATAAAAATTTTACGATTTTTATGCCCATTACGTGACAATTTCCAACCACACGATGCCGATAGCCAAGGTTAAGATGGTGATCGGGATGCCTGCGCGTAGATATTCCATGAAGCCTAGTTTGATGCCCCGCGTCCGCGCCACTTCTGCTACGATGAGGGTCGCCGCCGAGCCGAGTAAGGTCAAATTTCCCGCCAATGTGGATGACATGGCGAGCGTCAGCCATGCTCCTTGTGGATTGGCGAAGTTATTAATCTCGGTTTTGAGCAACAACACCGCAGGCACATTCGAGATGATATTGCTCAATGCGCCTGTCACCAAACTGAGCGCCGTCACCCCGCTTTGGAGGAATCCAGAAACCTGTTCAAATATAATTGTGCTGATGCCTGTCGTCTCGATTGCGCCTGTGATGACGAATAGCCCCGCAAAAAATGCCAACAAATCCCAATCGAGCGAGAGTAACCGTTCTGGTCTGAGGCGCGAGATGAGCAACAACCCCGCCGCCACACATGCCGATGTCACAATCGGCATGCCGATGAGGAAGGCAATCATCAAGCCTCCGACAACGGGCATCACCCGAATCAGCAACGGGTTAAAGGTATGGGGTGGGGGCAATTCGACAGGGGTTAACGGTGTGCGAAATTCATCGCGGTATAGCATGATAATCACCACCCAACACACGCCTAGCCCAACCAGAGCGATGGGCGCGAGGTAGGCTAAAAATGTGATATACGGAATCTGGCTCATCTGTCCGATGACGACATTTTGTGGGTTGCCCGTGATGGTCGCCACCGACCCCACATTGGCGGCTGTGCCTAATCCGATGAGATACGGAATTGGGTTTCGCCCCAAACGCAGGGTAATATCCACCACAATCGGCGTGAACATCAAACAAATCGGGTCATTCAAAAAGATGGCAGATAAAATCCCCGATGGAAAGATCACCATCGCCAGTAATACCGATGGCGATTTGGCGAGGCGCATCGTCCGACTGCCCACAAACCGAAAAAATCCCGCCAAGCGTAAATTCACATTGATGACCATCATCGCGCCCAACAGTAACAATGTGCCTAAATCTATGGCGTGAATGGCTTGTTCTTCGGTGATTGCCCCCACCACGACCAACAATCCCGCTCCGACTAACGCAATCGTGGCGCGATTCATCCGTAACTTGGGAATTTCGCCGATGGCAATCGCCACATATATCAACAGGATAAGACCGCCTGTCACCAGTTGCATATTGATGCTTCCTTGAGTGATTTTAGATGAGATAAGACGAGTTTTTATATTTGTGGACGATATACGCGCTTCGCGCTAATCGTCCATTACATCATACCCGTAGGAACATGATATATCATGTCCGCCATAAAAAATATGGATTGGTATTTGATTTGGGTCTACGATTCTGATTCAATAACACGTTTGATATACACAAAGGCTTCGTCTTTGGTTTGAATTTGCCCCAATACTTGTGCCTCACGGAGCATTGTTAACAATTTGCCGATATGCTTGCCAGGAGATAATCCAAATTGTGTCACGAGGTCATCGCCCGTCAACAACGCGGGTGGATTCACAATTTGCTCATAATAGACGAAATACGCGCCGAGTAGATGTTGGCTGTGTTCGAGTCGTTTGAGCCATACATCTTGTTGGATATGAATCGTTTCGTGTGCCAAATAATATGCCAGCGAGAGTAACACGGCATCTATGCCTGCATCGGCATATTTGCGCCAAAAATAATGCAAGGCGAGGGGTTCTAGGGCGATATTCGGCAAATCTGCATAAGCCGATACCATCATCACCAGTCGTTTTTTTTCATCGTTGCTCAAGCGCAAAGCGGTGGCGATCGTATCGACATCATCCGATGGTAACAGGTGGAGCAACCCGCCCAGCATCAACAGGGCTTTATGCGGGTGCCCATTCGCCCATTCGCTCAAAATATGCGCCTGAAGCTGTTTACGATAAATATCCAACGCCGTGACTATCATCCCCAAATCGAAAACGGCGGCGGTGGAATCGGTGCGTTGCGGGCTAATAGTTTGATATACGCCGTGTAATTTTTCGATGGTGAGCAGGGTATGCGACCAGCCATTATCGGTATGTGGTGATGGTTTTTGGGTATGTAATGCACGGGTTTGTGGGATGATATGCCCCAATAAGCCGACCACCTCTAAAATACGTAAGGCGCTGTGTGGACGTGATAAACTCAATAATTTGATAAATTCATCGCGTATCCGTTCTGGTGAGACATGATGAATCGTGTTGGCATGGGTGCGAATGGCGGATAAGGTATCGGGTGTGATTTTTGCCGATAATCCGATGCTTTGGCGCACGGCACGAATCCCGCGAACAGGATCATTTTGGATAGATTGCGGATTGCATTGGCGGATAATTTTATGATCCAAATCCGCTTCGCCATTTAGCGGGTCTATCAACAAGTTGATGTCGCCTAACATATCCACCGCCATCGCGTTGATGGTGAAATCGCGGTCGGCTAGATCATCGGCGAGGCTATCTCCCCGAAAACGGGCAATATCAATATGTAGGGTGATGCCCGCATGGTTCACCCATACCCGCGCCACATCACGCACCTCATCCATGATGTAAATATTGGCATTGAGATGATTGTTCAATCGTCGGGCTAATCCGATGGCATCTCGTGGCGTGGCGAGATCGATATCGTGAATGGGGTAGTGCAACCACGCATCACGCACGGCACCACCTACAATATAACAGGGGATGTTCCAGTCGAGAAAAATGTCTTGTAAATCGAGGATAAAATCAGACCACAATAACGGGCGTTTGGGCGTGCGTGGTGTTATGTTCATACTTTAGCGACACCAATAAATGGCATATTCCGAAATTTTTCATCGAGGTCTAAGCCATAACCGAAGACAAATTTATCTTCAATTTCAAATCCGACATAATGAATAGGGATTTGTACTTCGCGCCGCGAGGCTTTATTGAGCAAGGTGCATAATTTGATGCTGGCGGGGTTACGTGCTTCGAGCAACTTGAACACGAATTCGAGCGTTAAGCCACTATCCACAATATCTTCTACGATGAGGACATGCTTGTTATCCAGATGAATTTCGAGATCGCGCTCAATCCGCACCACACGGCTACTTTTGCGGTCGCCTTTATGATAACTTTTGAACGCCATAAAATCGATTTCGTGCGGGATGTTGATATGGCGGGTTAAATCTGATAAAAAGATGACCCCACCTTTGAGGATGCAAATGAGCAATAAATCGCCCGTATTGGCGTAATCTGCCGAAATTTGCGCCCCCAATTCGCGCACACGCGCTTGTAGAGTCGCCTCATCGATGAGGACTTCTTGCAAAAACGGTTCATAAGCGGCTTGCATGTATTTTTCTCGCAGGGTGCATCAACGGAACAAGACTTGAATCGGCAAGCGCCCCAACAGCAACTCATCACCTTTGCGAAGCACGGTGGGCATATGGGCTTCGAGGCGCACATTGGCTAAGAATGTCCCGTTGGTACTGCCCAAATCGGTGACATACAATTTGCCGTCTTCGATGTGCATTCGCACATGTTCGCGTGATACTCCTCTATCCAACGCGCCGTATGGCGTTAAGTCGAGGTCAACACGGGTGCGCGTGCGCGGGTCTGACCGTCCGAGTGTGATATTCCCGTTTTTGGGGATGACCACACGCTCGACAATGCCCCGAATCACGAAAATAATTTCCGATTCATCACCCAATAGCCCGGTGCGCCCTGTTCCACTTACCCCACTATTTAAACCAAAACGTGGACGTTTATCTTTAGGGATGCTCAACACGCCTGTTTCAGTTTGGCTGTTATGATGGGTAGATAGCCGAGAATCTTCAGGCAAATCCGGTTTGGGATGCTCGTCATTTGGTGTCTGTGACACATTTGGATTATCATTATTCTGATTATTCACAGTTATACACGCTTTTTAATCTTTCTGAACAAAATCTAGTATAGCACCATCTGGTTTTGTTTGCTAACCTTTTTGCAGATTTTTTTACCACTTCATCGATCAAGGTATGTTCTGATGACAAATCCTAATATCCATCCCAGCCATCCCAGAAGCCATATCCGAGTCACTTTTCCAGATAACCAAGTTTACGAAGCCCCAATCGGCACACCTGCCCACGATTTTTTTCAGGTGGCTATCCCGCACAGCGATTCGCCGATTGTCGGCGCGATTTGTGATGGTCAATTGCGCGAGCTGAATTATGCCGTCATGCGCGATATGACGCTTGCGCCCGTTTTCCTCAATTCCAGCGATGGCTCGCGGATTTATCGGCGCTCGTTGGTGTTGTTGTTGGCGACGGCTGTCGCCGAGATTTGGCACGAGCGCCAAGTCAGTGTGCGCTATTCTGTGCCAGATGGGGGATATTATTGCAAAATTGTGGGCGATAAACCCCTCAGCCTGAGCGATTTAGATGCGCTCGATGCGCGGATGCGTCAGATTGTGTTAGAAGACGCGCCTATTACCAAACGGGTTGTGCCTCTATCGGAGGCGGTGGATTTATTCACCAAACGTGGCGATGAAGATAAGGTGCAATTACTCGCTTATCGTGTGCGTCCAGAATTGACACTGTATAACCTACGCGGGCGGGATGATTATTATTTTGGGTATATGCTCCCGTCTACGGGCTTGCTCAAATATTTTCGGTTGGTTTGGGGCAAAGAGGGCTTTATTTTGCAATATCCGCGTCGAGATAACCCAATGGTGTTACGTCCCATTCGCGCTCATGATAAACTAACCCGCGTGTTTCATCAATCGGATGAATGGTTACGCCGATTAAACATCGAAGATATTGGTCGGTTGAATCGGATTGTCGATACACCAGACCGCCTGCGCGAATTGATTTTGGTCACAGAGGCGTTGCATGAGCAAAATGTCGCCAACATTGCTCAAGATATTTTGCAACGCCATACCCAAACAGGGGTGCGATTTGTGTTCATCGCGGGACCGTCTTCATCGGGCAAAACCACCTTCTCAAAACGCCTTGCGATTCAGTTATTGGCGCAAGGGTTACGTCCGTTCACGCTGGAATTGGATAATTATTTCGTCAACCGCGAAGATACGCCCAGAGATGCCAAAGGCGATTATAATTTCGAGGCATTAGAGGCGATCAATTTGCCCCTGTTTAATTCGCAACTTTTGGCATTAGCCAAAGGTGATGCCGTTCATTTGCCCCGTTTTAATTTCCTCACAGGCAAAAGTGAAAAAGGCGCGTTGGCAAAACTCACTGAGAAGCAGGTGATTATCATTGAAGGCATACACGGCTTAAATCCGCGCCTGATTAACGATTTGCCCATCGAATTGGTGTATCGGGTATATGTCTCGGCGTTGACACAAGTCAATGTGGATTTGCATAACCGCGTATCGACAACCGATTTACGCCTTATTCGGCGCATTGTGCGCGATGCCCGTACTCGTGGTTATAACGCGATGGATACGCTCAATCGGTGGGAGAGTGTCCGTAATGGGGAACGCACAGGCATTTTTCCGTATCAAGAAAATGCCGATGCCATGTTCGATTCGGCGTTGGTGTATGAATTGGCGGCGTTGCGCCCGTTGGTCGAACCGTTGCTACTCCAAGTTAAGCCAAATACACCCGCGTTTATCGAGGCAAAACGCCTACTATCCTTTTTGGGGTGGGTGAGACCGATTCAACCCGATCAATTATCGCTCATCCCCGATACATCGTTGTTGCGTGAATTCATCGGCAATTCGATTCTGGATGATTATCATCCCTTGCAGGCAGGGGAATGACAAATTCGCAGTTACATCTATCGATAGGCGCAACATGTTGCGCCCTCACGGATGTGACTGAATGTCGCCGAATAAAAAATTTCTTATTGGTCAAAAATGCCAAAGTAGCCTACAATTATGAGTGTTATGTTATCATTCGGTTTGATTATGGATCATTTGAGAGGGATTTATGGGGCATAAGTTAGGTATTGATTTTGGCACGACCAATAGCGT
Source organism: Anaerolineae bacterium (assembly GCA_034436155.1). GTDB lineage: Bacteria > Chloroflexota > Anaerolineae > Aggregatilineales > Phototrophicaceae. Next base: position 118,577 of record DAOTVP010000015.1, read on the forward strand.
TATCGCCCGTTGGGATGATGAAAAAGATGATTCTGTGGTTGTTCAGATAGAAGGGTTGAGCGATACATCCGATAAACATCTGCCACCTGTTGTACCGTCATTGTTGTATGTGAATGATGGCAAAGAACGGGTTATCACCTGTGGTGTGAAAGTGCGCCAAGATGGGTACGATAGCAAGCAAGATAACCGCCTATTTCGCAATTTTAAGCGTGGGATTGTGGCGACACCCGCCCCAGAACCGCGCAAAATTGATGGCGTGGATTGGGCAGATAAAGACGCGGGACGGGCATTCGTCAAACATTTATTAGAACGCTTGCCGTATAAAAACGAAGACATTGACCAACTCGTCCTCACCGCGCCAGTCGCCTCGTTTGAGGGGTATTTGGCATGGCTGAATAGCGTGATTGATGAGGTCGCATTGCTCGACAAAATTCGCGTGGTGGATGAATCCACCGCCGCGGCGTTGGGATATGCCGTCACCAAACCGGGCGCGGTGGTGCTGGTATTCGATTTTGGTGGTGGCACGCTCGATTTATCGCTGGTGCAATTGCCCGAAAATCGTGAAAAGACGGGCGGTGTCCTCAAACGGTTGGTTGGTAGTGGCAAAGCGGGGCAACATACCGCCAAAGTCATCGCCAAAGCGGGGCGCATCATCGGCGGGAGCGATATTGACCAATGGCTACTCGCAGAAGTCCTCAAACGCGCCAACATCACCACCGACCAACTCGGCATCGAATATGCGCGGTTGCTCACCCGTTGCGAACATGCCAAAATTGCCCTTTCGACCGATACATCGGCGAAAATCGAATTCACCGCCCAAGATCGCCAATATACCATCACCATCACCCGCGAGGAATTAGAGGCGCTTTTAGAGGCAAATGGCTTTTATACCGCCTTACGCCGTGTCGTAGATAAAGTCATGCACATCGCTCGTCAACGCGGGATTTTCAAAGAAGATATTCACTACGTGTTATTGGTCGGTGGGACATCGCTCATGCCGTCTGTTCAAGCGACATTGGGAAAATATTTCACCGATATGGCTGTCCGTGCCGATAAACCATTCACGGCGGTGGCAGAAGGTGCGTTGCAAGTGGCGGCGGGGTATGGTCTTGAAGATTATCTGATCCACAGTTACGGCTTGCGTTATCTGACCGAAGAGGGCAAGCACGAATATGATGAAATTATCCCAATGGGCAGTCGGTATCCGACAGATAACCCTGTCGAGGTGGTATTGGGGGTCTCCAGAGAGGGTCAGACCGAAGTCGAATTTGTCATCGGCGAAATCGATACCGATGCCGTGGCGATGGTCGAGGTCAAATATGAGGATGGTCAAGCCGTATTCGTGGCGCAAGCCTCGCAAGGTGAGCAACAAATTATCCCCCTGAACAGCGCCGATGTGATTAAATCCATTGCCAAACTTGACCCGCCCGGTAAACTTGGTGAAGATAGATTGCGGGCAGAATTTTCGATAGATGACCGCCGTCAATTGCGTATAACCGTGAGTGATTTACAAACAGGCGCGACATTGGTTAAAGATGTCCCCCTTGTGACATTGCGCTGAGAAAGGATACCGAATTCATGACCAACACCACCATTACCGGACGTGAACCACGTTTAGCCAGTGGATATGTCAAAAAAGGGGAACGCAGATTATCGTTACGGCGTTTCGCCACCATGCTCAATATGCTTCCGCCCGAAGCGGTATCGTTGGATGCGCTCGCTGCGGCGGTGATGAGCGATGAATTTTTTGTGCGCTTTAACGCCGCCAAAATGCTTTCTCGGCGCGGAGACCGCGATTCGCGCCTGATCATCGAAGATACGCTCAAAAAAGGGGATGCCCCATCGCGTGCCAGCGTTGCTCGTCATTTATATGGATTTTCATGGTTTGCCGCCGAACCTCTCATCCGTATGGCGCTGAAAGATAGTGATTATCGTGTGCGCGAAGCCGCGATTTATGCCTTATGCGATTTGCGTGAATATAATGCCTATCAATTGATGATAGAAGTCCTTAAAAATGAGGATGATAGCGTGCGCGAAGCCGCCGCATGGGGCTTGCGCGATTGTCAAGATTCGGCGGCTGTGCCTGTGTTAGAGGTGGTTTTGCAGGCGAAAGACCCCGATGTCCGCATTAAGGCGCTCGAAGCGTTAGGCACGAATGATACGCCAGAAGCCATGCCCGTGGTGCGTAATGCTATGAATGACCCCGAACCCGATGTCAAATATGCCGCCGTCCTCAGCTTGTTGGAACTCGCAGGCGAGACGTGGCTTCAAGAATTATCGGGTATCATCGGGCGTACGCATGGTGTGACCTTGCAACAGGTGTTAAAAGGCTTTTTTCATGCCACCAATTACCTCAAAATTGATGTCGGCAAGAGCAAATCTGCCGATATGATGATTGATGCCCTCGAAACAGCATTGTTGGATGAAATGCCAGAAGTGCGCCTCGCGTGTATTTGGCCCCTGGCGTGGATGCGCCATCCTCGCACACCCGTTGTCTTGCGTAAAACGTGGAACATGGAGACCGATAGCACTGTTAAAGCTGAAATTGTCCGCATATCCAATAGTTTGATGGTCGCCGATACGGGCGCGGATGCCGATGCCCAAAAAGTGGCGGCGGATATTTTAGAGCAAGCCCTCAAAAGCACCGACCCCATCATCAAGATGGCGGCGGATCAGGTTGTTTTAGATAAACAAGGCGCGGCGGCAGTCATCAAGAAATGAACAGATCTTCAAATCGTAATCGGAATCGCATGATTGGGGCGGTGATTGGTATCACCGCCCTTCTGTTGATAGCGTTGGCAACATGGACGCAATTGCGCGTGTTGATACCCGATGCCGAAGGTTTTATATTACCCACACCGACCTCTTTCCCAACGGCGGGGGAGGTGATACTCACATCGCCGAGCGCGGGTGATACGCTCTATGCCGAATTGATACGGGTGACGGGCGATATTCAAAACGCGCCACAACGCCTCATCGCCCGTGTGGTGGATATTGATGATAATATACTCGTCCAAGCGCCGATTTTGTCTCAGCAAGGCGTGTTCATGGTCGAAATGCTCCGTCCGAATACCGTAGGCGAGATGACGATAGAAATTGTCTCTGCTGTAGACCCGTCTATCGTGCGTGCCAGTGTCCCCGTCTTTTTTGCCGATATACAATCGCGTCCGAGTGGTACATTTGGGAGCATCATCACTCCATCGGATGGTGAACAAGTCGGTGGCGATACAATCCTCGTGCAGGGACGCGCTTCTGGCATTCCCAACAACACCATCCAATTGGTGTTACAAGGCGCAGATAACATCACCGTCATTCATACTGTGACTATCAACAATCCGTATGGTGTGGATGATGTGATTTGGCAAACAGATTTACCCCTCAATGGCATTACAGGGTCTGTGATATTGACTGCCTATTTCACGCCATCCACCGACCCCAACCCGATTTTTACCACCGTCTCACTGGTCATTACACAAGTCGCAGGGTAGGGTCATGATAACCAATCAGCATCATTTCATCGCCATTGGTGGGAATATTGGCGCGGGTAAATCCACCCTGACTAATATGCTCTCGCAACATTTTGGTTGGCAACCCTTTTACGAAGCCAATGCTGATAACCCCTATCTCCCCGATTTTTATGCCGATATGACGCGCTGGAGTTTTCATTCGCAGGTGTTTTTTTTGAGCAAACGGCTCGAACATCATCGCCAATTGGTGGATTTTGGCGGGCATGTCGTTCAAGACCGCACCGTGTATGAAGATGCAGAAGTGTTCGCCCAAAATTTGTATCTTCAGGGCAAGATGCCAGAACGCGATTATCGCACGTATCGGCGTTTATACGAATCGATTAGCGCGTTTTTGCCCGCGCCTTCGTTGGTGATTTATCTGCAAGCCAGTGTCGAGACGCTCATGGCGCTCATCAAAGGGCGTGGGCGCGATTACGAAAAAAATATCCAGCGTGATTATATCGATGGTCTGAATTTGCTGTACGATGCGTGGATCAACCGATGGACGGCTTCGCCCGTGTTGCGCGTGCAGATGGATATTGTCGATTTTGTCAATAATCCGAAAGATTTTCGTATGATTGTAAACGAAATTAAAGCCATTTTAGGCTAACTATTGTCACGCTCTTTTTGTGGATTATAATTGAAAAAGACCCCACATCATGGTCTCATTTTGACGTATTTTTAGAAAGGTTAGCGCAATAGTGCGCGAGGAAAGCATGGTGCTTGAAGCAATTCCCAAGACGGTAACACAAAGCAAAGATGCCAATGGCAGAATCGTCAATGATTTTGCTTTTATGGTGGCAACAAAAAACGGTTCTGGTAGCCAAACCTCAAATAATGTTTTAGTGAAATCGCTTTTTAATATGGGTATTCCCGTGAATGGTAAAAATCTTTTTCCATCGAATATTAAAGGGCTACCGACATGGTATACGATACGTGCCAGCAAAGATGGTTATACCGCACGGCGTGAAGTGACCGACATCGCCATCACCTATAACCAAGATACGGCGGCAGAAGACATCTCTAAATTGCCGAGTGGTGGTGTGTGCATCATCCCCGCCGATTGGAAGTGGGGGCGTAGTCGTGACGATATTACGTGGTACGAAGTGCCTGTCAAAGAAATTATGAAACAGGTCGAAGTCAGCAGTGACCTCGCCAAACGGGTCGAGAATATGACCTATGTGGGTGTTGTGGCGTATCTGTTCAATATTCCACTCGATGAAATTTGGAAAGCTCTGCTCCAAAATTTTAATGGCAAAGAAAAACCCGCCAAACTCAATTTTGAGGCGGTCAAATTGGCGTATGAATATGCCAAAAATAATTTCATCAAACAAGACCCGTTCTGGTTTGAATATGATAATCAGACCGAAGGCAAAATCCTCATCACGGGCAACGAAGCGGGTGCGCTCGGTTCGATTTTTGGTGGGGTAAATGTGGTGGCGTGGTATCCGATTACGCCCTCCACCAGCCTTGTAGATAGCATTTTGGATTATCAATATTTACGTAAAGACCCCGAAACAGGCAAAATGACGCTGGTCGTTGTGCAAGCAGAAGATGAACTGGCGGCGGCGGGGATGATTATCGGTGCGGGTTTTGCTGGCGCTCGTGCGCTCACTGCGACAAGCGGACCGGGCATTAGCCTCATGGCGGAATTTTCTGGGTTAGCTTATTATGCCGAAATTCCGTGTGTCATCTGGGACATCACCCGTATGGGACCCAGCACAGGCTTGCCAACCCGTACCAGTCAGGGCGATATTTTATTCACGCACGTTTTGGGGCATGGTGATACGCGCCAATTGTGCTTGTTGCCCGCCAGTCCAGAAGAGGCTTTTGAATTTGGTTGGCGTGCGTTTGATATTGCAGATATGGCGCAGATGCCGGTTTTTGTCATGAGCGACCTCGACTTGGGCATGAATAACTGGATGTCTGAGCCGTTCCAATATCCCGATGAACCGATGCACCGTGGCAAGGTGTTGGATGCTGACCAACTAGAGGCGTTCATCAAACAACATGGCAAATGGGGGCGTTATCTGGATGTGGATGGTGATGGAATCGCCTATCGGACGCTCCCTGGTACCGATCATCCGATGGCGGCATATTTTGCACGCGGTACAGGGCATAATGAGATGGCGAGTTATAGCGAGCGCAGTGATGACTGGGTGAATAACATGCAACGCTTGCATAAAAAATTGCAAACGGCACGCGGATTTTTGCCGAAACCTGTCGCCGATATAAATCCTGCCAAAAAAATAGGCATCCTCTCATTTGGGACGAATGACCCCGCCATTCAAGAAGCGCGGGATATGCTTAAAGCGCAACATATCGAGACGAATTATATGCGTGTGCGGGCGTTGCCACTCGATTCATCGGTGACAGATTTCATCAATTCGCACGATCGCATTTATATCCCCGAAAATAACTTCGATGGTCAATTGTATCAAATCATCTGTTTAGACCATCCTCAAGACCTCACCCATCTCAAATCGTTGCCATTAGGCGATGGTTTGCCGATGACCGCGCAATGGCTGTTCGATAAAATTATGGCTGTGGAGAAGAAATAATATCATGGGCAGAAGTAAAGTGAATTCAATCGGGTTATCCCGCGAAGAATATAAAGGCAAACCCAGCACCCTGTGTCCGGGCTGTGGTCACGATTCGATTTCTAACCAAATCATCAGCACCGCCTTCGATATGGGCATTGAACAACATAAAATCCTCAAAATGAGCGGTATCGGTTGCTCTAGCAAGACCCCCGCCTATTTTTGGGGGCGTTCACACGGCTTTAACGCCTTGCATGGGCGGATGCCTTCGGTAGTGACGGGCGCACTCATGGCGAATCCATCGCTGAAATGTATCGCCGTGAGTGGTGATGGCGACACGGGGAGCATCGGCGTGGGGCAATTCAAACATGCCATTCGCCGTAATATCCCGTTTGTGTATGTTATCGAAAATAATGGCGTGTATGGTCTGACCAAAGGGCAATTTTCGGCGACGGCAGATGAGGGGCAAGAATTAAAATATTATGGTCGCAACGATTTACCCGCCATTGACCTCGCGCTCGAAGCGGTTATCGCAGGGGCGACCTTTGTGGCGCGTAGTTTTTCGGGCGATGCCAAACAAGTCCAAGCCTTGCTCCAAGCGGCGTTGCGTCATCAGGGGATTGCTATTATTGATATTATCAGCCCATGCGTGACCTTTAATAACGACCCCAAATCGAATAAAGGTTATGATTATGGCAAGGAGCATCAGATTTCGTTGCACGAGATTGAAGTATTGTCGCCCGGTTATGTCGATGCCAAAGAAGAAATTACACTAGAAGATTCAGCAACCTATGATGCAGGTGGCATTATCAATGTGGATATGCACGATGGCACGACCATTCGCCTGAAAAAACTTGACCGCGATCACGACCCGCGTAACCGTTCTATGGCGATTAGCGTGTTAGAACAAGCGCAACGCGAACAACTGTTTATTACGGGGCTGATTTATTACGAAGAACCGCGCCCGACACTGGCGCAACTCGAGGATGTCTACGAAGGTGCGTTGGGGACGCTCCCTCAAGAGCGTGTGCGCCCATCGCAACAAGCACTGGCTGATGTGATGGCGAAATTCAAATAACTCGTTCAATAAAAAAGGCGCAACCATGCGCCTTTTTTGATTTAATATTCAATCATTTTTGACGAATATACCAACGGTTGGAGTGTTTCTTTGATGACCACCCGCAAGTTTTCTTTGGTATCTGTCTTAGGTATGACGGGTACGGTGCGTTTTTCGAGTGTTGGTTGCAAGGTATTTGTGCCGATTCGTCGCATCATGCGGTTGTAGATATTGCTCACCAGCGCATCTTTATGGGCTAAATCTACATCGTCTTCTGTGACCAGTTGCGATTCGGCATCCACAATGCGCGTGAGCCATTCTTCTAAAATGGCGACCATCCCCACATCAAATGTCCATACCCCTCTGAATTGACGGGTGTTATCGGGGTCATCGATATGCGTGAGTTCTTGCGTGGCGAGTGCGCTGGCGAATGGCTTGCCAAACGATACCAAAAACCACTCTGTCGCCAATTGAAAATGTGGTTCAATTGGGATGTAGGTGATATTTTCAATCTCTGGCACTTTTACATCGGGTATGCCAAATACATAAATCGATTCGGCAGTTTTGGCGAGTTTTTCATACCGCTTGACTTGTGGCAAAAACCGACTCATACGCTGAAAACTCGAAAAAATGCGCGTCTTGGCGTGGTCTATGATAGTCGCATTCTCGATCTCGTAGCTGATAACATTCATCGTTTTACGGTCTTGGAGTAATTGGGTTTTGATGTTTTGTAGGCGCTCGACCAAATGATATACCGAAAAACTGCTGTCTAAATTCATGGGCATAGTGCTTGTCCTCGTTAAACTAGGTGTTTTGTATCTTGATTTGACCAGTTATAGGCTACGATCTATCTTTTAAGATACTAAAAATTTATGAAATTTTGTTAATGGTCAAATGATACCCACGTTAGTAAAAACTGCACAAATCGCATCGTATTGAATTGGCAATTACACTTTTATGAGAGACCGATTATGATAATGGCATATTGGTCTAGATTTGTGTGGAGGAAAAGTTGTCAGAATTAATCAATCTTGATGTCCCAGAATTTGCAGTACCACAGGCGAATCGGATTGCGGTGAATAATTATCCCAGTCAGATGATGCCCATTCCCGCCTCGCGCATGTTTGAAATCAAAAAGGCGTTGGCAAAATATAAAGAGACTTTTGGCGCAGATGCCCCTGTTTATGATGCCTCGCAAGGCGATGGTGGGGCAAGCCTACCGGGTGTGCCTGCCAATTTACTGGAACGCGCCTTTCAGTTACAAGTCGAACATGGCACGGCGTATGATATGCCCTATGGCACAGACTTGTTCCGCAAAGTGACGACCGAACATTATTGGCAACTCGATGCTTCGACAGGCTGGGGCCCGAATAATATCATCTTTGTGCAAGGTGGACGTGATGGTCTGAACAAAGCCTATAGCGCCATGATTGCGCTTGGGTATGGCAATGTGGGCGATGCGTTGGTCGTCAGCCGCGTCCCATGGGTGAGTTACAATTGGGGTCCGTATGGTTTGGGCTTGAATGTGTTATATGCCCCTGGCAGACCTGAAGAGGGTTGGCGCTATACCCCACAAAATATCAAAGCGACTGCCGATTTTGCCAAAGCGCAAGGGCGCCACATCGCGGGAATTGTTATCACATCGCCCGATAACCCCACAGGGCGCACGATTCCCGTAGAAGAACAAATCACGTTGGCGAAAGTCGCGCTCGAAAATGGGATCGCCTTCGTGTTATTCGATTGGATTTATCACTGGGTGACGGATGGTGGTCATAACGACATCAACGCCGTTTTGAACGCTTTTACGCCAGAAGAACGCAAACGCCTCATCTTTTTGGATGGTATCACCAAGAGTTTGGGCGGGTCGAATATCCGTAGCGCCCATTTGGTCGCCGATGAAGCGGTGGTCAAATATGTGAATACGGTGGCATCGCATGGGGTCGTTCCTGCGTTTTATGCACAAGCGGTGGCGATTGCCGCCTACGAAATGGGCTTCGAGAAAGCCGCGGCATCCATCATTGAGCCGTGTAAACTCAGCCGTCAGGTCATGCGTGAGGCGTTATCACAATCGGATACGCCCTATATCATGGGCGATGGTTACTATGCGTTTATCGACTGCACGCGCTATATCGAAGCGGGCGGGTATGCCGATAGTGCGGGACTAGGGGCTTATTTGGGCGAACAATTTGGTATAACCATCGTCCCTGGGGTGCATTTCTCGCAGGCAGGCGCGAATTGGGTGCGCTTTTCGTATGCGCTCCCACCAGAACGCACGCAAAAAGCCATCTCGCGGTTTTATGAAGGTCTGAAAAGCCTGATTAAATAGAATATCATACAGATTTTAGGAAGGATATACGCGCCATGCGCTAATCCTTCCCTACAAATCCGCCATGACATCCGTAAAAATTGGGCAGTGTGTAATGGACGACTAGCCCGTAGGGCGTATGTCGTCCACATTTAACCTTGGCAAATAATCTCTGTTCAATTTTCGACATCCCAAACCCGCGCTGTGCCGTCCCAACTCCATGTGAGTAGACGGGTTTCATCGGCGTTCAGGGTCGCCCCACTGACCAGATTATCATGTGCGACTTGATCGATCAGATCGCCCGTTTGGGCATTCCAGACATACGCGAATTGATATGCCCATGTGACCAATAATGTGCCGTCATCATTTAATTGCGCCCCTGTAACCCAATCGGTATGATACACACGGATTAATTCTGTGCCACTTGTCACATCCCAAATACGGGCGGTCTCATCTGCGCCCCAAGTGAGCAATTGATTATCGTCCATCGCCCATTGTGCGCCGATGACGAAGGTGCGATTATGCCGAAAATCGCGCATACTCAAAATACGCCCTGTGGCGCTAATATCCCATAGGGTGATGATACTTTCTTGCCCCCAACTGGCAAAGTGGTCTGCGTTGGCGCTCCATGCGATGCCTGTCGTCTCTTCTGGAAAACGATACGTGCTGATTTCATTGCCACTTGCTACATCCCATATTGTTGCATGACGCGATTCGTGAAAGGTCAAAATTTGCCTTTCGTCGGCGTTCCATTGTGCCGATAAGAGCGTATCAGGTGTTTCGAGCGCGAATAATCCATCGCCAAATCGACCCTCTCGAACAGTGATAACATTCAAGATATTGGTGTTATATATCATCACGGCGGTGCTATCCCTGTTCCAAATGGCATGTTGCACAGAGAAACTGTTTTTATCGGATACGCCACCCGTTTCGGCATCTATCAATAATGTCAGATCGTTTGTATCCCACGCGATGATCAACGATTCATCAGGACTCCAAGATGCGCCGACAATTGGATTTACGTCAGACCATTCCCAAACGACATCCCCTGTTTCCGAATCGCTCATGCGGATTGTGCCGTCTTCCGATGCGGTTAGGATACGACCTGAATCGGCGCTCCATTGGGCGGTTGTAACCCGTTCTGTGTGGGTGATGGTCAATACTGATGATTCGTTTTGTGATAGAGCAGGGCGTGATTGAGAAAACGAGAATAAGATGAATAGACCGACAGTTAAAATCCAGCGCATGATTGATGTATCCTCAAATTTGGTAACGGTGCTTCATTACGGTACACCATGATTGAAAAACAAACAAGGCGACTTATTTGTAGAGTCGCCCTGTTTGTCGGTGAACATGAGGATTAGTCTTGTGTGGGAACATCATCGTGGCTTTCCTCTGTATGACGTTGGCGTTTGTCTAGGCGGAAAGCGTTGGCGATTTGTTTGACTGTGTTTTCGATTGTCTTGCGCTCACTTTGCGCGACAATGCGTTGATGTTCAACCTGAGCTATAAATTCGTTGAGTAAATTATTCATGACCAGTTTTCTCCTTAGTCATAATCACCCATAATGTCCTATAAGGGGTCAAAATGGGTTATTGCGTATCACATCTATACCATATCATGATTTGTATATGAATGTCAATAGAGCCGTGTTAACGGCTCATTAAGGGTCAGAATAGTGATGATGCGCTCGGGGTTAACACGATACATGTGGCGATAATACACCCTAAATATAGCCAGTCTTGTTTCTTAAACAGTGGCGGTAGATAGCACCTTGCGTAAATTGGCGATTCCCTCTGCCACACTGAATTGCGGATTGAACACCGCAGACCCCACCACCAAGATATTCGCGCCTGCTTGGGTGGCGCTCATGGCGGTTTGTGGGTTGATGCCCCCATCGACTTGCAAACCAATATCACGGCGCAAATTGCCAATCATGGCGCGGAGTTCGGCTATTTTCGACATCATTTCTGGGATGAAATGTTGACCGCCAAAACCAGGGTTGACCGTCATGACATTCACTTGGTCAACAAACGGCAAAATGGCATCCAGCGCCAGGGCGGGGGTATGGGGATTAATCGCCACGCCTGCCAAACAGCCTAAATCTTTAATACTGCTGATAGTGCGATGAAGATGATAATCGGCTTCATAATGCACAGTGATGCGATTTGCACCCGCACGGGCGAAGGCTTCGATATGGGTTGCGGGTTCGACAATCATCAAATGCACATCCAACGGCAGATTGGTGACACGCCGTAACGCCTCGACCACCACCACGCCCATCGATATATTCGGCACAAAACGCCCGTCCATCACATCAACATGAATTAAATCTGCGCCGTTGGCTTCGGCTTCCTGAACTTGTTCCCCTAACCGCGCAAAATCGGCGGCTAAAATAGACGGCGCAAGGTGAATGACTTTATGAATCATGAACATCCCTCAACACATCATTATGTCCGGATTATCATCCCATTATAACGCATATTCTTATGCTATAGCCATAAGTCGGGCGAATGTGGTATCCTTTAGGGGATTTAGCATAGAATTGAGCATAACGCATGTCTGCTATCCTGATTATTTATATTGCCCTGTTAGCGTATATCTACTTTACGATTTTTTTCGCCAATCATACCGATTTATACATCAGCCGTATCACTGCACAAGAACACACTGATACGGCGTATTTGGCGGTACTGAATAATCGTCTCGCGCTGATGCGTACCCTGTTATTCACAGGTGTGTCGTTTATTGGGTTATTCATCCCGTTTTTCTTGTTGAGCGCGTTCAGCAGTGCCAACCCCGAAGAACTTGCGACGCAAGGGATAATTGTGCCAGAATTTGATGCCGTTACGGTGATCATTGGGCTGATTTTATGTTTTAGCACCACATTCATCGCCTATAGTGCCGTCGCATCCAAACCGTTTCGGATGCGCCTTGCCAGTCGAATCTCGACTTATAACCCTGATTCATGGGTGCATCAGACGGCAATTGTGTTCATGATGTTGCTCATCACCGCACAAATTATTGTGTTTTTGGTGCAGGGTGGGGTAGATGCGATGGCGCAATCCATCGAAATGCAAGGTGCGAATATCGGCGATTTACTCTTTCAGCTCTGGTTACAGATTATCGCCGCCTTTTTGGGTGTGGGGGCGGCAATTCGGCGTGATTGGAACAGCGCACTGCATCGGCTTGGGTTGCGCCTGCCCACCCGCCAAGATTGGATATGGGGTATCGGCGGTGGTATTGGTTTATTGGGCGTGTTATTTGTCTATGGCATCATCTTGAGTTTTATTGTATCGCTATTTTTGCCCCAACAAGCCGAGACGATTGAGGCATTAAATCGGGCGAATAATAGCATCGCCACCACATTTTCGACATTGCCACTCGCATTTATTTTGTCGGCATCCGCCGCCATTGGCGAAGAATTGTTATTCAGAGGGGCATTGCAACCCGTATTTGGCAATATGTTCATTAGCGTCTTTTTCGCGTTGTTGCATGTACAAAGTTTATTTTCGCCCGCCATCATGTTGTTATTCGGCATTTCGCTGTTGCTAGGCATCATTCGCAATCGTGCCAGCACCAGCGCGGCGATTATCGCGCATTTCATCTATAATTTTGTCCAATTGTTGTTGTCTATGCTCATCGTGTCGTCTTTAGGAGGCGTTTAATCGTGTTTGAACGAATGATGCTCGGTATCTTATTGTTGCTGATAAGCCTGCCGATACACGCACAAGATAACACAACACCCACACCGACCCCGCCGTTGGTGTTTCCATCGCCGACACCGATTCAAACCGAAACGCCGACCGCCACGCCAACACGCGGCGTACCCACTCATACCCCAACACCGCGCCCCGATGTCCCCGATTATATTTATGATTGGCGCGAGGAATTGCTCTATCCTGTGGCGGTGCATTTCTTTTTGGTGATAGACCGTCCCCTAGATGCCATTTTGGATGTCCGCTTGGTGATAACGGTCGAAGGTGAAATAGAACCGCGTATTTTGGAATTTGGCGATATTCGCACTTACGCCACCGTCACCGAGCCGTTCACCGAATTCAATGTGATATGGCGCATCCCGCCCGATAATCCATTGCGTTTGAATGTCTTGGTGAATTATGAATGGCAAGTGCGCCTATCCGAGACGCAAATAACGACCATCCCTGGCGTATTTGCCTATCGCAATCCACAAGCTGAATGGATTTTGGATGTTGACCCACAAAATCGGCTCGATTTGCTCATGCCGTTGGTGAATAACCTCACACCCGATGTCTTGCGCCAACGCCTGAATCCAATTTATGAGCGCCTCGCACAAAATACAGGCAGAACACCGCGTTTTCGGGTTATGCTCGAAAACGCACAATATCCATTCGACCCGTGTATATCCGCCCAGACCATCACCAACCGACAGGGTGATATAGAAACCCCGTGCGATGCAACAGTCTTGAATAGTTATCTGCGCCAAATTGGGTATACGCGCCTGACTGGTCAAGCCAGCTTGAGCGATCAACTCATCCCTTATCTCGTAGAGTCGTTTTATGCGCCCTTGTGGGCGAATAGCGAGTATCCTGCATGGTTTAAGCAAGGCATTTTGTTGATGTATACCCCAACGGATAAGCAATATGCCCTCGAAAATGTCAAAGAGGCATCGCGTACCAACACGTTATTTTCATTAGACGAGATGACGCAATTGGATGAAACACGCCCCGAATTATGGCGTTCACAAAGTTATGTCATGACGTTATATATGGCGCAACGCATTGGATTTTCGGGATTGTTCGATTTTGCCCGCGCACAAACCACATCCGAAACGCCCATCTCATTCGCACAACGCTATCAAACTGTTATGAATGCGCCGCTAGAGGCATTATTACCCACACTGAATAATTGGATATTCACACTCCAAGCGGAATCGGCTTCTGCGGTGACGATTTACGGCGACCCAACCCCCGTCCCAAGCCCGACACCAAGCGTAACACCATTTCCGCCGACTGCCACGCCGACCTTCACCGACACACCGACCAATACCCCTACAGCAACCGTGACGGGTGTTCAAACAGCCACCCCCATCCCATCGCTCACGCCGACCAATACGCCCATTGTTACGCCATCGGTAACACCACGTCCTGCGGGCTTCCGTGATACCCCGCCACCGTTGCCAACGTTACCACCCCTCGAAGCACAACCGACACCCTTCCCACCCATTGAAGGCGATATTCAAGCCACAACCGATAGTGGGGTGATGGTCACGCTGATTTTAGGCTTGGCATTATTGGGCTTGGCGATATTATTCGGCATGTATTGGTTCACGGAGCGCAAATCGTCATGACCGACAACATCAATTTATACACCCTATCCAAAACCGAATTGACCGACCAAATTATCGCGTGGGGGTATCCTAAATTTCGGGCATCGCAAGTATGGGATTGGCTGTATGTGAATTACGCCACCAATTTTGAGGCGATGAATAATTTGCCCGCCTCGCTTCGGCAGACGTTATCCGAAAAAGCGATGATTGGCACATTGACCATTGCGGCGGAACAATCGAGTCGTGATGGCACAATCAAACGACTCTATCAATTGCCCGATGGTCAATTCATCGAATCGGTGCTGATGCCATATGATGACGATCGCCGTACTGCCTGTATATCCACTCAAGCGGGTTGCGCGATGGGGTGTGTGTTTTGTGCGACAGGGCAGATGGGTTTCGCCAGACATCTCTCTGCCGATGAAATTTTTGAGCAAGCCATACGCTTCGCCTCGATGCTTCATGCCGATGGCGAGCGCCTGAGCAATGTGGTGCTGATGGGCATGGGTGAGCCGTTTCATAATTATGACGAATCGGTCAAGGCGGTGCGCCGTCTGATGGATGACCTGAATATCGGCGCACGCCATATCACGGTTAGCACCGTTGGGCTTGTGTCACAAATCCGCCGTTTTGCTGATGAAGGATTACAAGTGCGCTTGGCGATTAGCCTACACGCCGCCACCGATGAAGAACGCGGGGCATTGTTGCCCATCAATAAAAAGTGGGATTTAGCCCAACTGATGGATGCGTGTCGTTATTACATCCAAAAAACAGGCAGGCGCGTCACATTTGAGTGGGCGCTCATCAACGGCAAAACCGATACATCCGACCAAGCCCATGCGTTGGGCAAGTTATTACGCGGGATGTTGTGCCATGTAAATGCCATACCTCTTAATCCAACAGCAGGGTATGACGGCAATCCATCGAGTTCATCTAACGCCCAAGAATTTGCCGATATTCTCGCCAGTTACGGAGTCGAAATGACCATCCGTGTACGGCGTGGGATAGATATAGATGCAGGGTGCGGACAATTGAAATCTCAGGTCATGAAACGCCAACGTATTGCGATTGAATCCATCACATAGGAGCAAGAGCCATGTTTTTAATCAGCGCCAGAGAAGCCTCTAGCAAAATCACCGAAAAAATTGTCGAGATGCTCGATATGCGGTACGATATGCCAACGGCTACGGTCAAAAATATCGCCAAAACATCAGATGACCCCGATAACGCCATTCGCATGGCATTGCAACAAGCGCACATGCTGATTGTGGTGATAGATCCCGATTGGCTACAACATCCTGATGAGCCAAATCTCAATCCGCATGATCGCAAGGCGTTGAGTTTAGCCCTCAAATCACAATTTCCGATGGTGTTGGTCTTTGTCGATGGGGCAGGTTTGCCCAATCCCTTGCCACAAGATTTAACAGGCATCGATAGATTAGAGGCGGTGACGGTCAGTTCGATGTTAGCGCAATCAGGCATGAATACACTGGCGCAAATTGTTGCACCGTATATCAGCGATAAAAAATTCACGCCGATTATTGATACCGATGCGGTGGTGGCGGCGAGTTTATCAGCCGAAGAACGCGAACAATTCCTCAAACGTGAGCCGATTGCCGAAGCCGAAGAACCAGTGGTTGATCCTGTGGTCGCATCATCGCGCAAAATCTCGCGCAGGGCTGTTCAATTGGTGGCGTTTTCCGTGAGTCTGGTCGTGGTGGTGATGATACTCATCCTGATTTTCGACTCGCTCAAGCGATAGGGATGGTGTTAGGTGTTGGATATGCTGAATCAAAATATACTTTTTGGATACCCCCTAAAATTGATTCCATTATATTTCTTTATCCCATTCATCACGTAAACGATTGATATAATCTTGAGGGTCTTCATCATCGGCAAGATGCCTAGCGATTCCTCTGAAATCCAACAATGAATATAGTTTTTCAGTGTGAATATGTGCATCTGAATGGTCTCGTTTTTTCTTTTTTTCGCGCAACAAGTTTTCTAAAACTTGATATAAAGTCTCTTGCTCTTCTTGAGGCATCTCTTTGACTTGTTCTAAAATTTCTTGAAATGACATGATTCACCTCTACTTCTCTGGTGGATTGAGTGGGACGGTGAAGCCGAACATCGTGCCTTCGCCCGGTTTGCTCCGCACATACACATCGCCACCGTGTGCAATCGCCACCGATTTGACAATCGCCAACCCCAGACCACTGCCTTCTGCCTTGTTGCCATCTACGCGGAAAAATCGCTCAAACAGATGCGTGTGGGCGCTCAGGGGGATGCCCGGTCCGTTATCTAAGACTTCGACATGCAAAAAGTTGTTTTTAGGATACACTTTGAGCGTGACCGCGCCACCCCGTTGGGTATATTTGGCGGCGTTGCCCAAATAATTGTGCAAGGCGCGTTTGAACCAACGCACATCGGCTTTAATCATCGGGATATCGGGTTGTACATCCAATGTGAGGGTGATGGCTTTATCCACCATGAGCATAAAACTCTCTTTGCTCACCTCGTGCAACACATCCAACAGATTAAATTCTGATAACGTAAACCCGTATCCACTTTCGATGTGTTCCAGATGGAGCAGGTCATCGATTAATGTGCGGAGGCGGTCTAATCCACCCAATGCCAGATGAATAATTTCCTCAACGGCGGGGTCTTTTTGGGTCAGTAATTTATTCAGGGTGATAATTGAGCTATAGGTGACGCTGAGGGGATTTCGCATATCATGAGCCGCGGCTTGCATAAATTGAGCGCGGGCGATCTCGGCTTGTTTGAGGTGTGTCACATCTTGCAACACAATCACCCAACCGTCTTGTTTGGGCATATCCAGTAGGGGTAAATCGTTCACCACTGCCGAGATGAGGACGGCGATTACATGGTCATTATCCAACGTGACCTGAAAGGTTTTTTCTTCTTCATCGGATGCGATATAACGCAACAAACTGTCGCGGATGCGATAGGGCAGGGGCAATTCACGCAACGGCTTGCCGACCGCGTTTTCACTTTTGAGCGATAACATGCGCGTTGCCGAATTGTTGATGAGGCGCACCCGTCCATCTGGGTCAGTGGCGATGATACCATCGGCAGTCGCATCTAAAATCGCGGAGAGGCGTTTTTTCTGTTCGATACTCTCGGTATACAGACGGGCATTTTCGAGCGCGACACCCATCGTATCGGCGACCACGCGCAACACCGAGACAATTTCATCATCGAAACTATTCGGTTTTTTGCTCATGATACTCAAAATGCCGATAATCTCCCCACGGGCGTGCATGGGCGCGAGGGCTATCGAACGGAATTGCTCACGCCGAAATCCAGGCACGGCGTAATCTTGTGTGCCATCGAGGTTGTTATACACGACCACATCATCTTTTTCAAACACCTCGCCCGACATGCCCATGCCCAACGGGATACGCATGGGATTCGAGACGACAAAATCGTTAATCCAACCACGTTGTGCGCGGAGGACGAGTTCTTTAGCTTCGTGATCTATCAGGCTGATGCCACTGGCTTCGGCATCGACAATTTCGACCGCGATTTCTAACGCAGTGGCGAGGGTTTTTTCTAAATCTAAAGATTGCCCGACCATGCTGGTGACGACTTTAATCGCCGCCATCTGGTTGGTGCGTCGTTTGATTTCTTGTAATAAGCGACGATTTTCATCGCTGAGTGTGATTGTCGCGTCCATAATATCTCACAATTGGCATAACTTTACTACTTAGAGTAGCATATCCTCAATAATATTGCATGTGTATTTAAGCAGTTTTTTGCATATTTTTGTAAACAATTTCACAGAAAGGCTATTTTGATGACCTTCCCAATAGACCGTATTCGCCAATTTTTCCCATCTATCAATCGCCCGAATGCGCCGATTTATTTTGATAACCCCGCAGGGTCACAAGTTCCGCAAATGGTGATAGATGCCTTCTCTGATTATTTTACCACGATGAACGCCAATCAGGGCGGGACATTCGCCACCAGTAAAATGACCGATAGTATGTTGTACGAAGTTCGCCAAAAAGTCGCCGATTTTTTGGGCGCGACCAATCCCGATGAAATCGTCTTTGGCGCGAATATGACCACATTGGCGTTTAGTCTGAGTCGTGCTATCGGCAAAACACTGAAAGCAGGGGATGAAATCGTCCTCACGCGCATGGATCACGATGCCAATGTCGCGCCGTGGTTGTATATCGCCGAAGAATATGATTTAACCGTGCGCTGGGTGGATATTCTCAC
>DAOTVP010000016.1:0-9015 GCA_034436155.1 Anaerolineae bacterium
CACGATATTCGCGCTGGTGGATACACCTGTCGCGCCGTTGAGCGGGTTGGTGGTCGTCACACTGGGCGGGGCTTCGGTGGTGAAGGTGGATGTGAACGGGATGAGGGCGTTGGGCGGGTCATCCATATCGCTATCGATGATAGATGGCAACACCGAAACGGTACACACGGTCGCATCGGGCAACGTTCCCACAGGTGTGAGGGCAACGTTCCCACAGGTGTGAGGACAACGGTCGTGGTGCTGGCGGGCAATGCCGCGGGTGTCGTCACATTGAAACCTTGTGGCGTGCCACACACCAAATTGAAGTCGCCTACGCCGTTAATATCCACCAATTCGCTGAAGGTGATGGTGATGGTGGTGGTGTTCGGTACGCTGATTGCGCCATCGGCGGGGTTAATGGATGCGACAAACGGCGCGGCATCGAAAATCGTGGTGAAGCTGAAGGTGTAATCATCCCCTTCAACATCATCGTTATTGCCGTCTAATAAATCGGGCGGGTCGTTGGGGTCAACATCGCTGGTATTGGCGGCGATAATTGTCACTTCACACACTGTACCCGCAGGTAAATTGCCTGTTGGGTCGATCGTGATGGTGTTCGTGCCACTCCCCGAAACGGCAAATCCGCCAAACGGCGTACCAACAGGACATTCCAGCGTGAAACTGGCGGGGGATACGCTCACAGGTTCATCGAATACGATGATGATATCGGCACCCGTGGCGACATCGGTCGCGCCGTTGGCGGGGTTGGTGCTATCCACCGTTGGCGGGGTTTCAGTCTCGAAGGTGAAGACATAATCTGCCAACGGATTTAAGCCTTCGCTATCCGTTACGCCCGATGCGAATACGGTGACAACGCACGTCTCGCCGACTTGCAAATCCACATTCGGGTCGAGTGTGAAGGTGCTGGTCCGCCTGTGATGGTGATATTGGCGCTGGAGGGGTTGAATGTGCCAGAGGTGGTACACACCAGCTCGAACCAATCGCCCGCGACAATCACATCTTCGCTAAATGTGATGCTGATGTTGCTATCCAGCGCGACTTCGCTCGCGCCATCGGCGGGCGTGGTGGTGGTGACAATCGGGTTCACAGGGACGGGTGGGGAGTCGTGGTCGGTGCTGGCGGGGGATTATCCACCGTGCCGCCTCCACATAACCCCGTCCCCTGAATCGTCACTTGGATGCTACTGGGGATGAGTACCGTGTTCGGGTCGATGTCTGATTGATAATTCATCCCCGAAATGGTATTTGGGCTACAATTGGCGATGTTCACCGTGTATTCGATGACATCACCACCATCTGCCAAACCGTTGTTGTTGCTATCTACCACCAAACGGGCGGTATTGGTCGCCCGCAAATCGGCGATGGTCTGCGCGATGACTATCCCAACAACAAAAATCAGCAGGAACGAGGTGATAAAGATAATAACACTGCGATTTAGCTTCATACAATTTGCCCTTCAATGACGCATATCAATGTATATTCATTTTTGTGTATAAGTGTAACGGATACACAAAAATTATGCAACTGAAACCTAAGCCATGGAATTGAAGTTTATGGGCTTAATTGCGATTGGATAGGACGATACTTTGTGGAGATTGGGGATGTACTACCGATGAATGGCTTGTATGCCGTACCAATAGGTGGATGATATAATAAACTGATTTGTGATACCTATGGCCGATTTGTGGCACATATCACGAAAACGATTTCTCTATGCTATATTCACAAGGAGCAATGTCATGACTAAATTACCAACAGCGTATAATCGCATTCGAGAAGAATTTCCACAAGTAGCAGAAGCCTATGATGCACTTGGCAATGCTATTCATGAGGCGGGACCACTGGATGATAAAACACGCCAATTCATCAAATTGGCGTTAGCCATCGGCGCGGGCTTGGAAGGCGCGACCCATGCCCATACCCGCCGTTGCATCGAGATGGGCATATCACCAGAAGAAATCAAGCATGTGGTGTTATTAGCAATGACAACGCTCGGATTTCCAACAACGGTCAGCGCCTATACATGGGTCAATGACACATTGGATGAAGCCTAATTAGTAAAAATACCCTTCTGAGTTTGACATCGCCTATATCAGACGTATATAGGCGATATTTATTTATATACTCATGATACCATCACCCCTTTTTGATTGTTTCTGTCACATGCCATATTTGAAACATTATTTTAAACTGGGTTAAATAAGATTTGTTGCTACGCCCTGTTTCAGATAAAGGTAGGTATGGGAATGACAGAAGAGAAAAATACCCCTCCACCAAAGACAGATTTGAATCGGAGAGAATTTCTCAAAAGCCTTGCAGGGGTTGGCGGTGCGGCTGTGGCAATACAGGCGCTCGACCAACTGTCGCTCAATCCAGAACAGGCTCTTGCTAGTTATGAAAACCAAATTCAGCAATTGATTTATGATGAAGGCACAAACCTAGAGGCACTCGATGTACTTGAGCGAATGCGCGTGGAACTCCTCCGCGCCTCGAAAAAACGCCATCGGAACGGCGCTGGGTGATGGTAATTGACCTCCGCAAATGTGTCGGATGCCATGCGTGTACCGTCTCGTGCATCGCAGAAAACAAATTGCCACCAGGCGTTGTTTATCGCCCTGTCATCGAAGAAGAAATCGGCACTTACCCGAATGTCGCCCGTCGATTTATTCCCCGCCCGTGTATGCAATGCGAAAATCCACCGTGTGTACCGGTTTGTCCCGTAGATGCCACCTATACCAACGAAGAGGGCATTGTCGAGATGAATTATGAACGGTGCATTGGCTGTCGGTATTGCATCACGGCTTGCCCGTATTCTGCCCGCACATCTGATTTCGGCTATACCTATACACAAAGCAACGCTAATGGTGATGGCTTTATTCTGGGTAGTGACATTGCCGATAATTATGAACGTGCGCCCAATTTTGAGTATGGCAAACAATATGACCGTGAGGGTCGTGGATCGCCCATTGGTAACGCTCGCAAATGCCATTTTTGCCAGCATCGCATTTTGAATGGACAACTGCCCGCCTGTGTGACAACGTGTATCGGACGCGCCACCTTATTTGGTGATGCCAATGACCCGAATAGTTTAGTCGCCGAACTCATCGCCAGCCCCAATGTGATGCGCCTACGCGAAGAGCTTGGTACTGAACCGCGTGTGTATTATTTGACCTGATAAGGAGACCAACATGGGACAATCTGAAGCAACACTCCCACAAGAAACTGTTGTGCCACCTCCAGAAGAAACTGTCGTCAAGAAACCTCGTTTTGTATGGCAATGGACAGATATTTTTTGGGTGCTGGGCATTCTGTTACTCATCATCGGTGCAAGTGGCATGTGGCAACGACTCACAGAAGGACTTGCACCAACGAACCTCACCAGTTATGTCCCGTGGGGGCTATGGGTGGGCTTTTATGATTATTTGGTTTGGATGGAAGTCGGTAGCCTGATGCTATTCACCACACTGGTCTATATCATCGGCGATACACGCCTGACAAAAATCAAGCCGATTGTGCTGTTCACAGGCTTTGTGGTCGTGACTATGGGCTTGCTTATCGTCTTGCTCGATTTGGGTCATCCAGAACGCTTTTGGCATGTGATTATCTATCCCGATTTTGGCTCGATGATTACATGGATGGTCTGGCTTCATTCCTCGTATTTGCTGATTTTGGTGGCGGAGTTATTCCTGATTTTACGCGGTGGCACACAAGCCGATAAATGGCTGAAATGGCTGGCATATATCAGTTTGCCCGCAGGTTTGGCGCTCATCATCGTCAGTGGGTCTATCTTTGGTGTGGTGGCAACCCGTCCATTATGGAATACCGCCAGTTTGCCCCTCATGTTCCTCATGTCGGCATTAGCGGCGGGTAGTAGTTTGTTACTGTTGCTGGTGGTGCTATTCTGGGGCGATAAAAATAGTGATGAATATCATGCCGTCATCAAACGGCTATCGCGCATCACGGCGGGTTTGCTCATCACAGGCGTGTTTGCGGCGGGTGTTATCGCCTTTACGATGTTGTATAAAGGGGGCGGAAATCCAACCCGTGCAGAGGCGCTCAACCTGATATTGACGGGTCCGTTCTGGTGGAGTTTCTGGATTATCCATGTGCTGTTGGGGGTGATTATCCCGCTCGGCTTGCTCATCTTCGCATCCGATAACCCACGCTTGGTCGGCATCGGTGCATTTTGGAGCAGTGTCACCTTTGTAGCAGTCACGCTCAATATCGTCATACCAACATTGGTCACGCCCGAACTCAAAGGTTTAGCAGAAGCCTTTGTAGACCCCAAACTTAACCCCAACTACGTCCCGAATCTGATGGAATGGATGGTGTTGGCGTTTATCTTTGGCATTGGCAGTACCCTCTACGGATTGGGACTGCGTTTTCTGCCCTTAAAATCCCATCAAGCGGAGGCAACTCATGAGTGAAAAAGACCTCATTACACCCGATGAAATTTCGATATCTGATGACACATCATCAGGCGTAACACGGCGTACCTTCCTCAAGACGGGGGCGGTCGCCGCGGGCGGGACTGCCGCATTTCTCGGCGGTGTGGCGGGCTTTAGCCAATTGGTCAGCGCCCAAGCCAATGCCGAAAATGCCGAACTCGCCTATCCATTGCTCGACCCGAATAATCAAATTTACACCGTGTGTTTGCAATGCAATACAGGGTGTGGCATTAAAGTCAAATTGCTAGATGGCATCGCGGTCAAGATTGATGGCAACCCATACAGCCCCATGACGATGAACCCACATGTGGATTATGATGCGCCTGCGGTGGCGATGGGCGCGACAGAAGGCGGGCTTTGCCCCAAAGGGCAATCGGGTTTACAAACTGTCTACGACCCGTATCGACTGGTCAGTGTGATCAAACGCAAACCCGGTACACCGCGTGGCGGTGGCGAATGGGAGACCATCTCGTTTGAAAAAGCCATCGAAGAAATTGTTGAAGGTGGTGATTTGTTCGGTGAAGGGCATGTACCGGGCTTGCGCGAATCGTATGCGCTCACAGACCCCGCACTCGCCAAGCAAATGGCAGATGCCGTCAAAGCCATTCAAGCCGAAAAAGATAAAGATAAAAAATTGGCGTTGGTCGAAGAATTTAAGACGACTTTCGCCGACCATCTCGACAAACTCATAGACCCCGATCACCCCGATTTGGGACCCAAAAATAACCAAGTCGTGTTCAATTGGGGGCGGCTCAAAGCAGGGCGCTCCGAATTTTACCGCCGTTGGATTGGGCAAAGTTTCGGCTCGGTCAATGCCCATGGGCATACCACTGTTTGTCAGGGTAGCCTGTATTTCACAGGCATGGGCATGTCGCATCAATATGTCGATGGCAAATGGTCTGGCGGTAGCAAAGCCTATTGGCAAGCCGATTTGGGCAATACCGAATTTGCGATTATCGTTGGCTCGTCCATTTTTGAAGGGGGCTACGGTCCGCCATTGCGTACCCCTGGACTAACCCGCAATAGCGTGGATCATCAGGCGAAATTTGTCGTTGTAGACCCACGCTTCTCTAAAACCGCCGCCAAAGCGTGGAAATGGTTACCCGCCGTCCCCGGCACTGAAGGCGCAATGGCGCTGGCGCTCATCCAATGGATTATCGCCAATGGGCGCTACGATGCCAAGTATCTCTCGGCGACTAACAAAGCCGCCGCGGCGAGCAATGGTGAACCCACTTGGACAGAAGCCGCCTGGCTCATCAAAGTGGATGACAATGGCAAACCGACCAAATTCTTGCGTGCCAGCGAAATTGGCTTGCGTGAAAAAGAGGAACGCCCACTCTCGACTGATGATACCAAGACCTTCATGTTCGATTATTTCGTGGCGTTGGTAGATGGTGTGCCTGTGGCGGTCGACCCCAATTCTGATAAGCCAGAAGATGCTGTCTTTGGTGATTTATTGGTGGATAACCTCACCCTCACACACGCCACGGATAATAGCATCAGTTTCACGGTCAAATCGGGGTTGCAAGTCATCGCCGATTCTGCCAACGAAAAGACGCTCGAAGAATGGGCAGAAATTTGTGATGTGGATGTGCAAGACCTCATCACCATCGCCAAAGAATTCACCAGTCATGGCAAACGGGCGGTAGCCGATATTCATCGCGGTGTCTCGCAACATACCAATGGCTTCTATAATGTGTTCGCATGGTATACCCTGAATGCGCTCATCGGCAATTTCGATTGGGCGGGTGGTTTGGTGTGGGGTTCTACCTATGGTGTGACCAGTGGCTTCGCCAATATCAGCGATGCCGATAAAAAGATGGTTCCATTTGGCACGACCATCATCCGTAGCGAGGCGTATGAAAATCATACCCTGTTCTTGCGTGATGGTTATCCAGCAAAACGCAATTGGTATCCATTGGCAACCGATATTTACCAAGAAATTGCACCATCCATCGGTGATGCCTATCCGTATCCTGTGAAGGCATTGGTACTCTATATGGGGTCGCCCGTGTATGCGCTTCCTGCGGGGCATACCAATATCGAAGTGCTTCGTGACCCCAAGAAATTGCCCTTGTTCATCGCCAGCGATGCCTTCATCGGCGAGACAACCATGTACGCCGATTACATCTTCCCCGATACCATGTATCTGGAACGCTGGGAATTTCATGGAACACATCCTAACGTACCGTTCCGCATTCAACCGGTGCGGAATCCTGCCATTGACCCACTCGTCCCCGATGTGACGGTGTTTGGTCAAAAGACCCCGCTCTCGCTCGAAGCGATGTTGATGGGCTTGGCAGAGCGGTTGGGATTGCCCGGTTTTGGCGAAAATGGCTTCGGGGAAGGCAAGCCGTTCACGCATCCCGACCATTTCTATATCCGTATGATGGCAAATTTGGCGTTGGATAGAGAACCTGTCCCAGATGCCGATGAAGCCGAAATCGAGATGTTCATCAAATCGCGCAGACATTTGCGCCAGAGCGTGTTCGATGTCGAGCGTTGGCAATCTATCGCTGGTGAAAATTGGGCGAAGGTGGTGTATATCCTCAATCGTGGCGGACGCTTCCAAAATTATAGCGGGGGCTATAAAGAAACACCCAAAGGCTTACAATTGGGCAACCGCTTCGGCAAATTAATCAATATCTACCAAGAAAAGACCTACGACACCCGTAATAGCATGGATGGGTCACGGTTATCTGGCGTGGCGCGGTATATCCCACCAGGCACGAGCTTGTTGGGCGAAGAAGTATCGCGTGCCGATGAAGCCGAGGGCTTCGATATGCACATGATCACCTACCGCGAAATCTCCCAGACCAAGAGCCGTACATCGTCTAATTATTGGCTACTCGGCGTATTGCCAGAAAATTTCGTGCTGGTCAGTGCGCGAGATGCCCAAGCAAAAGGCTTATCCGATGGCGATTTGGTGCGGGTGGTCTCTCCCACCAACCTCAACGGCGAATGGGATTTGGGCAATGGCAACACCGTCCCGATGGTGGGTAAAGTGCGCGTCACACAGGGCATTCGTCCGGGTGTGGTGGCTGTGTGTTTAGGCTTTGGACATTGGGCGTGTGGTAGCTCTGAGTTTACAATTGATGGCACAACCATCCCCGCCGATACCCGTCGCGCCAAAGGCTTGCACATCAACGCCGCCATGCGAACAGACCCACATACCCCCAATACCACCCTCGTAGACCCTGTTGGCGGAAGCGCCGTATTCTACGATACAATGATACGGCTTGAAAAAGTATAAGTGATCCGTGTGGGGGATAGCCCATGCGCTATCCCCGATGAATCTATTGCACAGAGGTGTTCTATGACTTTATTACTCGATGATGATTTGCAACAATTGGTTGATCCCGTGACGATGCCAACCCTCGATTTTCTCCTCAAACAAACCGAGTCATTACATAGACACCTCTGTCCACGTCAAGTATTAGGGGTTCGCATGAGCCTGTACGCAGGCGAACTGCTCGAATTACGCCTACCACAGCCATTTGATGAGAAGCGCGTTTTTGCTTTTGTCGAAACAGACGGTTGTTTTGCCGATGGGGTATCGGTTGGGAGCAATTGCTGGTTGGGGCGGCGCACATTGCGCCTGATGGATTATGGCAAAACCGCAGTCACCTTTGTCGATACCCAAACCAATCGCGCTGTGCGGATTTATCCGCATCCCCAATCGCGCACCCATGCCAAACAACTCGTCCCTCATGCCAAAAGTCGCTGGCACGCCATGCTAGAGGCATATCAAACCATGCCCAACGAATCCCTATTGGCATGGCAATCGGTTAGGCTCACGGTTTCCATGCAAAACCTGATCAGTCGGGCAGGCGTGCGCGTGAATTGTACCATCTGTGGCGAAGAAATCATCAATGAGCGCGAAGTGATGATACACGATGAACCCGTTTGTCGGTCTTGTGCGGGCGATAGTTATTATCAGGTGACATCATAAGCGTATCACCAAACACATCCACAACATGCGGGCTGGGGTCATGAGACACGCTCCAACCGCACGACCTGATATTGGGGATATTGGTAGGTGTTATTTTCGCCTGTGGTGGTGATGGTTTCGATGTATCGCGCCACCTCGACACGCCCTTCATATACGCCGATTTCGCCATCGGGTGTCTGATAGCGGATGCGAATATCTGCCCATTCGGGATGTTCTGTATCGGGGTCTTGGGCGATGATTTCGCCCGATTTGGCATACTCAAACCACTGCCAACCGTGCAGTTGCCACAATTGACGCTCGGCAGATTGCAAAAATCCGCCTGCTAATCCCGCCCAACCGCGATAATGCCCGCGCATGGTGGGTAAATCACCTTCACGCAAGGCAATTTGACGGGCTTGCGCTTCTTCGATATACGCCCAATAATGCCCTGTGGGCATATCCATCAGGGTCGGCGCGAAAACATGCCCCCCAAAATGGCTCACCCGCCACACACGCAAGGCATCATCGGCATAATGACGGCGTACATGGTTGTATAACGGATAACCAAATTTGGCACATGCCGCGTCTACTGTGCCATGCGTACAGACCAGAATATCGCGTATATTATCGGCTTGTG
>DAOTVP010000017.1:0-21940 GCA_034436155.1 Anaerolineae bacterium
AGCAAGCCAAATTCCAAATCGCCATCGGGGTCGGGCGTGAGGCGCATCGTCGCCATAATTTCGGTCTCGCCCGATTTGGGATGTTTGCGCGTGGCGACAAAAATCATCTCACGGGCATAATCGATAAAGCAAATTTTCGAGAGGCGTTCATGCGCGATGCGTTCTTGCAATTGGAACGGCGTGAAGAAGCGCATATATACCGTCCGTTCCGAGAGGGTCTCGTGGAATTTAATCATGAGGGGTTCATCTTCGGGACGAATCGGGCGGATGGTGATGGGTGAGCCATCGCTCGCTTTTGAATGATGGATATATTGTTGTGGATAGGGGCGGATTGCCAATTTTGGCAAGTCGGTTTTGGTCACATCGGCAGGATGCAACACCACCCGCGCATCCAACGCCAATAACCGTTCTGGCGAGGCGATGAGGGGGTTAATATCAATTTCGGCGATGAGCCGTTGTTCGGCGACAATCTGCGAGAAGCGCACCAGCAATTTTTCCAGTTCCACGAGGTTGATCGGTCGCCGTCCGCGCACGCCTTTGAGCGCCTCATAAATTTTAGTCCGTTCTATCAGACGGCGGGCGAGGGTGGTGGTGAGCGGTGGCAATGCCAAAGAGCGGTCTTTATATACTTCGACCAACGAGCCACCCGTCCCAAATAAAATCACGGGACCGAATTGAGGGTCTACGCTACTGCCGATGATGAGTTCGTAGCCATCGAGTTTGACCATCGGCTGGACATTCACGCCGTTAAAATGCTCAAGCCCCACTTTATCGGCAACCGATTGGCGGATGGTCTGATACGCATTCCGCACACCCGCTTCATCTTTAATATTGAGCATGACTCCGCCGACATCCGTTTTATGCGTGATGGTCAGCGAGTGGATTTTCACCACCACAGGGTAGCCCATTTTCTCGGCGGCGACAACAGCTTCATCTTCCGTCTCGGCGATGACATCAGGGATGATGGGCATCCCATACGCGCCCAACACCTGTTTCGATTCGTTCTCGGTCAAAATCGTCCGACCTTCGGCACGGGCGTTGGTGATGATTTTCTCGACCAATTCGCGGTTCGGGGTATATTCTTCGTCAGAGAGCAACATCGGCGTTTCATAGAGCAATTGCAGGTTATAGCTATAGCGCCACATATAATTGAACATGCGAACAGCCGTATCGGGATACGAGAAGGTGGGGATGTTGGCGCGGTTCAAAATGCGAATGCCCGCTTCGACGGCGCTCCCACCTAGCCAACTGGCGAGGACGGGCTTTCCGTTCAAATCGGCATACGGGCGCAAGGCTTCGGCTGTGCCTGTGGGGTCGGTCATATCTTGTGGGGTCAAAATCACCAATAAGCCATCGCTATTGGGGTCTTTGGCGGCGATTTCGAGTGCCTTCGCATAGCGTTGCGGGTCGGCATCGCCCAAAATATCAATCGGGTTGTTATGTGACCACGCCGCAGGTAAAAAGGCGTTCAACTCTTTCATGGTCTCATCCGAAATTTCTGCCAATTCGCCACCATCGCTGATGAGTGCATCGGTAGCCAGTACGCCCGGCCCGCCCGCGTTGGTCACGATGGATAACCGCCGACCTTTGGGGCGGGGTTGCTTGGCGAATACCTCCGAGATATAAAACACATCCGCAATACGGTCTACACGCAACACACCGACACGCCGTAGGGCAATATCCAACACCTCGTCACTGCCTGTCAATGACCCCGTGTGCGAGGCGGCGGCTTTGGCGGCGGCTTCGGTACGACCCGCTTTAATCACAAAAATCGGCTTGGTGCGGGCGACTTCTTTGGCGGCGGATAAAAATCCACGCGCATCGCCGATAGATTCCATATAAATCACGATGCTATGCGTGTTGGGGTCGTTGCCCAGATAATTAATCAGGTCGCCCCAACCGACATCCATCATTGACCCAATCGAGATGAACGCGCTGAAGCCGACATTTTCTTCAAAACTCCAATCGAGGACGGCGGTACAAATCGCCCCGCTTTGGCTGATGAACGCCACATTGCCCGGACGCGCCATCGCGCCCGCAAACGTGGCGTTCAGACCATACAACGGCATCATCACGCCCAAGCAGTTAGGTCCGATAATCCGCATTTTGCCTTTGGCGGTCTCCATAATTTGACGTTCTAATTCTAACCCTTCGGGACCGATTTCTTTGAACCCCGCCGAGATGATAATCGCCCCTGGCACGCCCACCTCGACACATTCTTGGATGAGCGCGGGGACGGTTTTGGCGGGCGTGACGATGACCGCGAGGTCAATCGGGTCGGGGATGGCTTTGATGCTGGGGTAGGTGCGGATGCCCATCACATTCGGGCGGTTGGGATTGACGGGGAAAATCGTCCCGCCAAACGGATTAGCGAGCAGGTTTTTGATAATCGTGCGCCCCACACTACCTTCTTTTTCGGTTGCGCCGATAATCGCCACATTATTCGGGCGCAGAATGGGGTCTAATGGGTTACGCTTGTTTTTAGTGGGCATTTTCATAAGTTTTAGTCTCCTACATGCCTGTTGTTTGCACATCTATAAGCATATCCCAAAGGGCGCGAAAATCCTATATAATTAATGTCATGGACAAATCAATACCCTCTTATGATTAGGAAGCATAATAAACACTATGTCAACCGATAGAAAAGTATTCGCGCTTTTGATTGATGGCGATAATGCACAACCCGCACTCATTCCCCAGATATTGGATAAAGTTAAAGGATATGGTGATATTGTTATAAAACGGGTTTATGGTGATTGGTCACAAGACCAGCTAAAAATATGGAAAGAAGTTGTCAATCGTCATGCTATCGAGACTCCACATCGGTTCAATGGGAGTAAAAATAAAAATGCGACTGATATTGCGCTTGTTGTTGATGCGATGGATATATTGCATGAAAAAAGAGATAAAATAACCGCCTTTTGCATTATTTCTAGTGATAGTGATTTTGCACATTTGGCTTTACGGATTAGACAGGGTGGTTTATTCGTGTTGGGTATCGGGATAGAAAAAACGCCTTTCAGAGAAGCCTGTGATGAATTTATTACTACTGAGTCACTCCAAAATCCTATATCTAATAATGGTGTTGCAGTACAACCCGTATCATTGCCTCCTATACAAATTCCCTTTGAAATATTGTTTATCAATGCCTACGAAATTTGCATAGATAATAATCTACAAAAAGAAGATGGCTCACTAGCTCTTCAAGATATTCGAGATTCGATGAAAGATTTATCTCCTGAATCTCAGTATCTTACTCTGAAAATGCCAGAGTTTGTTGTTAAAACCAAAACATTTGCCGATTCTTATCCAATTGTGGTAACTATTCAAGAACTGAAAGACAACAAACCAGTTATTCACCGTGTTTCATTAGATATTCCCATGCTTAAATTTTGGATAGCCTACCAATATGCTATAGAGGTATATAAATTTACGGATACGGATGATTGGGTAACGTTATCGGCGATGGAGTATGCTTTTAATGAGATGTTTTCAGTTGAATATAGTAGCATACAAAAATTTCTTAAAGCACTTCGAAAAATGAAACTCAAATATCCAAATATGCTTGAACTTTATGAGCATATGGACGGCGAAGAGATAACTTACTATGTTCGTATAGGAAACCCGCGTACAGATGAACTGGACAAGTTTTATCATGCTTACACAGAGGCAATAAACACGGATAAAATTTCTAATGGAGAGGGGTGGATAGCATTATCTGTATTAGGAACTATAGTACGAAACCTATATCCCTCACACGACCCGCTTACATATCGTGGTACAAGATATAGCAAACTCGGAAAAGTTGTTGAATTATTACACGAGTTTCACCCTGATGCTATCGAATTAAGGCATGAAAACAACACCACTTTTATCCGAATGAAGCGGTGATATAACACCCGAAAAGCCATCTAAATCCATCTCATCACATTCTTACTTGCAAATTCGCTCAAATCCTTGCACAATAGAAGAATAATCTAATGAACGTTTAATTAAATGAGTGAAGATAAGGATTTTTTGAATGATGAGCATGTTAAAACGTGAAATTTTTGAAAAAGACCACCAAATGTTCCGCGATTCGTTCCGTAAATTTGTCGAGCGTGAAATTGTCCCGCATCACGAAGAATGGGAAAAACAAAAACTCGTCCCGCGTGAAGTGTGGTTGAAAGCGGGCGAAAACGGCTTTTTGGGCTTTAATGTCCCCGAAGAATATGGTGGCATGGGTGTCCTCGACTTTCGCTATAACGCCATCATCACCGAAGAATTGGTGCGGGTGGGCGCATCGGGACCGGGTTTCTCGCTTCATAACGATATTTGCATCCCCTACATTTTGCATTATGGTACAGAAGAACAAAAACAACGCTTTCTGCCCAAAATGGTGACGGGTGAATATATCACCGCTATCGCCATGACCGAACCGAACACGGGGAGCGATTTGGCTGGTGTTCGCACCACCGCCATCCGCGAAAATGGGTGCTATGTGGTGAATGGTCAAAAGACATTCATCACCAATGGCATCAACAGCGACATCGTAATTACCGTCGTCAAGACCAAACCCGAAGAAAAACACGCAGGCATCAGCTTACTCCTAATTGAACGTGGCATGGAAGGCTTTGAACGTGGGCGCAACCTCGACAAAATGGGGATGAAAGCCCAAGATACCGCCGAATTGTATTTCAGCAATGTCCGAGTCCCAGCCGAAAATTTGCTTGGTGAGGAAGGCGCGGGTTTCTTTTATCTGATGACTGAATTGCCACAAGAACGCATGAGTATCGCCATTGGCGCGGTAGCAGGCGCAAAAGCCGCCTTAGAGATGACGTTGAAATATGTCCAAGAACGTCAAGCCTTTGGTCGTCCGATTGGCACATTCCAAAATTCGCGTTTCAAACTCGCCGAGATGAAAACCGAAATTCAAATCGCCGAAGTGTTCGTGGATAAGTGCATCACCGAATTGAACAAAGGCGAATTGACCACCGAAGTGGCTTCGATGGCGAAATGGTGGACGACCGAACTGCTCAAAAATGTGGTGGATACCTGTGTGCAATTACACGGTGGCTATGGTTATATGATGGAATATCCGATCGCCAAAGCCTATCTGGATGCGCGGGTGCAATCGATTTATGGTGGTACAACCGAAATCATGAAAGAAATCATCGGGCGTGCGATGGGGTTGTAATTTATTCATACATAGGGACGATATACGCGCTCCGCGCTAATCGTCCCGTACAGGTCACAAGCATTTTTTCAATTTATGCAAATCACGCAAATTTTGACGCTTGTAGGGGCGGATTAGCGAAGCATATATCCGCCCTATGTATTCTGTCGCAAGCATATATCCGCCCTATGTATTCCCTCTATGATAATTAAATATTCCGCATCACACATTCCGCACGGGCGCGGTGGATGTTGGCGTTGGCGTAATTGTCGGCGTGGGGGTGGCTTGCGGGTCTATGGTGGGGGTGATGGTCGCCGTAGGCGTATCAGACGGTGTTAATGTTGGCGCGGGTGTCACGGTTGGGGCAGGGGTATAGGTCGCCGATGGGGTTGGGGTCGGGTTCACCGCTTCGATGATGTCTTGGAACATATACCCCGCGTTAATGCGGCGCGATTCACGTTCACGGTCTATCAGATACCAGTCTAAATTTTCTGGCGCACGCGCAATCACACATACAATGGTGCCTTCGGTATACGTATCTAAAATTTGTGCGCCCGTATTCGGCGCGGCACGCACGATGGCACGCGCCACCGTGACGATAAAATCGGCACATTCGGGGATGGGGGTTGGTGTTGGGAAGGGCGTGAACGCATCGCGTGTAGCGACTATTTGCGCGGTGCTGGTGCTGACGGCGGCGATGGTGCGCGTGGCTTGTCGAACGGTCAACGTGGTTTCGCCCAAAAAATTGCGCACGCCCAACCAGACATAATAAATGCCAAATACAATCGCAATCCCAATCAGAAAAATGAGCCAGTTGGGGGTGCGGTTACGAGAATACGTTGGTGGTCGATGTTTGATAGGTGGGCGTTTGCCGAGCATGTTTTAGACCTATTGTTGTGACTTGTAGGGACTGGATATGTCCTATCCAATTCATCTAGCCCCTACATCATACCCCAATAACCCCATCTGACAAACGGTGATTTTTAACTCGCCAATTTATGTGCCAGATGGTGCCCCACTTTTTCTACCAGTAATTTCGAGAGCGTCATGCGACTCACGATGTCATTTGCTCCACAGTCGTAAATGCGTTGTTTTTCGGTATCCGATAATTCCAACGCGGTGATCATAATCACAGGAATGTGCGCTGTTTTTGGGTTGCTTTTCACTTTTTCGCATAGGGTATAACCGTCCATATCCGGCATCCGCACGTCCATGACGATGAGGTCGGGTATTTGGTGTGCCAGTAATTTGAGCGCCGCATCACCACCATTCGCCAGTAAAACATGATAATTGAACACCGATAAAATGCCTTCAATTAATTCACGGTTGAGCCATTCGTCATCTACCACTAAGATAGTTGGTTGTGTATTCATCATTGAACCCTTACAATCATCTTATATCTTCGCTTGACATAATTAAGCATAACCGATAAGGACATTTGTGAAAAGCGTATTGGTAATTTTTTCAGAAATTTTTCGTTTTTCATAAGCGATTCTGAATACGAGTTCATAAAAGGTAATAAAATGCAAAAATGGCGTTGGATGACCATCGTCGTCGTGTTATGCACCATTGGCGGGGCGACATTTTATCGCCCGTTTGCGACACCGATATTACAATCAATCGGGGATATATACATCTTCGCTGGGTTTTGGGCGATGTTGATTGCCTTATTTTATGGGCGCACGTATGGCATCAGCCAATGGATGACAACTCCATCACCCACCGCCACGCGCACCATCCATAGCCTCCCGATTGGCATCGCTTTGTTGATGTTATACATCGTTGGCGAGCGCAACATCACATGGTGGCGCAAGCTACCCGATTGGTTGAGCGCCATCACCATAGACGGACAACTCATCTTATTTGTTCTCGGTGTGATGTTGATGCTCATGGGTTTAACAGGCGTGCGCCGTGCCGATTTTAAGATCGGGCAGATATGTCGTCAGCGCGAAGCATGGTTGCTCATTGGCGTGACGGTCATGGGCTTCATCATTCGGTCTTGGGATAATATCAACACCGTCCGCGCCTTTATAGATGAGGGTCCGTTCATCCTCGCCATTCGCACCATGCGCGAATATCCCCAGGAAACGGGTTTGTTGCAACCGATTCACTTTATCAATTCGTTTTCGTATCTCTATTCATCCATTCAACGAATTTTTAGCGATGTGTTCGGCTCTGGATTGGGCGTTTTTCGGTTGACCAGCGCCTTATTCGGCGCGTTGACCATCCCCGCCGTGTATTGGTTGGCGCGTGAATTGTTCGATAGACCCACCGCATGGGTCGCCACATTGTTTATGATGACTTTTCCGCCACACATCCACTTTAGCCGAGTCGGGATGAATAACATCGCAGACCCGTTATTCGGCGTGTTGGCATTAGCCAGTCTGATACATGCGATTAAAACCACACATCCTCAAATAGCCCGCCCCACTATCAATCTCAAAAATATCCCCGCCATGCCGTATTATGCTTTTTCGGGCATGATGTTAGGGT
The DNA here is from genome assembly GCA_034436155.1 of Anaerolineae bacterium. GTDB lineage: Bacteria > Chloroflexota > Anaerolineae > Aggregatilineales > Phototrophicaceae. Next base: position 7,649 of record DAOTVP010000017.1, read on the forward strand.
GCTTGCCTTATTTTTACGAAGGCGGAGAATTGCTCTATCCCGCGCTCATCGGGATATGGCTGGTGATTATCAGCATATTCACGCCTCATAAACCATCGTGGCGCGGGGTGATGTGGCTGATAATCGGCTTCATCGCCATTTCATTCCCGAATTATATGATGGTGGCGGGCAATGGATTACCCTTGTTCAGTCGTGCATCGGCGAATCAATTACCCGAAGATTTTTGGTCACAATTTCTCATCAACGAAAATGGTATCAGCCGTTTGGCGGGATTTTTCCAGAAAAATATCATGCCTCCGTTGTTGCATATGTTTCATGCCCCCGATGGTAGTATCTTTTATGGTGGCGAAACACCGCTCATTTTATCCCATTTTGTGCCACTCTTTTTACTCGGATTTTATCATGCCGTGTTGCGCCCCCGTCCGAGTGGGGTGTTGTTGCTCTTGTGGGTGATATTGACCGTTCTCGGCAACAGCCTCATCGCACAGAATGCGTGGTCGGCGCGGTTTGTGGTGGTTTTCCCCGCGTTGGTGATGCTGATGTCGGTGGGGGTGCGTTATACCGTCCCCATGTTGCCCCGTTTGGATAGGCGACTCTTGCGCCCTTCGGTTGTCGGATTGGTCGGCGCGGTGACAATTTTACAAGGGGTGTATTATTTTAATCATCACTTGCCTGTTTATCAAAAACAAATTAGTTACATTTTGGCGCAATACGATGTCTTATTTCAGACGTTAGATATGCCCGCGGGGTCACGGGCGTTGGTGATAGACCCCGATTATCTGCAATATTTATACATGAAAGATTATATCGTGTATATCGGCGCGGATGTCCGACTCGAAGAATGGTCTATCACGCAGATAGATGAGCGCCCATTCCCCGTGAATGTGCCGTATGAGGCGGTATTCGTCAAATGGTGGGATGCGCCGCTCATCGCGGGTTTGTGGCAAGTATGGGATATGCAAGGACCGTTTGCGAGTCCGTATGTACAACCTCATGCGTTGGATCGATTCGCCTATTTCAAAATTCTGGGCAAAAAATAACCTTAGCGAATTTTGATGACCAATGTTTTGGCAATCTTATCGTGCCAACCTTGCCGTTTTTCGTCCATGAGCGCCCATAAAAAGCCTGCCCAAATGCTCATATTACTGAGCAGATAACCAAAGGCGCGGAGTGTCGCATCTGAGAGCCTTAACGGTTGCCCATTTTGCCGAATAACACGGATTCCCACGATGATTTTGCCAAATGTTTGCCCCCCATACGCGCCAGATATAATTTGATAACCCAGATAAATCGCCAGCGCGATGAGGACATAAAATATCACCATCGTTTGCGCCTCTTGTTGTGAGGTCGCATTATTGATGATATCGACGCGCCCTAGCTGAAACAGAATCACAAACACGGCATTCAGGATGAAATTATCTATCGCGTATGCCAAAACACGTTGCCACCCCTCTGCTAATTTGACCTGTGTTTTGGGGCTAACCTTTGCGGTGAATGGGGAGGCAATTTCGTCACCCAATGTAAAAAATCCCTCTAATAAATTGGCGATTTCGATGGAATCTGACCGAAATTGTTTGCTCCTCAAACGCAGGGGAATTTTTTCGGCGATAGGCATGAGTGATTCAGGTAATTGTTGGGATGTGGGCATTGGAGAGCCATCTACTGACACCATCAATAATGGTTTGCGAGTAGATAGGGCTGTCTCAATGGCGATACGAGTCGGATGTTGATCATCCGATATCCAAGCGCCAGATGCCCAATCTGCATCTATCAAAACGAGGATGGCTTTTGCGGTCGAAATGGCTTGCCGAATATCCAGCACACCTTCTAAGCCTAACATCACAGTCTCTTTGCCGAAATACCCCTGAAGGGTTTGTTGGAGCATTTTGGCGATTGTGTCGTTATTTTGTGCGAGGATGATAATTTTGCTCATGATAATCCTTTCTGTGATGATAGGGGCATGGCATATGCCATGCCCAGGATTGGGTTAACTCATATTGGCGATGACTTGCGTGGCGAATTCGCTGGTCTTGACTTCCTTCGCGCCATCCATCAGACGGGCAAAATCGTAGGTGACGATTTTCTGCTCAATCGTGCGTTCATAAGCGCGGGTGATGAGGTCGGCGGCTTCATCCCAACCCATGTATTCCAGCATCATCACACCACTGAACAACAGTGAGCCAGGGTTGACTTTATCGAGATTGGTATATTTCGGTGCGGTGCCATGCGTGGCTTCGAATAGGGCAACGGTGTCGCCGATATTCGCGCCTGGGGCAATCCCCACACCACCGACTTCGGCGGCGACGGCATCGCTCAGATAATCGCCATTCAAATTCGGTGTTGCGATAACATCATGTTCGCTCGGACGGAGCAACATCTTTTGGAACATGATGTCGGCGATGGTATCTTGAATCAAGATTTTGCCTTCTGGCACTTTTCCACCGTGATTTTTCTCGACTTCTGCCCAACTGATGGTCTCGTTGGGGAATTCTTGGGCGGCGACTTCGTAACCCCATTTTTGGAACGCGCCTTCGGTGAACTTTTGGATGTTGCCTTTATGCACCAGCGTGACACTTTTGCGTTTGCGTTGGATGGCATAACGAATGGCGGCGCGGATGAGGCGTTTGCTCCCAAATTCGCTGATCGGTTTGATGCCGATGCCCGAATTGGCGAAAGGCACTTCTGCGCCCAATTCATTTTTGAGGAAGGCTTCGAGTTTTTGCCCTTCAGGTGAACCGGCTTCAAATTCGATGCCTGCATACACATCTTCGGTATTTTCGCGGAAGATGACCACATCCACATCACCCGGATTTTTGAGCGGGCTTGGGATGCCGTTGAACCAACGGACAGGGCGCACACATTGATACAAATCCAACACTTGGCGCAACGTGACATTCAAACTGCGGAAACCACCGCCAACGGGTGTCGTGAGCGGTCCCTTGATGCCGACTACGTACTCGCGCAAAGCATCGAATGTTTCTTCGGGCATATAATTGCCATCATACAGGCTTGCGGCTTTTTCGCCACAATAAATTTCGAGCCACGAAATTTTGCGCTTGCCACCATACGCCTTTTCGACCGCCGCATCCCAAATGCGTTTGCTGGCGGTCATGATATCGTAACCGATGCCATCGCCTTCGATAAATGTGATGATGGGATTATCTGGAACGTGTAATTTACCCTCAGAAAACGTGATTTTTTCACCTTCTGACGGTGTTGCGATTTTATCGTAAGCCATCTTGATTGTATCCTTATAGATAATAGAACAATTTTGAAAAAACACAAATATACAAAACGCGCACAAGTATATAGTGTACCACAATTGGATAATTTGAACGTAGGGTATTTGTGCAAAATCTCGACTTGCGAAATCGCTGTGCAATCGGTCAAAATGAGCTATAATGATTGTTAAAATTCACACATTGGCATACCCAAAAGGATAAATGGGCATGGAAAATCCACTACCGTCTAACGAAAAAATTGTCGCATTTGGTCAAAGTATCCCGTGGTCGCTCATCGAAGAAAAAAAAGCCATATTTAACCAGACCCTCAAAGAAGTTGCCGCGCAATCCACCGATGATACATTTGACCTCGATTTTTTCAGTCGCAAATTAGGCATACCAGTCTCGGCGTATTACGGCTTAGAGGATACCTATTCTGCCAATGTGATTTTAGGTCATTATGGCGGTAACACCTTCATCTTAGGTAGTGTGGTGAGCGGGCGCTATCGCAGTGGCAAGACCTTTTCTCAGGCGATAGTGCCGTATAATTTCAATCCGAGTGTGAATCATAGCAACCTCGAAGAAACAGACGATATGGGCGGGGCAATCCGTGCCATTGGTGCAGAACTAGAACTTGGGTTGTATCATCCAGACGGTTCTGCGCCCACAGAAGAAGAAGTGTTAGCCTACATGAATTTGTATCAAACCCATGCGCGTCGCTTGGGCATCACACCTCAAGTAGACCGCGAAGCCTGTCAGTATCAGATTGAGGCGCATGTCGCCCCTGGCATTGGCTATAATCGCACGCGCTCGGCATTAGAGGGCATTTTATCGGCGTTGGTCATGACCAGCAACAGCACGGGGTTATACACCGCCATATCCGCCGCCTATCCTATCAAGAGCGATTTTCACCTGACCGATGACCCCAAAGTACATACTGCCGTTGATTTGATGGTGGAGGTGAATAATTTATTTGATGATTATAAAGAACGCCTCGCACAAGCCAAACGGCGCTATCAGATAGACCCCAACGCCAATGTGGTCGAGGTGTTCCGCCTGCAAGGATGTCATATCCACCTCGATTTAGCGGGTCGGTCAGAGGCATTAGGCATATTCGGATTTTATACCATGCTTCGGAGCGCCACCGCCATCGCCAATAGCGCCGTCCTCAAGGGTAGTCCATTCGTGAATGGGGTATGTGACCCCGAATTATTGTGTACCCGCGAATATCTGCGTCGCACCACCGTCACAGGCGAGACGATTATGATGCCTCTTAGCCCGCATTTGATCGAAGGCGATATGGAACGCTATGCGGGCTTGCTCAAATCTGAAAAAGCCAACGCGATGGCGCGTGCTTTGCTCTACTCGAACTCGCATGGTATCCCCACATCGGCGATGCACAGCCTGATTGGTCGGATGCGCCCCGATTTGGGCAGTAATAAACGCATTTGCACGCTTGAATCGACAGGGATGCCGGTCAACGTGAGCGCCTCGCGCCAAGCGGCTGTCTTGACTGATTTTGAATTCACCCACGCCTTACTCGAAAATTATTATCGCAAATATGGCACTGATTTAGCGCCCATGATGGACGATAAAACGCTATGGGCAATTTTGGGTCCGCTCGACCATGATGTATTCATGGCGTTACATGATGAATCTGACCGCCTGTGTACCGATATGACACTCAGGACGGCGGCAGGCACAAGCATGAGCCTCCCCGAATTTTATGAGATGAAACGCATTTATATGCACAAGCATCTGAGCGATATGGCATTGATTTCGCCCCGCGATATTGATGATGTGTATTCGAGTTTGCAACGCATGTTGAATCCACCCAGTGGCGTGAGCGCCCAAACGGTTGAGCAATACATTCACGATTATAAATTACGGAGTACGGGTAATTGGGGGCGCATCCTCATCAACACCTATCAAGAAGAGGGTGGGGTGGTCGGTGAAAGCAATCCCGAAGCGGTGTTGCGCGTCACCAATCGCATCCACGAGGCGTTGTGTAAGCGATACATGCCTCAATAGCAACACCTAAAACTTTGACATTTTTCGATTTTTGCATTATTGTAGCTATAGCAATGGGTGAATATCCTGTTTGATGATAGCTGTTTGGGATATTCCCAATAAACCCATGTGCGTCAAATTGTGTCTATTCACGCTCATCAGGGGCGTTTGATTATACTGTTTTGAATGACTGTAAGATTGAGTTTCTGATTGCGTTGGTAGTTTGTTGAATTGTTTATTTCATTGAAAGGATGGAATGACTCGGCATCTATTCAGAGGTGCAGAGTCCTGTTTGTTTATGGCAAAAGCTAAATTACGTATTATTCCCATCGGCGGGCTTGGAGAAATTGGTAAAAACATGACTGCCTTCGAGATGGGGAAAGATGTCTTTATCATTGATACAGGCATCATGTTCCCCGCCAACGACATGCACGGGGTCGATTATATCATCCCCGATTTTCGTTATCTGCAAGAGCGCAAAGACATCACCATTCACGGTATCGTCTATACACATGGTCACGAAGACCATATCGGTGCGGCTTCACATGTGATAGAAGCCTTCCCCAACACCCCGATTTATGCCACGCCCCTCACGGCAGGGTTATTAGAGGTGCGCCTCAGAGAACGGCGTGCGTTGGATAAGACGAAAATCAACGTATTTAATGCGGGTGATAAAATCAAAGTGGGTCCGTTCTTATTAGAGAGTTTTCACATGTGTCATAGCATCCCCGACTGCGTGGGATTTGGCATTTATACCCCGTTTGGGCTGATTGTCTATAGTGGCGATTATAAATTTGATAATAGCCCTGTCGATGGCAAAAAGCCCGATTACGCTCGCCTCGCCCGATTCGCCTCCGAAGGCGTGACTTTGCTCATGGCAGAAAGCACTAACGCCGATAAACCGGGCTGGACACCCTCCGAAACCGTGATTGACGAGGCGTTTGATCGCGTCTTCAAAAATGCCAAAGGGCGTATTTTTGTCGCTACTTTCGCCTCGCTGATTTCGCGGGTGCAACAGGTGGTGAATGCCGCCCAACGATATGGGCGCAAAGTGGCGATTGCTGGACATAGCATGTCCGAAAATGTGAAAATGGCGCGTCGTTTGGGCATTTTGAACCTGCCCGATACCATGCTGTTGGATGTGAGCAAAATCAACAGCATATCCGATAATCAAATTGTCATTATGCTCACAGGTGCACAAGGCGAGCCGACCGCGGCGCTGACCAAAGTCGCCAATGGCGAACATCGCCAACTGGAAGTCAAACCGGGCGATACGATTGTGTTGTCATCGCATCCAATCCCGGGCAACGAAGAATTTGTCTATCGTACTATCAATCGTCTGTTCCGTTTGGGCGCGAATGTGATTTACGACCCCATCGAACAAGTGCATGTGTCGGGTCATGCGTCTCAAGATGAGATGAAATTGCTCCTCAATTTGGTCAAACCGAAATACTTTTTGCCTACGCACGGCGAATTACGTCACCTGTATGAACACGCACAAATGGCGGTGGCTTCTGGCGTGAGCCGTGACAATACCTTTGTGGTCGAAAACGGCACCGTCATCGAGATGGATAAATATGGGGTCAAAGTCGGTGAACGTGTGCCTGGCGGATATGTCTTTGTGGATGGTAGCGGGGTAGGCGATGTTGGGCGTGCCGTCATCCGCGATCGCGAAATTTTGGCACAAGACGGCTTTTTGATCGTGGTGGCGAATGTCGATAGTCGCACAGGCAAAATGTTGGGGCAACCCGAAATTATCTCGCGTGGGTTCACCTATTTGCGCGATGCCGATACACTCTTAGAGCAAATCCGCAACACGGTGCAAGATGTCATCACCAATCCGAATAATCGCAACGGGCGCAAACGCGAAAAATTGCAAGATACGCTCAGTCGGTTACTCTATAACGAGACCAAACGCCGTCCGATGGTGTTTAGCATCATCAACGAGCAATAGAAACACAAATCAAAAACACCCCATGACGAGGTGTTTTTGCTGATGAAGAGATGTTATTTTTTCATGGCAACAAGACCAATGTCCCCGAATGTGTGATGAAGGTGCAGGTGAATGTGCCATCGACAAAACTGGCAATATCCACTTGCGTGCGTGGGCTGGTGCTGGCATCTAAAAATACCATCCGACCAATACCCGATAAACACACAGGCACACCCGTACCAAATTCCCCGTTCACCACGCTACCGCCCGTCACGCGGTAAATATCCACCGCACGAATCGCGCCCGCATTGATCAGGTTGATCGGCACAGACCCTGGAGTCTCGCGCCATGCGCCATTGGCATACAAAGTACGGCAATAAATGCCATCGGGCAAGGCATAGCCGACAATATCGCCATTCGGTTCATTACATTGCGGTGGGGCAGGGACTTGAACAACAGGCACAACCACCACAGGCGGGACGACATTAATCCCCGTATTGACGGTGTTGGATGAAATCGGCGTGGCGAGTTCATCGGCATCGGCATTCGCCACGTTGGTGGCAATCTCACCATCTAAACCGACTGTATTCACGGTGATGTTAATTGTCACCGAGCTACTTGCGCCAAGTGAGGCGATATTACACGTCACTGTACCCATTGATTCGGTACAACCGCCATCATCCGAGACATACACGACTTCGGCGGGCAATGGGTCGGTGATGACGATATTATTCGCGCTGGCGAGCGTACTACTATTGGTCAGGGTGAGGCTATAGACGAATGTCTCGCCTTCTTGCACGGTTGCCGGTGCAGATTTGGTCAGCGTCAAAATGGGGGTATCGGGTTCATAATCGTAAGTGTCGTTGATGCCACCACTGGTCGCAAATTGCAAGTTATCTACCGATGTGATAACACCAGACCAACCAGACCCTGCTTTATGACCGATTACGCCGAGTGTGGGATGAATACCCGCATTCGGGAAGGCGGTTAATACTTCTGCCCATGTACATGGATTGATTTGTGGGCATACCGTATTCCCTGGTGCGCTAGATGCCCACCATGAGCCTGTTCCCATTGCTGTGAGCGTGTCCCATGTTTGCCATGTGTTGGGTGTGACGGTGAAGGAGTGGTAGGGTTCAAAAGTCAAGCGTCCTTGCCATCCGGTCGTCATATCGGTTAAATCATAATCAATATTGATGAATAAAGAAAACGCCGCGGTTGTGCTGTTGGTATAGGTCGAATATGAAAATGTGGTGAATGTACTCAGTGGCACACCCAGATAAGTGCCTGTAGTACAGCCAATCGCAAATCCATCACTGGTAGTTGGAACATTGGCTTGAAAACTGCCCACACCCGCGGGTGCGCCTGTCGGTCCGAGTACAAAACCAAACGAACCAGATGGATCAGTTCCATTTTCGCGCCCTGCCCCACAATTGCCGAGTGCCGATGGCGTAACCGTATAATTGACTGCTTGGGCTTGTTGTGGTGTGATGAAGGTTGCGATGAGAAATGACAAGCCCAGCAGAAGTCCTAAATAATTTGTGTAACGCATCAATTATCTCCTCAAAAACTCAATTTGGTATTCTGAGTATAATTCATATTCAGTTAATAAAAGATTAAAGGAGACGTTAGATTGTATCGATTTTGATATACTTTATGGGGTAAAATTAACACTAAATCAATATTTTTGCGGTTATGAATAGTGTAAAGAATAGGTTATAGGGATGGTGATTTGTCACCCCTATAACCTATCAGAAGGGGAACAGGATTGGCACGACCAACAACGTGACGATGAAACTCATCAAAATGAGGAAGAATCCGACTTTTGTATAATCGGTGAAGCGATAATTGCCCGCGCTCATCACCAACATATTCACAGGTGTCGCTACGGGTGAGGCGAATGCCATCGAAGCCGCAATTGCGACCGCCATCAAAAAGGCGTGTGGATTGATGCCCAATTGGGTGGCGCTGGCAATCGCTATCGGCGCGAGTAACACCGCCGTGACGGTGTTGGATAGCACCTGCGTGAACACCGCCGTCAATAAAAATAACCCGCCCATCACCGCCAACGGACCGACATCACCGAGCGTTACCGTCACCCATTCGGCGACACTCTGCGCGATGCCGACTTTTTCGAGCGCCGTCCCCAACGGAATCATGCACGCGATTAAAATCACACTTTTCCAGCTAATGGATTGATACGCTTCGTTCATGGTGACGGTGTTGGTGATGACCAATCCAAAAACGGCGAGCATACTGGCAGTGACGAGGGGCAACATATTCAGCGCGATCGAAATCACCATCAGCACCAAAATGAGGAGTGTCATGGGGGCTTTGGTGCGCCGATAAAACGCGCCAAATTTTTCTGCTTCGGGTTCACCCATGACTACCAAATCGGCACGCCGATTTTTGAGCGCGAAAATATCGCGCCAGCGCCCATACACGAGGAGCATATCGCCAAAATTTAACCGTGCATCGCGGGTGCTGATGAATTCATCGTTGCCTGCCCGCCTTAAGCCCAATACCGTCACGTTGAATTGCCGAAATTCGAGTTCCGTCAACGTTTTGCCGATGAAGCTGGAACGGGGTCGCAACAAGGCTTCGCCGATGCCCGCCTGTGCGGTGATGATGTCGCTGGGGCGCACTTTTTCATCCAGTAGGGTGAATCCCCACCGTTCACAAACTTGTTTCACGCTAGTCGCTTCGCCTTGCAACAACAATATGTCATCATGCCACAACACGGTGTCGGTGCGCGGATTATAAATCGGTTGATTTTGTGTGCGTTCACGGCGATGATTGCCGTCATTTGGATGCAACACCGCCACGATATTCACGGTATATTCGCGCCGAATATTCAACTGTTCGATGGTTTGTCTGTTGGCGGGTGAATTGGCATTGACGCGCACCCGAAATAACGCATCCGAGAGGTTGTATAAATCGAACAATTCTGTTGGGGTGGGGGCGGTCTGTTTATCATCATCCACCGACCGATTGGGCAACAACCGTTGTAAGATGGTGATGAGCAACAAAATTCCCACAACCGATAGCAATCCGCCGATAGGCGTAAAACTGAAAAATCCGAAGCCCGTTTCGCCTGCTTTTTCGAGTGCCTCGCTCACAATCAGGTTGGGCGGTGTGCCGATGAGCGTGATTGTCCCGCCGAAAAGCGAACTGAACGCCAACGGAATGAGCAAGCGCGATGGCGGTAATTTGAGCCGACCCGCGAGGCTGATCACCGCGGGGAGCATCAGCGCAACCACGCCCGTAGAGCTAATGAATGCCGATAGCACCGCCACCGATGGGCATAATACCAACAACAAGCGCCGTTCACCCTGACCCGCCACCGCGAAAATGCGCTCGGCGATGGCATCCGCCAACCCGCTCCGAAACACTGCATCACCGACCACGAATAAAAAGGCAATGCTAATCAGGCTGGTACTCGAAAATCCCGCTAATGCCTCGCTGGTCGTCAGGACACCGGTCAATAAGAGCGCGATTAACCCACCTAGCGCCACCACATCCGCCGAAATTTTCTCGGTGACGAATAAAAGAATCACCCCAAGCAACACTGCTAGTACGATGGCAACATCCATACGACCACTCCCATATCAGCCTAAATGATGCGTTTGTGATGATTTTAACAAACAATATGTCAAAATAAATATGTGATGAACATCATAAAAACGCAAAACGCCCCACGTAGGGGCATTTTGACGATGGGGCGAACTTGTAAGCCGCTTTCTGTATCATCCCGAAGGATGCGATGGTCATCTATCTGGTACGGTCATCGCTGACCGCATCGTGCGGCATACCCGATGTTTTTTGCGGGACGGGCAATCCCAATACATCTGTTTTGCCTTGCTCTTGGTGGGGCTTGCCTAGCCACCGCTATTGCTAACGATGCTGGTGGTCTCTTACACCACCCTTTCACCCTTACCATGCACACTTGTGATGGCGCTATCCTCTCTGTTGCGCTTTCCGTCAGGTTGCCCTGCCCAGCCGTTAGCTGGCACCATGCCCTATAGAGAGCGGACTTTCCTCAGTGACAAACGAGTGCCACCGCGACCATCCCGTCTGCCCCATAATGTGTATTATACCATAGCGACATGACCTGTACGGACGGCGTTTTTGTTGCCCCACATCCATCATCACGTTATAATCTCATTTATCATTGGATAATATATCAATCAGGGGGCAGAGAACCCATGACCGACCCAAAACGCATTTTTATCAGCCACGCCACCAAAGATGACGCGCTAGTAGATACCATCGCCGAAAAATTAGACGTACACGTCACCACATGGATTGACCACAAAGAAAATTTTGGATTATCCCCCAGCGACCCCGATTGGGAATATGCCCTACGTGTCGCCATCCAAAATTGTGATGCGGGCGTGTTCATCATGACTGAAAATTCGCTCAATTCCAAAGTGTGCAAATCGGAATGTTTGCTCATCCAAAATTTGGGCAAGCCGTTGTATGTCATCCGCGCCGAAGCGGTTGCATTCAAAGACATTTGGCTCACCATCAGCCTGATTCAATACGCCGATTACGTGAAAAATGCTGATAAAGCCATCACCGACCTCATCCGCGCCATCAACGGCGAAAGCGGGGCAGATATTCCCACACCTGCCCACAAATTCACCGATGCGGGGCAAATCCACACCAACCTGCCGTATCTGAGCAATCCCCTACGCGGGCGCGAAAGCGATATGGTGTGGATACGGGAGCATCTGGGCAAGGGCGTGACGCAAATCATCGCCACGGGGGGCATGGGCAAATCGCGCTTATGCGCCGAAATCGCCCTGAATTACGAATACGGCGCGGTGTGGTATCGCTGTGAGCCGTATAAAACCCACGCCGATTTACAAATTGCCCTGCGTGAACATGCCGATTTGCCCGAAGGCACGCCCTTCGCCACCACACAAGCCACCATCATCCAGCGCAAGCCGTTGCTGGTGGTGGATAATGCCGAAACCGTCCCCGACAACGACCGCAAAAATTATGTGACGATATTATCGGCATTAGCGGGTGGCGGGGTGCCGATTTTGCTCACCTCGCGTAGATTATGGGGCGAATTGAAACCGCATATCCAACACGCATTGGGCTTTTTGGGACGCGCACAAGGCGAAGCCATCACCCGCGATTTCGCCAACGCCGAGAATGTATCCCTGACCGATGCCCAAATCAGCGAATTTGCCCAAGCCTGTCGGCATTATCCGCGCCTCATCGAATTTTCGTTGGGGCAATTATCACAGGGGCAAAAATACGACACCATTATCCGACGGCTGAATAAATTATCGTATGATGCCCACGAAGATATGCAGGAGGCGCTGGACGAGATGATAACCCAGACCGTTGCCCAAATGGCGACCGAAAAATACGGGGCAGATGCCGAGCGCCTGCTCCGACGGCTGACATGGCTGACCGCCACCTTCCCCGAAGCGGTGATTCAGGCGCTCATGCCTAGTGATATGGATGAAGACTGCTTGGCGGATGCGTTGGCGCTGTTACGGCGCTATCAATTCGTGCGCTATGATGCCGATACAGACCGTTATGCCATCGCCGATTTGGTGCGCGAGGCGCTCGGGACGGATGAGACCACCTTCGACATTTACGCCGATTTTTATATCAAACGCGCAGAAGAAATTTTTGATGACACCCCCATCCAACACTGGGCGGATAAAGAGGGTGGCGCAAATGTTGACGATGTGATGAACATCAAGGCGTTAGGTAGCGAACTCATGCGCCAAACCCAAAACGGCACAACGGGCGATTTGGCGCGGGCGAATGCCTTCGCCTATGCCACCACGCGCTATGTCAATTATCGCCTAGAAGAACGGGCGTGGGCTTGGATAGAGATGGGCATAGCCGCTGTCCGTCAGTCCCTGAAAGATGCGCCCAATGACCAATCGCTCAAAAAACGCCTCTCCTTGTTTTTGCACAACATGGGTAGTGTGTATTCTGCGTTGGGTGAAAAGCAGAAGGCGCTGGGGTATTATGAACAGGCGTTGGCGATAAGGCGCGAGGTGGGCGATAGGGCTGGCGAAGCGGTGGCGCTGAACAACATTGGCGGGGTGTATCATGCTTTAGGCGAGTTGCAGAAGGCGCTGGCGTATTTTGAACAGGCACTGCCGATACATCGTGCGGTGGGGAATCGGGGCGGTGAGGCATTGACGTATTTCTGGATGTGTTATGTGTATGAGGCTTTGGGCGATTTGGATAAGGCAATTGAATTTGTGGAACGTGCCATTCAAACCACGTATTCGCAAGACCCGAATTTGAAATTTTTTAATGATACCCTGCTCAGCCTGAAACAAAAACGGGGCGATGCTGTCCCACCTGAACCATCCCAACCATCTGAATTTGACGCGCTCATCGCCAAGTTAGCCGATATCTATCGCCAAGCGGGTGAAGATGGTCTGCGCCAGATGCTCCAACAAAGCAACGTCCCCGATGCCCAAATTGACGAAATCATCACGGTGGTCGCGCAGGTGGCAAATGCCAATAATCAACCCGATAATCGGATTGAATTGGATATGAATGAATTGGTAGCGTTGTATCAACAAAGCGAAGGGGCATTGCGCCAATTTTTGCGACAAAAAGGCTAGCCAAATCATGTCATTGAGCAAGTCATAAAAGATGTGGTGCAGTTTATATCACAACAAGGTGCGTCATCAACGTTGCCCTTCGAGACGATTCAACAATGGGTACAAAATACGTATGCCGTCATGAAACACGTCCCCGAAAAATTGGCTGAATGGCGTGAACAACTCGAAGGTGCAAAAATAAAAATGTCGAGTATGGGCGATGATTGGCAAAACGAAGTGGGATTTGTGGATGCGCTGTTAGCCGTGTTGCGCGGTGAAAAACCGCGCCTGCCCGAATCGCATCCGTATTATGAACCCGTGCGCCAATTGGTCGAGGCGCTGGGGTGAAAATCCACGTTTTTAATTGGTATAGGGCGGATATACGCTTCGCTAATCCGCCCGTACATGCCCTAAAAATTCCCGATTTGTACGGGACGATTAGCCCGCAGGGCGTATATCGTCCCTCATTAACTCGTACATGCCCTAAAAATTCGCGATTTGTACGGGACGATTAGCCCGCAGGGCGTATATCGTCCCT
>DAOTVP010000018.1:0-3642 GCA_034436155.1 Anaerolineae bacterium
CTTGGAGTTGATTGGCAGAGTACACTGCCACCGCCGAATTGGTTGTGCCGAAATCAATACCGATACGCATGGTTAGGGGATGCTCCTCTGGTGGATGATAGACACGGGCAAGGGCGAGAATTCTACCACAAATCACGATTTTGTGATAGACTAAATTCAAAACCAACTCAAAGACAATTTTACACCCGAAGTCGAATCGGCGTGGCGTGCGGTGTATGGCGAATTGGCACGCATTTCAATTGAGGCGAGTGGGATGAATTAAACCTCTAATACCAAAATTTCGTATGGAGCAACCATCACATCGCCTGATAGCGTCTCCCCAACGCGCCGATGGGTGGCGAATAACACCCGCATCGGCATGTGGATTTTGCATGCCTGCGCCTCACCCTCAAAATTCAAGACCACGCCACATGTCTGATGATCACTACGGCGGATGAACGCCAATAGCACCTCGTTATGCACATCCCATTCCCGATAATCCCCGCGCAACAAAGCGGGATTCGCCTTGCGAAGCGCGATGAGCGATTTATACACATGCAACAACGATGACTCATCCGCTTGCTGGTCATGCACATTCACCCCATTGGCATATTCGGGATGAACAGGTAGCCATGTGGATACGCCTTCGGGAGAAAATCCCGCGTTGGCGCTATTTGACCAGTGCATGGGTGTCCGACAACGGTCTCGGCTCATCTTCTGCATGGCGGGATACACTTCTTCGAGCGTATGCCCGTCTCCGATGAGAATATCGCCCATGAGGAGCGCCAATGTATCGCGCATTTGCTCACGCTGTGGCACATCGAAATTCGACATGCCGATTTCTTCGCCGTTGTATAAAAATGGCGTGAATTCCAACAACAGCATCAACGCCGCCGAGAGTTTCGCCCGTTCCAACGGGGCAGTGCCGTCATCAAATCGGCTGATGGCACGGGTGCTATCATGATTATTCAGCGTGTTCGCCATCCAACCGCCTGCGGGCAGATTGCCATATTGCAGGCGCAAATTTTTGCGTATCCAATCGGCGCTGAACGGCGCATCGCGCAACAAATCAAAATTAAACACCATGTGTAATTCATCATGCCCCTGCCCCAAATAGGTCATATCCGCCGTTTCGCCAATCAATACACGGTCTGGATAGTCATCCGACACACGGCGGATTTCGCGCATGATGTTGTGGACTTCGGGCAGATTAGCCTGATGCTGAAACAGGCGCTCCCATTCTTTTTCGGGGACGGTGCGCGGCAATCCGAGTTGTATCTCGACTTCGTTGCGTAAAAAGTCAATTGAGCGGAACGGGCTGGTATGCGCAGGCAGATCATCCACCTCAAAAATCGTGCCGACCGCATCCATCCGGAAGCCATCCACGCCCATATCCAACCAAAAACGCACCACATCCAGCATGGCGCGTACTACGTCTGGATTGCGCCAATTCAAATCGGGTTGTTCTTTGAGGAAGAAGTGATAATAATATTGCCCCGTTGCGGGGTCATATTCCCATGCCGACCCGCCAAATGTCGATTGCCAATTGTTGGGCGGGTTATCACCATCGCCATCGCGCCAAATATACCAATCGCGTTTGGGGTTATCTTTACTCGACCGCGATTCGATGAACCACGGATGCACATGTGAGGTATGATTGAGGACAAAATCTAAAATCACGCGGATGTGACGGGCGTGCGCTTCGGCTAAAAAGTGGCGAAAGTCGTCGAGTGTGCCATATTCAGGCGCGACATCACAATAATCGGATATGTCGTATCCGCAATCATATTGGGGCGATGGATAATGAGGCGATAACCATATCGCGTCTATGCCCAACCACGCCAGATAATCCAATTTTTGGCGGATGCCGTTGATGTCGCCAATACCATCGCCGTTGCTATCGGCAAAACTACGCGGATAAATCTGATAAAACACAGCATCTTGCCACCACTTGCGCGTCATCGGGTTACATCCTTATGTGTACAACATCATAAATGGGAAATAGTATAGCACACCAAATACAAATAAGTGGTAACATCTATTCACAGATGAAGCCAATTTTCAGCAGAATACTGGCATAAAATCGGCTTAATTTATTTTGGGATTGATTATGGTCAATCCACGCTCAATATCTCATACAGGTTTATCATCCTCTTTTACGTCCATGTTCCGCTTATCCTGTATGCGTTGTTCGATGAGGTCTAAATCCTCAACAGGTAGTGTGTCTATGGCTTGTAGAATATCTTGTAGGGTCATGGTATGTTTACCTTTCTGCTACTTCTGATAAACCGATTATAGCATGGATTATCCCACCTCCGACCAACGGCGCAGGGTGCGGTGAACGGTCTGGAGCAATAACCCGCGTTGCTCATACCCCTGTTCGTTCCATTCGCTAATGCCCATGTAAATCTTCTCGGTGCATAGACGTGATAATCCCAATATCAGCCGATACAGCGCATCTTCGGCGGTCGCCTGTTCATCCAACGCCGTCCACTTGCGGTTGCTATCCCACCCTACCGTCAAGACATACGGATTGGTCAGGGGTTGATACACCCGTTCAGACCAACCATCATCACCAATATTCAACCAAAATTGATACTTCACAGGTGTATTGCGTAGTAAGAAAGTATACGCGGGCGCAATCAACACCGCCGAATCGGGTTGTGACCAACGCGGGAGATATAAATCGGCGAGGATGCCCCCCATCAACATGCGGATATACGCCGCCCCAGCCGATTCGCCTTCGGGCAAGGTGTTCGTCTCGGTCAGCATGAGACGGAATTGCGCGGCGGATTGGATGAGCGCCGATGCGATTTCTGCCATATCTTTATTCGGATTGCCATCGATATTGAAGCCGTACCCGTGTGTGGATAGCACCTCACCGAATAGTCGCCTCCAAAAATGGTCGAGGGGTTGCTCGGATGATGCGCTTATATCGGCTAACCACGTCCGCAATCCCTCATAACGCCCACCAACGGCGAAGGTGATGCGTGATTGCCCCACCATCGGAATATCCATGAACGATTTGAGCAGGGGTTGTAATCCCTTCCATGTGGTTGCCCGTGATGCCAGCAATTGGGCGCGGATTAAATCTGTGCCGAGTGCCGTTTTATACGTTGTGACCAAATCATGGCGTGCGGGATGTATCCCCCATTGTGGATGTGCCAGACATGCCAGATGAATGAGCGCCAGCGCCGCGGGTTCTTCTGATAGTGGACGCGATGGGCGGTGTGAGCGCACAGGGATGCCCAACTCGGTTAATCGGCTCATCAGGCTAAAGCGTAATGTGTCGGTCAAAAATGGTGATACGACTGCGATTTCCTCGGGGGATACACCCTCGCCGATGAGACGCGCCACCTCATGCGCCACCGCATCGGTCAATTGGGGATAGTAGCGGAAGGTATCCACCACAAACCCGTCTCGCGGATTCGCCGATGGTGGTGCGATGTGGTCAGATTTGCCTAACGTTATCGCCAATTCCGATGCCAGCGCGTGGACGGGTGGCGGGGATGTGAATAATTGCGTGAATGTCACCTGTTCTTGGGGGACTTGACGGGCATGGTATAATAATGACAAATCCGCCCCCAAAAAACGCCGATACCCACCCAATAAATCGGCGATGACCAAAGCACCTTTCGCCCCTTCGACCAAGCGATTCAATAA
>DAOTVP010000019.1:0-15536 GCA_034436155.1 Anaerolineae bacterium
ATCGTCATCACCGATGTGCGTGGTTCGACCAAAGCCATTGAAGAGGGGCGCTATCGAGATGTGAACTCGGTGGCGGCGGCTTCGATTACCGCCATGCTGAATGTTGTCAAAGATGTGGATATTCCTTTCGTATTTGGTGGCGATGGCGCAACGGTGTTGATTCCACCTTCATTTATCGCACAGGCGTATCAAGCCTTGCGGGGTGTTCAAGCCCTAGCGCGTGACCAATTCAACCTCGATTTGCGCGTTGGGATTGTGCCTGTGCGTGAAGTTTTAGAGGCGAAATTGCGGATTCGCGTGGCGCGTCTGAAGGTATCGAACAATTTTCAGCAAGCCATTTTTTCGGGTGGGGGATTGGCGTATGCCGAGCAGTTGCTCAAGGGGAATCCCGATAAATATGCGCCCCCGCCGTCCGATTTGCCTGCCGAAGCCGATTTTCAGGGTTTTGAATGTCGCTGGCAAGAAATCCCTAGCATGTATGACGAACATGTCACCTTGATGGTCATGGCATTGGTGACGGGGACTATTGCCAGTAACGATGTATATAAAGATGTGTTGGCTAAAATTGACCAATTGTATGGCAATAGCGCCTCACGCTCACCTGTGACGGTTAAAAATATCCGCTTGGCGCTCAATCCGAATAAACTCAAAACAGAGGCAAAAGTCCGCTCTGGCAATACCTCATGGCGCACTTTGCGTAAAATGTGGATAAACTCGCTCAAGGCGTGGTTTGCCATGCGCTTCAAAATTGGGCGCTGGGGTGATTATAAATCGATTTTGGTTGAATCGACCGATAGCGAAAAATTTGATGATACCTTGCGAATGGTGATGAGCGGGCGCGTGCATCAGCGCGAACAATTACGCGCTTATTTAGAGGAACAACGCCTCGCAGGGCGCTTGGTATATGGGATGCACATCTCGCGCAATGCGCTCATGACGTGTGTGGTGTTCGATTATTTCGGCAGACAAGTGCATTTTGTCGATGGTGCACGTGGCGGGTATGCGTTGGCGGCGCGTGAGATGAAGGCGCAGTTGGCAGAACTCAAACGTGGGGAGACGGTGTGAAATATCATCTCACAAATGTTTAGAATAGTATAATTTTGGACGACATACGCCCTGCGGGTTAGTCGTCCATTACACGATGTCCTGTTTTAGTGGTGTAATGGCGGACTAGAGGCTTTAGCCTCGTATGTCCGCTACGAAAATATACTCAAACCCAAACACATTACCGCAACAATGCTTTGCTGGGGACTGCACGCCCGTGCCGAATGCGCCGAATGAATTTGGGACGTTGATTGGGGACGACATTCACATAAGCGAACACCGCCGCCAAAACCCGCAATGCTACGGTGATGTATAAAATTTGCACGAGTGACAAATTCATCCCGACTAACATCGATCCCAAAATCGGACCCAAAAAGATGCCAACCCCGACCACTTGCTGATAGCCGTTGGATGTGATGCTCGAATATTCGTGTGGGGTGCGTTCTATCAATAAGATATACATGCCTGTCGTGGCGAGTACCCACCCACTGCCCGATGCCACTGCCGACAGTAATGCCACATCTAAGCGATGACTGACGGCGAGGATGAGCGCGGCGATAGATGTCACAAACAACGCATACGCGGTTAGGCGTTGTGCGCCCATACGCCGTATCAATCTATCGGCAAAATAAGCCGATAACGCGCCAAAACCCAACTCAACTAAGCCAAATATGGCGATATACCCCTCGCCTGCGTTCATCTCGTTCATCAGGCGCATGGGGATAATCCCCGCAATAATCACATAGGCGATATGCCCAAACAGCGTCACTAACGCCACCCACACGAAACTCGGCATCTTCCAGATATGCCATTGTGATACAAGTGGTTTGGCGTTTTCGGATACACGCGGTTCATCATCGGTCATTTTGACTTGATTGACATGCCAAAAACTGACCATCGATAAGACGAAGGCAAATAAAAACATCACCTGATAATTAATCGGGAATGGAAGACCTTCCAGTAAGACACCGAAAAATAACGAGCCAATCATCAACATCATATTGAGCGCCATCGCCCGCCGACTAAACAGCGTGGCTACGCGGTCTGGTGGCACGGCATGACGCAAAAATTCCATGAAAATCGCCCCCGCCACACCTTGCGCCAGCGCGGGCGCTGTCGCCGAAAATATCAACCATGCTGGTTGTAGGTGCATCGGGAATAGGGGCGTGAAGGCAGGTAATAAATAGATAAACCGAAAAAACAAGCCCGGATAATATTGGGCTGGCACGGCGTTGATAAATTTGCGTCGCCACCAACCCGTAAACAGGGTCGAGATGAGCATCACGATGCCCGGTAGGGCAACTAATAAATTGACTTCGGTTGGGGTAGCCTCTACCCGAATGGCATACGCCGAAGCAAAGCGTGTTGTCGCCGCCAATGCGACACCAAACCATGCAATATCCAACACAAGATGACGAAAATTCGCCTCTGCGATGTTATTCTGACTCATATAAAAAGGTATGTTGCTCCTGAACAACAATAAAAAAGAGGATGACAAGTGATGCAAATTTCATTATATCAAATATTGGCTATAGCCATACAGACCAACTTTTTGATTTGCACACAATCCTAAACGGCGTTACAATGGTTGTGGTTAGGTTTGGTAATAATTGATAATCGAAGGATATTGCTATGATTGGCAATTCGATTTTAGAAGTCGCTATCGGCATGATTTTTATCTTTGCACTGCTGGCTATTTTAGTGACGCAAATCAACTCGCTCATCTCTAATTTGCTCAATTTTCGTGGCAAAGATTTGAAAAAAGGGATTCAAAATCTCATCACCGATAATCAGATTCAAGCCAGAGTATTGGCACATCCGATTATCAAGATGGTGGATGTTGCTGTGCCACCCGATGCCCAAATGACCAAAGATATGGTCAAGACGATTAAAGATAAAGAGGCGGAACGGGTGACATATATCACGCCGAGCGCCTTTGTCGAAGCGTTGTTGAATATCCTCATCCTCGACTCTGACAATGAAATGTTCGTCCCATTACAAAATGCCATCAACAGCCTGCCTTCATCACCCGAAAAATCGCAACTGCGCGAGATGCTCCAAAGTATGCGCGAAGAATTTACCGAAGGCGCAGTTCGCAAAATGCACATGACGGTGTATCAACTCGAAAACATCACGCCAGAACAACGCCAATTGCTTTATGATGGGATTCGTGTTGTCGAGAGTAATATTGGTCAAATTCGGTTTAATAATGAGCAACTCATCCCCTTGATGAATGGTATTCGCCGTATAAAAGATCCGCGCTTTCGTGCCGCGCTCGAATCGGTTGTGGCGACTGCCAAAGATGTTGGTGATGCACGTCAAAAAATGGAGGCGTGGTTTAATGACGGTATGAGCCGTGTTTCGCAGTGGTATAAAGAACGGATGCAACTGATTTCGGTTATTGTAGCAAGTGTCTTATGTGTTTTGCTCAATGTAGATGCCTTACAATTGGGGCGGACGCTCTGGGAAGACCCCTTGCTCCGCGCCCAAATTGTCCAAGAAGCCACCACATTCGACCAAAGCCGATTTATCCCCGCGCCGACTGATACGTCCACGACACCCTCAGCAGAACCTACCCCCGCGCCCGAAGGTGAAACTGAATCACGCGAAGTGACCATCATCGACCCCAACACGGGTGAAGTGATGATTATCCCCGCAGAAGAGTCATTCTTAGCAGAAGATACGCTCACAGCGATTGTTCAGGCGCAACAAGAGGCGCAAGAATCGTTACAGGTGTTGCTCGATTTACAATTGCCACTCGGTTGGGAATGGCAAATTGTCACCGATAGCATGGTACGCACCAGCTTACAAGCAGGGTTATCTGACCCGCGCACCAACCCGCGCAATTTGTGGAACTTTACGCAGATTAATGGCAATTGGTTGGGGTTGCTCATCCAAAAAATTGTCGGGATTTTAGCCTCAACCATTGCCGCGGCGCAAGGCGCTCCGTTCTGGTTCGATTTGCTCAATCGGCTGGCAAAACGCACCTAGGTGTGTTAATGATAAGTGAATTTATTTTGCCCATAACATAGAGGAGTGAATTAGTATGTTAAAAATTCGAGGTAATTTTATTCACAAATCGCAAATGAATTGATAGTGTTACATCATGGACATCTTTTATTTCATGACACATTAAATAAATTTACAAGCGATATAGAGGATATGGCTGTCGAGACAGCATATTTGCGACTTTTAGATGAATTTGACCGCCGAAAAAGGGTATAGCAGGGCGGATTAGCACCATCAGGGTGCGTATATCCACCCTCAAAACCATCTACATTTTGATGCTATACCGTCATTGCCAAATTGCCCATACCCGTGCCTTCATCCAACAAGGCTTTGACCATATCGGGGGTATGGGCTTCGGCGTAAATCCGCAAAACAGGTTCTGTCCCACTCGGACGCACCAATAACCATCCCCCATCAGACAGATAAAATTTCACACCGTCTAATGTATCCACACGGCTCACAGTCTCACCTGCTAATTTTGCGGGGGCGTTATCGGTCAATAATTTGACCATCTCTTTTTTCGGAATCGCCTTGCTCAGGCGGGCATCTATCCGTGCATAATGGGCGGGTCCAAAATTGTTCTGTAAATCGGCGACAATTTCATGCAGAGGCGCTTTGGCGGTCGCCATTACTTCGAGGAGCATCAGCCCCATCAAAATGCCATCCCCTTCGGGGATATGCCCACGCACGCTAATCCCGCCACTTTCTTCGCCACCGATTAACACATCGTTGTTCATCATCAAATCGGCGATGTAATTAAATCCGACAGGCGTTTCGTGTAATTTGAGGTCATATTTTTTGCATAGGGCATCAATCATCAATGTGGTCGAAACAGTCTTGACCACATCGCCACGCAAGCCTTTATTTTCGACCAAATGGCGCAAGGTGAGCGCGAAAATGTGATGTGGGTCAATAAAATTGCCTTGCGCGTCAATCGCGCCGATTCTATCGGCATCGCCATCGGTAGCCAGTCCGACATGGGCTTGTAGCCGTTGGACAGTGGCGATGAGTTCATTCAGGTATTTCGTCATCGGTTCGGGATGAATCCCACCGAAGCCCGGATTCAGTACATCTCGAATCCCCGTCACATGACAGCGTGTGCGCGATAAAATGCTGGTGAATGCCCCGCGCCCCGCGCCCCACATGGCATCGGCGACGATATTTAACTCGCCTTCAGAGATTTTATCCACATTCACCAAATCGGTCAGATGTTGATAATACACCCAAGACGGGTCGAAGCGGCGGATTTTTTCTTGCGCCAGCGCCTCATCATACGGCATTTCGTTCACTTTATTGCCCGATACTTGGATGAGCGCCAATTCCGCCTCAATTTTATGACATTCTTCGGCGGTCGCCGAACCACCATAGCCCGATTTCACCTTAAAGCCGTTATAACGGGGTGGATTATGACTGGCGGTGATGACGACACCCGCTACCGCGTTTTTATCTTTCACATTATACGAAATAGACGGCGTTGGGCAATCGGTGCGCGTCAGCCAGACGATGATGCCATTCGCCGCCAAGACGCGGGCGGTCTCCATCGCAAATCTATCGGATAAAAAGCGGGTATCGTATCCGACCACCATTTCGGGCGAATTTTGCCCCGTATATTGTTTATTGACCCAATTGGCAACCGCCTGAGATACCAGACGGACATTTTCAAACGTGAATGTATCGGCAATGACGGCACGCCAACCGTCTGTTCCAAAATGAATAGACATTTTTTGATTTTCCTTATATCGCTTTGTTTATCACAATAAAAAAGCGCAAATCAGTGCGCTTTCACGATTAAATGCCGATATTTTACCTGTGAGGCAACAATTTCACTATGCCAATAATACGAGTCAATTCATGGACAGAACATACTGGTAAAGTTGTATGATGGATAGTATATTAAAAAGGTAAATGTATGAGTTAATATCGAATTAGGATGACTGTAGATGATAGACATCAGTTTTGGCTTTTTGCTATCCCAAACGATACACTTTGGGTTGTTATTTGCGTGGTTTATTTTAGGCTTTCGCGCCTTAAAATATTTACATCGCGCAAAGCTATCCGAAAGTATTCGGTTGTTATGGGTGGCGATTGTGATATTTGTGCCATTGATTGGCGCATTAGTAGTGCTGAATGTGCGTCCCAATGAACAACGCGCTGAATTGTCATAACAAAATCCCCTCGTTGTGAGGGGATTTTTTATGCAGTTACCCATGAAAACTCAGACCTAAGCCTGTGCGCCGTAGCAGGTCATAGGCTTTTTGCTCATCGATGTCGATGTCGTTCAAAATGCTATAGGGAAGGTTGTGTTGGCGCACATACGAGGGGAGCGCCTTGAGCGTGGCTATCATATCTTGGTCGTTGAGTTTATCCAGTGGGATGCCCGCCGCTTGCAATGTCTGACGGATGGGGGCAATGTCTTGACCATGTAGCGATGCCGCGATAAGTATCCCCGGTCCGATGAGGTCGGCGAATGGTACGCCTCTGTCGCGTGCGACACGCGGTTCAATGGCATAGGCAAAAAATTGTTCACTACCCTCTTGTGGGCGATTATGACCGAGTTGGTTGGTCAATTGCACCTCCATACAAATCAGGTCAAGCAAATTGCGGAGCGCATCCACGCGCCCTTCGCCCACGGCTTTGGCGATTTTGAAGGCTTGTTGGGCGATACCCGCCGCCAATTGCGCCGCCCACGGTTGATAGCGTTCTTGTTCGGTATTGCGATTGCGTTCCGCCGCATAGCGCCAGTCGAGCAGACCTGTGACCATGCTCAAAATTTCGGCGATACCCGTCCCTCTGAATTGAGACGGCGCAGAGCGCACCACATCCCAATCGATAATCACCTTTTCGGCGGGACCCGTATCTTGATACACCACGGTGCCTCTATCACGAGTGGCGACAATCCCCGTGAAGAAACCATCCACACTCAATACAGTCGGCACAATCACCACAGGCACATGATTTTTGTACCCGATGTATTTCGCCACATCCGCCACCAACCCGCCACCCACGGCATAAATCACCTGTACTTGTTCGGGCAATCCATCGGACAGGTCATCTAAAAAGGCGCGATTGGCGGTATGCGGTTCGGCTTGTACCACCAACGGCAAATTGAACATCGAGCCGACAGTCGCCCAGGCGGTACTGCCTGTCAGCAGGGCGGTGGGGCGCGTCTCGCGGATGCTACTCAGGGGCATCATTTCGATTTTGGGCAAAGGGTGAATGATTGTCATAAGGGTCATCCTATACGCTAGTTCATGATAGATTATGCGACATAGTATATGCTATAATGGCGTTTGAGGCAATAAAATGGGACAAGTGCTATGGCTAATTTTTTTGGAAATCGTCGCAAATCTGAATCATCCACCACATCACAACCAGTAGAACCGACACCGCCACCCGTCACCCGTCCGCCAACCCCGTCTATCACACCGTCCGCACCGATTGGTTTCGAGACGGTGCTAGGGTCGAGTTCGGTTTTAGAGGGCAAACTCAAAACCGAAGGCAACATCCGCCTAGACGGTATCTTCACAGGCACGCTGGATATTTCGGGCAATGTTTTGGTGGGCGAAAATGCCAAAATTGATGCCGATATCGAAGCGAAAAATATCTCGATCGCGGGTGCTGTGCGCGGTAATGTCAGTGGCAACAAAGTTCAATTGTTGCGTTCTGCCCGCGTTTGGGGCGATATTACCGCCAATACCATCACCACTGAAGAAGGGGCATTCATCGAAGGCAAAATCACCATGCTAGGGAGCAAACCCGTATCCCCGTTTGATGTTGTGACTGCGCCCGAATCCAGCGAAACGTCATCCGCTACGGTTGAATCGGAGACCGACACAACCGAAACCTCATCCGATGAGGTGGTCAAATCATGATTCGCGTGTTATTTGTGTGTTTGGGGAATATCTGCCGTTCTCCGATGGCGGAGGCGGTTTTTCAGCACATGGTGGATGAAGCGGGCTTAACCAAGCATTTTCAGATTGATTCGGCAGGCACAGGCGATTGGCATGTCGGCGAGATGGCACATCAAGGCACGCGCACCGTCTTGCAAAAACACAACATCCCCTACGATGGACGCGCACGACAATTCATCGCCCGCGATTGGTCTGAATTTGATTATATTTTGGCGATGGATGAGAGCAATCTGGCGGGCATCATGCGCCTGAAACCGCATTCAGATGTTGCGACTGAAGCGAAATTATTCCTCAGTTATGCCAATGCCGATAAAACCACATCCATCACCCAAGTGCCAGATCCCTATTACACGGGCAAATATGACCAGACGTACGATCTGGTGACGATCGGCGCGAAGGCGTTGCTGAAATATATCCGCAGAAAACACGGGATTTAACCTCACTTTTTCTTTGGTGGTTGGGGTGATGCTTTCAGTGTGCGCTCAATTTCGACCAACAACGCCTCACTATTGCGATAATCCCCGCGTAACATCACGTACGCAGAAAACCCTGCGAGAATTCCCAACACTGCCAGCGCATTCTCGCCCAGTATCAAAAATCCGCCACACACCACTGCTAATACAACGCCCGAAATGAACATCCAATACGGACTCATGCCGTCTGGCACGAATCCGTGAATGACTGTTTGACCGCCCTCTTTGCTGATTTTGCCGTTCATCTGTGTGGAACGAGGGAACAGGAACAAAATTTTGCACCCAATTTGCAAAGTAAATTCGTGCGTTTTCTGATTCACATTGCCCCGAATCGCATTTTTGCTATTTTGCTTGGCTTGGATACGTTCTATCAGCGTTTTGGTGCAATCGGAGACCGATTTTTCGGTATAAAGTGTGAAGCGCATGATGTCCTTTCTGGTTATATCATCGGAATGGTGATGCCACCATCCACCACAAAGACTTGCCCCGTAGCAAAACTTGATGCGGGTGATGCCAAATACATAGCGATGCCTGCGATTTCATCAGGTTCGCCGATTCTGCCCATCGGTGTGCGCCCGACTACGCCTTCGTGTAAATTTTCGTTATCCCATATCGCTTGGGCAAATTTGGTCTTAATCAATCCGGGTGCAATCGCGTTGACCTGAATATTATCGCCCGCCAATTCCATCGCCAATGTTTTGGTGATGCTGATGACCGCGGCTTTGGTCATGCTATAAATGCCCTGAAACCCGCCCGGACGGATGCCATTCACCGATGCCACATTGATGATTTTGCCCCCGCCATGCTTCCGCATATCGGCGACAACCGCCTGTGTTAGCCACACATTGCCCATGATATTCACTTCGATGGTCTTTTGCCACATGCTATCTTCGGCATCCAACATCAGCCCAAAATGCGGGTTGGTGGCGGCGTTGTTGACCAAAATATCCACTTTGCCAAAGGCTTCGACGGTTTTCGTGACCAAATTTTGCAATGCAGATTTATCACCGTTATGGGCGGCGATAGCGATGGCGGTATAACCTTTATTTGTGAGCATTTTGGCGGTTTCATCACACGCATCTTGTTTACGGCTCGAAATGACGACCTTCGCGCCCGCTTGGGCGAATCGCTCGGCGATTGCCTGCCCAATCCCGCGTGTAGACCCCGTGATGATGGCGACTTTTCCGGATATATCAAATAAATTTTGTGGCTCAGACATAATCAAAGAACTCCTGTATTTTGAGATGTAATTTCAAACTTCAATTATGGTCTATGGGGCGGGGATAAGTCAAATTTTGCGTTATAATGGGGATATGAAAAATTGAAAGGTGTTTAGCATGTCCTCACAAGTTGCAGATTTAACCTTAGATGAATTGAATATGCTCATCGAAAAAGTGGTGGATGCGCGTTTGAAGCAAATCACCAAACCACGCGACAAAGCAAGTGTTCAAGCTGTATTAGATTCGATTGACCGTCATTTTTGGATACCACCCGATGGTGCAAAATCATCATTGGAGTTATTGCGAGAAGATAGAGACGCATGAGCAAATATATTCTTGATACAAGCATTGTCATACAGCGTTTTATACAGGATATACATTCTGGTGAAGTGAAAATTTTGTTTAATCAACTTACACAATCTGATGAATTTATTGTCCCAGAATTTTGCTTACTTGAATGCTCTAATGTGTTTTGGAAGCATGTGCGTTTTCATGGGATGCCACAATTGATAGCCGAATCACACATAGATGATTTGAACCGACTACCTATAACCATCTATCTTGTCACTGACTTTATAAAAGATGCTTTACAAATTGGATTAAATCATCAACTTGCAACCTATGACTCTATCTATATCGTATTGGCTAAGAGATTAAATTATCCATTGATTACAGATGATGAAAAACAAGCAAAAGTCGCACGTTTAGAAGGTATCTTATTGAAATCAATAATGGATTTTAATGGTGGGGTATAGATGAATTTCGACAAGCACCCCACCCGCATCGGCTGGCGTGTCGGCATCATCAGCACTGTCATCGCCAGCGTATTCGCCCTATCGGTGTGGATTGCCCATCCCGATGGCATCCTCGCCTTCGCCCATATCGGCACACAATATAGCATGGGCATCCCCAAATCGGACGGCGGGACAAGTGGTTACGATGGTCAATTCACCTATTTCATCGCCCGTGATGGGGCAGGTGCAGAACCGTTTATGGACGGGGCGAGTTTGCGCTATCAACGCATTTTATACCCCTTGTTGGCGCGTGCAGTATCGTTTGGACAAGCTGACCTTGTGCCGTATATGCTGGTCATCATCAATGTGCTGGCGTTGGGGATTGGCGCGGGCGCGTTGGCGTATCTCATCACCTATTTTGGCGCGAATGGCTATTTGGCGCTCGGATACACCGTTTGGGTGGGCAATATTTTCGCCCTGCGGTTTGATTTACACGAGATTTTAGCCTTCACCTTCGCGCTGATGGCGATTATCCCCTATATTCATAAAAAATATATCCTCACGATTGCCCTGTTAATCTGCGCCACCATGACCAAAGAAATTGGTTTTTTGGTGGCGATTGGTCTGGGATTGCACGCGGTGTTTGAACGCCGAAAAATCGGTTGGGCATCGCTCATCATCGGCGCACCGTTGCTCACCTTTTTGTTGTGGTGGGGATTTATGCGCCTGTGGTTTGGCACACTGCCTACGCGCTATCCATCGGCAAAATTACACCTCATCCCGCTACAAGGCATGTTCGATACGCTCACGGCGACTTATGACCTGACAGGCGCGGCGCGGACGGTCAATTTTATGCTCCTACTGATATTTTTAGGCATCCCAACCGTGTTGCTGGGCGTGTTGTGGCTGAGAATTGCGATAACCCACATCCGCGTAAGGGCGCAATATATTGCGCCCTTACAAACCACAGATAATCATGATGGCAGAGGCATGAACTATCATGCCCCTACAAACGGCAATTTAGATAATTCAATGCTTCCCCTGTGGCTACTATTGCCCTGTATCGGCTTTGTGTTGACCATGCCCGATGTCAGTTGGCGTGACCCCGCCGCGGCGTATCGCGTGGCTGTGCCGATTGTCTTGGGCGGGATGATATTTATGGCGCGATATCATCCCCAAAAATTGAAATGGCTGGTGGCATGGTGGCTACCTGCCAGCCTGATTTTGCTGATGTTACCTGAAGTTTGGATCGGTCGGGCATGAGTGGTTGTTCGCCATGAATGAGGATGGATATACAGGCTTACGCCCTAATCCATCCGTACATATTGAATTATTTGTAGGGGCTGATTAACGAAGTGTATATCCGCCCTGAGTATGTCATGATTGGCATATGGCGAAATGCCCCATAAATGGGGTAAGCTATATGAAAATTAAATTTTACACACAGGAGTTTTTCATGGCACAACAAGGACGACCGCAATACGCCTTTTTTAATGGCGAAATTGTCCCGATTGAACAGGCGACCGTTGGCGTGATGACCCATGCCTTGCATTATGGCACCGCCGTATTCGGTGGGTTGCGTGGTTACTGGAATGATGATGAAGACCAATTGTATGTCATGCGTCCCAATGATCATTTCAAACGTTTGCTCGCATCGGCGAGCCTTTTGCGGATGAAATTTGAGTATACCCCGCAAGATCTGACCAACATCCTCATGGACTTGCTCCGCACCGAGGATATGCGCCAAAATTGTTATATCCGCCCGTTGATGTATAAATCGACCGAGATGATCGGCGTGCGGATTCATGATGTGGATGATGCCTTCACCATGTTCGCCCTGCCGTTTGGGCGCTATGTGGATAACGAAGAAGGGGCGCATGTATGTTTCTCGTCATGGGTACGGGTTGAGGATAACTCCATTCCGGCTCGCGGAAAAATTTCGGGCGCGTATGCCAATTCATCGCTCATCAAAAGTGATGCTATTTTAGCGGGTTATGACGAAGCCATCACCCTGAATCAAGACGGGCATGTCTCAGAGATGAGCGCCGCCAATATCTTTCTGGTGCGCGATGGCAAAGTCATCACGCCCGGCATATCGGATAATATTTTAGAGGGCATCACACGCCGTAGCATCATCGAATTACTGCGCGATGAACTGAAACTCGATGTGATAGAACGCAATGTAGACCGCACCGAAGTGTATATTGCCGATGAAGCCTTCATGTGTGGCACAGGGGTACAAGTGGCGGCAATCACCCGTGTGGAACATCGCACCATTGGCGATGGCACAATGGGCGAAATCACCCAAGCCATTCGCAATTTGTATTTTGATGTGGTGAACGGGCGGGTCGAGAAATACCGTCATTGGCTCACCCCTGTGTATGTCAAAGAGTTGGTGTAGTGGATTATTTGGATGAGGTGAGATATGCCCGGTCGCATCGAATGGGACAACGAAGAAAAGACCATTTTGCTCACGATATACGAAGGCAATATGGTACTCGAAGAATATTATCGGGTGACGGATGAGACATTTGAAGCCATCAGTCCACTACCACATACCGTTCATACGATTATGCTTCGGCAACATGTGAAAAGTGTGCCTGCTACCATGTCCAAAGTGTTGCAATATGCCAATAAAAAGACACCACCCAATTTGGGCATCAATGTAATCGTCGGCGCGACTGCCATGACCAAGATGATTGTCAAATTGGCAAAAGTCATCGCACCACGTTTGGCAAAAGAGGTATATTTCGCCAATTCGCTCGAAGAAGCGCGTCAAATCATCGCCGAAAAAATGGGCGAAAACGTCCAAACATGATAGAATGATTTTCCAATGTTATATGGACGCGCATTTGGGCGCGTCCTGTTTTTATCCATCATGATGCTACATATTGCAACGCGGGGTTATCTTCATCCTCGACCTGATGCAAATTATCCACCGAAATTATGCCGTGTTGATATAAATATTCGATATGCGCCCCCGCTTCTTCGAGCGCCAGTAACGTATCGTACCCCTTTTTATCAGGGTACATCAGATGTGTCACTTCGCGGATGGTTACAGGATGCCCCGCATTTTTGATAATATCCAACACGCGGTTCAGTTTGCGGTCGTGGCTGGCGCGAATATCGCGCACGCGCTCATAAAAATTATGAATCGGGTCTTCATGCCCGCCGAGCGCCAATTCGATGCCGTCTACTTTCTCGATTTTACGGAGCGAATCTTTATAATGACCCAATCCCGTGTAATGGGTGATGCTTTCGGGCGCTTGATGCGGTGTCGTGCGCGATAAAATATGGTCGGCACTGAGGAGTACCTCATCAATCAGAATCGCCACTTGACCAGGGCAATGCCCAGGCACATGGATAAATTGCATCCCCTCAAAAAACACATCTTCATCGAGGCTAAAATCGACTTTGACCGAGCGAATATTCTTCTTGGCGAAGCCGTACATCTCCATCATGACGTTACGTTCTGCGTCATCCATGCCGGCACGCTCTAAATACACCCGTAAATCTTTGGTCGCCATGATGACCCGTTCTTCGTAGGCGGTCAAGACGCGCCTATCCAGTTCATGAATCCCCACCAGCGCCCCAGTTTGCTCTATCATGAAGGATGTCCCGCCGAAGTGATCGATATGACCGTGTGTGATGAGGATGTGTTTGATGTCTTTGACGGTGAGTTTTTCGCCAAAATCATCGGCAACCGCTTGGATACCTGCCAGAAGGTGGTCATTTGAGTCGCCAATCCCAGAACCGCAATCTACCAACGTTGGTACGCCTGCGTTGAGGATCAAATAGCTATATCCGATAAATCCAGGGAAGACCATCATTGGCAACCGATAAATCGTCACATTGCTACGAGTCGTAAATTTTTCGATGGGGGGTAATTGACTCATAAAAAATTATCCTTTGTGTGTGAAAAAATATTGTGTGTTGGGGCGTGATAGCCCCTACCATCCAGCCATATTCAATCTATCATAAGCCTATCTGCAAGTGGACGCAACGGTTGTATAAGCCCCATCCTGACGGACTGTGTATATAACAAAAACAGGTCATGATGTGTCATGACCTGTCTTGATGGTTGGGCGCTAAGGGACTTGAACCCCTGACCTCACGGATGTGAACCGTGCGCTCTAACCAGCTGAGCTAAGCGCCCGTTGTATTATTGTGTTATGACGCATATTATAGCATGGATAAAAATCATAAATCAAGATAGAGGATAAAAATTTGTCACGCTATCACTGGATATTTAGCACGTTGTTGATTCTCTCTACCTTCATCCTGACGGGATGTTTTCGAGATGCAGGGGATATACTCCCATCCACGACCAACCCATGGCGCACTATCGCCACAGGGTTAGAAGACCGCACCATCGAAATTGATGATAACGCCATCGCACAACTGTATATCGTGCGGATAGACCCCACGTATTATCGTTTTGAGGCGCATTACACCCCAAGCACGCCGTATTATATCGAAGAATGGCTGAATTTGTTGCCAGATGCTAAACTGATTGTGAACGCCAATTTATTCGATGCCAATTACAACATCGTTGGTTTGCTCATCCAAAATGGTACATCTTACGGTTGGTCTTATACCGATAGAGGCGGGACATTCGCTATCAAAAATAATTTTCCGTTCATCACACATAATATTTATCAACCGTTTGATACCACAGGCGCACAACACGCTGTACAAGGATTTCCGATGTTGGTGTATAACGGCGCACAAGCCTTTGACCGTTTTGGCGGGGCATCACGCCGTACTGCCATCGGGCAAGATTCGCAGGGACGGATTTATATCATGGTCACGCCGATTTTTGGACCCAGCCTACGCGATTTGAGCCGATTTTTAGCCGAAAGTGATTTGGGCTTGGTCAATGCCTTCAATTTGGATGGTGGTCGGTCTACGATGATTCATGTGGCAGATGCCAATATGACCGTGCGCTCATTAGACCGTGTGCCTGCGGTGCTGGCAATTTATCCGATTGGGGACTAAATGATGATTAAAAATGGTAAGTTATTCGGCAAAATCCGATTTTCGTATCTCATCATCGGCGCATTGGCAATCCTGTTGCTCTATTTGGCGGTGCGAAATCTCGATTGGCAAGAGACGCTCGCCATTTTTCAGACGGCGGATATTCGC
>DAOTVP010000020.1:0-11310 GCA_034436155.1 Anaerolineae bacterium
TCACCCCTGCCCTACCCGCGACCAATACGACCAGTTTTGATATTTCGCCCAGCGTACCGCTCACAGAGGGCGTGAATTGCGTCCTGACGGTGGTGGCGACGAATGTCGAAGATAGCGACACCGATGAGCCGCCCAACAACATGGTGAATGATTTCACCTTGAGTTTTAGTGTCGATGCCGCCCCCACCGAAACACTGACCGAGACGGAAGTCGGGAATGTGTTCCAAAATGTGACGGGCGCAGGCGCGACCAATGTTGACCTCGATAGCAACATCCGGATCACGTTCACCGAAGCCGTGACGGTGACATTCCCCGCCAACGGCTTGCAATGTCCACTTGGGAATAACATCCCCGTGACGGTCATCGTGAATAACGCGGCGACCATCGTCCTCAATCCCGATGTGAACTTGCCCCTCAACACGGCGTGCGTGTTGAATATCCCCGCGGCGAATATTGCCGATGTGGATACGACAGATGCACCAGATAACCCCGCCGCGGGGGTGAATCATACCTTCACCACGGCGGATGATGATGCGCCGACTGTGACGACCAACCCCGCCAACGGTGGCGCAAATATCGCCGTGAATAGCAACATCACGGTCACCTTTAACGAAGCCGTGACGCTCACAGGCTCATGGTTTACGCTGAATTGTTTGTTCTCTGGCGCACGCCAA
Source organism: Anaerolineae bacterium (assembly GCA_034436155.1). Classification (GTDB taxonomy): domain Bacteria; phylum Chloroflexota; class Anaerolineae; order Aggregatilineales; family Phototrophicaceae. Next base: position 675 of record DAOTVP010000020.1, read on the forward strand.
AGCACAGGCGAATTGACAGGCATAGGCATCACCATCATCGAAAACACGCCCAATTTGGTCTATACCATAGACCCCACCATTGATTTTGCGGCGGGTGATGTGTGTACCATCACGATTAGCTCGGTGAATGTGTTCGATAATGACCCCATCGACCCGCCCAATAACCTAGATGGTAATGCCGATTTCGATGTGGTTGATGATGTCGATAATTATGTGGCAGTTTTCAACACGACCGATACCCCGCCACAAGTGACCAGCACCACGCCAACGGGTGTCAACCCAACGGTTGGCGCAAACCAAACCGTGACGTTCAATTTTAGCGAACCTGTGGATATTGGCGCGGGCGCGTTCACATTTGAATGTAACGCCACACCTATCACAGGCGGGTTTAGCACCTCTGTCCCGCTTCCTGCCAATACCGTGACGACCATCACGCTCACGCCAAACAATCCATTGCCATTCGGCGCGGCGTGCGTGGTCACAGCAGAATCCACCCTCATCACCGATTATGACCCTGTAGACCCGCCCAACCAATTGGACGGGGATAACAGCAACGATACAACCGATGGCGACCCCGATGATTTTGTGTTGACCTTTACGGTAGATGCCCAAGCCACCGAAAATACGACCCAAGTCGAAATTGGCAATGTGTTATCGCCTGCCTCTGGCGCGGTCAATGTTGACCTCGACACCAATATCGTGGTGACATTTAGCGAACCCGTCAATGTCGGCTTGACCTCGTTCACGTTGGATTGCGGTGGCGCAATCGCCTTCACCGTGTTGGGGACTGGCACAGACACCATCACCATAGACCCCACCCCTGCCACGTTGCCAATTAACACGCTGTGTACGTTTGATATTATCGCCACCAACATCACCGATGTCGATGCCAACGACCCGCCTGATGTGTTGGATAGCGATGTGAGCTACACCTTCACCACGGTGGATGACAATCCGCCCAGTGTGACATCCGCCGAAGCGGAAGTGAGCAATGTCTTCACCCCGTTATCGTTTACGCCGCCCACATATGCTGATACCGATACCAATTTACGTATCACCTTCAGCGAAGCCGTGACGCTGACGGGCAATTGGGCGAGTTTGACGTGTACGGTGAGCGGTACGCAAAGTGTCTCGCTTGGTTTAGCGGTGACGGATGCCGACCCCGTGTATACACTCAACCCCGCTACCGATTTGACCCCCGGCGAAGATTGCACGCTCACTATTTTCGGCGCGAATGTGGCGGATGATGACCTCATCGACCCGCCCAATACCATGACGGCGGATGCGGTATTCACCTTCACCGTGCAAGATACCGCGCCTCGCGTGGTCAGCACCATCCCGACAGGCTCGCCAACCGTCCCGAACAACCAAACAGTGACGATTAACTTCAGCGAAGCGGTGGATATCGCCGCGGGCGGCATCACCTTTGTCTGTAATGCCACGCCTGTCGCTTTCACGCCTGCCCTACCACAAAATAATGTCGCCAGCATCGTACTTTCGGCATCAGGCGCGTTGCCCAACGGCGCAGGTTGTACGGTGACGCTCGTTTCGACACTCATCACGGATGTCGATACGATAGACGGGGCAAATGAATTGGATGGCGCGTTGCCAATTGACACGAATAATGGCGACCCCGATGATTTTGTGTTGAATTTTGCGGTGGATGCCCCGCCCAGAGTGACGAATAACGTCCCCGCCAACGGCGCGACAGATGTGCCTATCACCAACAATATCGTGATTGATTTCAATGAAGCGGTGAACATCGCCGCGGGCGGTATCACGGTAGATTGTGGCGCGGGTGCATTACCGTTCACGCCTGTTTTGCCCATCGGACCCGTGACCAGCATCAATATCAACCCCGATAGCGATTTGCCCAACGGCGCGGTTTGTACTGTTACCGTTGTGGCGACCAATGTCACCGATAATGATGCTTTCGACCCGCCCAATCAACTAGACGGCGATAATAACGGTGTCGAAGGTGATAATTTTGTGTTCACGTTCAGCACGGTAGATGCCGCGCCTCGCGTGGTCAGCACCATCCCGACCGGCTCGCCAACCGTCCCGAATAACCAAACGGTGACGATTAACTTCAGCGAAGCGGTGGATATCGCCGCGGGTGGCATCGTTTGGACATGCGGTACACCTGTCACCTTCACGCCTGCTTTGCCACTCACCAATGTGACCAGTGTCGTCCTCACACCAACAGGGACGCTCACGCCAGGGATATGCACGGTATTGCTCGAATCGACCCTGATTACCGATGTAGATACGATAGATAGCCCCAACGAATTAGACGGCGATTTTAGCAACGACATCATCGATGGTGATGCCGATGATTATAGCTTCAATTTCACGGTGGATGCCCCGCCACAAGTGAGTAACGTCACGGTAGCGGTGGGTGGTACGCCCCAATTCCTGCCATTAGGAGGCGCACAACGCGCTGATATCGATACCAATATCGTCATCAACTTCAACGAAAATATTAATGCCACCGTTGGGGGAGTGACACTCGAATGTGATTCTGTCCCTGTGCCATTTGCGGGCTTGCCCGTGACGGGTGTAAGTACCATCACAGTGAACCCCACGGGCAATTTACCGGGTGGCGCGACCTGTACCATCGTCATGGTCTTTACAGACATTTCGGATACCGATACTTTCGACCCGCCTAATCTGTTAGACGGCAATTATGACCTGACAGAGGGTCCGAGTATTGGCTTCGCCTTCCAAACGCAAGCGATTGCCAATGATGATGCGTATACCGTCACGCCACACCTGACGTATACCAGTTCGGCAGTGCCTTTTAGCGTGCGCGATAACGATAACCCCGTCACCGCCACCATCACGGGCTTCGGCGATACACTCGCCAACGCCAACGCCAACCCGATAGGCTCGGCAGTGGCAATCACAGGCGGGGCGGTCGTGCTAAACGCCGATGGCACATTCATCTTCTACCCCGCCGCGGGAGTCAGCAACACATCCACCAGTTTCTTCTATACGATAACAGGTGGCGACACGGCACAAGTGACCATCAACATCCAAAATCAAGAGTTGGTGTGGTTTGTGGATAACAGCCCCACCGTGCCACCCATGCCATTCGTCTGTACAGGCGGGTTTATTGGCACACAAGCCTGCCCCGCGTCAGGTTTGAGCGCCCCCATCAGCTTGGATAGCACCAACGACACGATTTTTGTGGCGAGTGGCAATTATACCTGCTCGAATAGCCTGCTCGAAAATGGAGAACGCTTCGTTGGCGATGGGTCTACATCTGATCTTGCTACCATTAGCGGTGTGACCCCCGTGGCGGGCAGTAGCTTCCCCGCTTTCAGTGGCACAGACCCCGTTTTCACCAGTGGCGATAACTGTTTGTTATTGGCAGAGAACAACACCATTCGCGGTATTGAGATTAGTAACACCACCGACTACGCCCTGACCAGCCTTGCGAGTATCGGCACGGCGACCATCTCCGAGACGAATATCACAGGCACAGGCGGGTTGCTCAACTTTACGCTCGGAGGCACGCTCAACGCCACGTTTGAAACGTTGAGCAGTAGCTCGTTCACAAATCGGGTAATCGACCTGACCAACATGGCGGGGACAATCACCAATACAGGTGGCATCATTAGCAACGTCGCCAACGCCGATACGATCGCCGTGAGCGGTGGAACGGTCTCGCTGACGTTATCTTCGAGTGTGAGCAAAACGGGCGGGACGGGCAATGTATTAACCGTCTCTGGTGGTCATAACACAGGCACGCTCAATTTTACGAGTGGCATCATCCATTCCAGCGCAACAGGTGGTGGTGTGCAGTTCAATAATGCCGATGGTACATATACCTTCAATGGCGTTTTGAACATCAACGCAGGCACGGCGGGCGTGAATATCGAAAACGGCTCGGCGGGGACGGTGACATTCACCGCGGCGGGGTCATCGATTACGGGCGTGAACGGGATTTCGTTCCGCGTCAATAATAGCACCAGTAATGTGACCTATGCGGGGGTGATAATCCACACCGCGCAAGCCAATCGTGGTATCGAGATTATTCAAGGTACGGGAATCATCAATTTCACTGGCAACCTGCAAATCGGCACAGGTGGGAGTCCGATGTTGAGCGCCGTGGGGGTGTTCTTAGATGCGACAGGCAACGCCAACCCGATTAGCTTCGCCAATTTGAACATCATCACGGGTGTTGGCAGTGGCGCGGGTTCGCAAGCGTTTGTGAGCCAGACCAGCGGGCGCATCGCCGTGACAACGGGTGATATGAATTGTAACGGTAATTTGGGCGCAGATACGCATTGCTTTGATGTGAGCAACACCATATCAAATGGCGTGACCTTCGCCACAATTCTCTCTGACCATGATGATATCGGTGAACAAGGCGGTGCGATTTTCTTGGATAACACCACTGGCACATTCACCTTCCAAGAAAATCTGCGGATGACGGGTTTCAATGCGCGGATCATCCATGCCACCAATTTTGGGACGCTGAATATCGGCACAGTGGCATCGGCAAGTGTCGCCACCACCAACCGCGCCAGCGTAGACATCAACACCGGTGCGATAAATATCAGCGCAACCAGTGTTTCGATGTTTGGTGGCGCGGCAAACGGCATCGTCATCCAAAATACCACGGGGAGCTTCACGGTGACAGGCGATGGCAATTCGGCTACCCATACCAATGGCGCGGGCGGGACGATTAGCAACACCAGCGCCGAAGCGGTTTTCTTGTCGAATGTGACCAATATCACGCTGAACGACATGATTATCAACACTACGGGCAGTCATGGTTTTAATGGGACGAATGTGAACGGGTTGGTGTTGGATAATGTGGATATGACCGATATTGGCAATGGCGATAACGAATATGGTCTGAATTTCACCACAGGCGCGGGCGCGAACCTCGTTGGGACGGTGATTTTGGATAATGTGACCATGACCCGTGTCGCCGAACACATGGTGTATATCGAAAACTTCTCTGGGGCGCTCACGCTGACCGTCAGCAATAGCACATTCGAGGATACCATCACGCCGTTGGTGTGCGGTGGGAACAATTGCGATGGCATGGGCTTGTTATTACGCGCCGATGGCACATCGAGCATGGATGTCGTCATCCAAAATAATCTGTTTAATCGGATAGATGGCATCGGTATCAGCGCCAACCCCGAAGGCAATAGCGGGGCGGTGATGGAGATCGATATTCTCAACAACATCTTCACCGCCAATGTGTATGGCGGTTTTAGCAACACCAATAACGGCGAGATTGCCATTTCGCTCCGCAACGCACAAGGCAACAGCATCATGCGCTTCGATATTAATGGCAACTTCATCACAAATTACACGGGTGAATTGGCGCTTGGTGTGATTGAAGTCGAGGCGGGTGATTTCACCGTGAGCAACGGTGGCATTCGCAATAACACCATCGAGCACGCTTATGATGGCAACGCCATTCAGCTTTTTGTGGATGGGGCAAATACGAGTGGCGGTGGCACAACCGGCGCAATTTTGAATGCCAATGTGACCAACAACATCATCCCCAACGGTGCCCCCATCTTTGGCGCATCGCTCCTCGCCAATAATAACGGGGCGATTTCGGGTAGCACGAGCGTGTTAAACCTGACTGCGCTCAGCAATAATTTCGGTGCCATAGCAACGGGCGCGTCGAGACGCACATTGACGGTGAATGTGCGCGATTTCAATAATGCCTGTATGAATATTGTCAATAACACCTTAGCGCCTGGCACGGGCGGTACGCAACCGAGCATCAACATCTCTTACAATGGTTCGGGGACGGTGCGACTGCAATCGATGATCGGCACGGGCGATATAAATGCGGTGGCATATTTGAATGCGAATAACACGTTGGGGGTTGGCGCGATATCTGGACCGAATGACAACATCACCAGCGCCACTTGTGCAACACCATCGTATGGTTATCCATGATCATTGGCTTCGGTGGGGGCGTTATGCCCCCGCCGACACGTTGATATACTGAGATATGATAATTTGAACAAAGGAAAAACAGGATGCGCTTTCGGATAATTGCTATTTTAATGCTGATGTTGTTGATGACCACCATCCCCGCGGTTGCCCAGACGGATGATGTGGATATTGATATTCCCGATGTCCCCGCGGGGCAACAAGTCACGGTGACGTATCGCGTGCGTGTGAACCAAAATTTGCCGTTGGGGTTGCAATTCATCGTTGATCAAGGGCGGGTCACGCTCAACGGGCAGACGTTGCTGACGGATGACCCGCGTGTGACGGGTAGCCTAGACCCGACACGCACCGCCGTTAGCCCATCCGCCACATCGCTCCCCGCTACAGGCGAGACTCCGTGGTGGCGGACGGTGGTGTTCATCGGCGGCGTGGCGTTTGTGATGGCGCTGGCGGTGACATTTTTGCTCTCGAAGCAACCGCATCGTGTGAAATCGTAAGTTAAATCGGGAAAACAAGATATTAAAAAACCGCCAGATCCTATCTGAACTGGCGGTTTTTATGATTATATAGCGAGCATGGCAATACCAATAATCATTATTGCAGTCATAATGGGACTTGCAACAATTAGACAATCCCACATAATTTCACCTGTAACAATGAGTGACTTGAGCTATTTCTTACTCAAGCAACTCTCTCTAATTCTGATGCAATTACCCTACCCCTTTTTAATGCGTTATGTCATAATAAGATGCAACCCCCATACACCCAAATTGTAAACTTTTTATGAAGATTTCCGCAGTTTGGTTTATTGTGCGTATACTTTTGGCGGTGACGGGGTTATAACAAATAGCTAATTTTGTGTCTGAACCACGAGACACCGCCATGTGGACACAGTTAATGGAACGCGGGCGGTATGGATTAATTTTTTTAGGAGTATTTATGAAGCCTATCGCCATCATCGGGTTGGCGGCGCTGGCGCCCAAGGCGCTCACGCTACAAGAGTATTGGGATAATATCGTCAATGCGGTGGATTGCATCACCGATGTCCCGCCCTCGCGCTGGGAGATTGATGATTATTACTCACCAGACATCACCGCCCCCGATAAAACCTACTGTAAACGCGGGGGATTTTTACCTGATATTGATTTTGACCCCGTAGAATTTGGTTTACCGCCCAACATCCTCGAAGTGACCGATGTGTCGCAATTGTTATCGCTCCTCGTGGCGCGAGATGCCCTCGCCGATGCAGGCTACCGCGATGCCCCGCCCGAATTGCGCCAACGCACAGGCGTGATTTTAGGTGTGGGGGGCGGTCAGAAATTAATCACCCCGCTCACAGGGCGCTTGCAATACCCCATCTGGGAAAAAGTGCTAAAAAGCATGGGACTCTCCGATGCCGATACCGCCCGCGCCATCGAAAAGATGAAACTCGCTTATATCCCCTGGGAAGAGAATAGCTTTCCGGGCATGTTGGGCAACGTCATCGCGGGTCGGATTGCCAACCGCCTCGATCTAGGCGGTGTGAATTGTGTGGTCGATGCCGCCTGTGCCAGTTCTCTGAGCGCCTTACGCATGGCGATCAGCGAATTGAACGAGGGCAAAGCCGATATGATGATTAGCGGTGGCGTAGATACCGATAACTCCATTTTTATGTATATGTCGTTCAGCAAAACTCCCGCCTTTTCTAAAGCCAATCAAATTCGCCCCTTCGATGCCGAATCGGATGGTATGATGATCGGCGAGGCGCTAGGGATGGTCGTCCTCAAACGGCTCGAAGATGCAGAACGCGATGGCGACACCATTTACGCCGTCATCAAAGCATTGGGCGCATCATCGGATGGCAAGTATAAAAGCATCTACGCCCCGCGTGATACGGGTCAGGTGTTGGCGCTCCAACGGGCGTATGACGAAGCGGGATTTTCGCCCAGCACCGTCGGCTTGATTGAAGCACACGGCACAGGCACAGCCGCAGGCGATATAACCGAATTTAATTCGCTCAATTTGCTCATGCAAGAGCATCCCACTCCACCGCAATCCATCGCGTTGGGCAGTGTCAAATCGCAAATCGGGCATACCAAATCAGCGGCGGGCGCGATGAGCCTCATCAAGGCGGCGCTGGCGTTGCACCACAAAGTGTTGCCACCCACGCTCAACATCCAAAAACCGAATCCCAAACTGAATATCGACCAAACACCGTTCTATCTGAACACCGAAACGCGCCCGTGGATCCGTCCCGAAGGCGCACCACCCCGCCGTGCAGGTGTGAGTTCTTTCGGCTTCGGCGGGACGAATTTTCATGTCGTCCTCGAAGAGTATGGCGATGAACCGCAATCGGCATACCGCATTCACCGCACCGCCGATATGATTTTGCTCACCGCAGATACCCCGCACGGGTTGGTGGCGCATATCCAAGAGGTGATGAATCAACTCAACAACGGCGATGCGCGGAATTATTACAACGCGCTGGTCGAGGCGAGCCAATCGTTACAGATCGGCAAAAATCAACCCCGCGTGGGTTTTGTGGCGCATGGCATAGACCAAACCGTGCAACTGCTCAACATGGCGCTGACCATGCTCAATAAAAATCTCGAAGCCGAAGCATGGACGCATCCGAAGGGCGTGTATTATCGCAAATTCGGGGTCGAGACCGATGGTCGTGTGGTGGCGTTATTTAGCGGGCAAGGCTCGCAATATGTCGGCATGGGGCGCGAATTGACGCTGAACTTCCCTGAAATGCGCGAGGCGTATGCCGAAATTGATGCCCTGTTTTTGGCGGATGAAGGTCATAGCCTATCCTCGCTGGTTTATCCGCCTGCCGTCTTTACCGATGCCGATAAAGACGCGCAAACCGACCGCCTCAAGCAAACCAACACCGCCCAACCCGCCATCGGCGCGATGAGCATGGGTGTGTATCGGTTGTTACGCAAGGCGGGCTTCGCGCCCAATTTCACGGCGGGGCATAGCTTCGGCGAATTGACCGCGCTGTGGGCGGCGGAAGCCATTAACGATGCCGATTTCGTCCGCCTGATGAAGGCGCGTGGCGATGCCATGTCGCCACTCGACACGCCCAATTTTGACCCTGGCACCATGTTAGCCGTCACGGGTGATTTATCGAACCTCGAAGCCGATCTGAACCATATCCCCGATGTGGCAATTGCCAACAAGAACGCGCATAACCAAGTGGTTTTGGCAGGCACAACCCCCGCCATCCAAAACGCGCACACCGTCCTCAAAAATAAGGGCTACGCGGTGACGCAACTGTCGGTGGCGGCGGCATTCCACACCGCACTGGTCGCTCATGCCGAGACGAAATTCGCCCAAGCGGTAGAACGCGCTCACATCAAAGCGCCGAGCGTGACGGTGTATTCCAACACCACCGCCAAGCCCTACCCCAAGACCGCCGCATCAATCCGCAAGGCACTCATCAAACAAATTGTCAATCCCGTGTTATTTGCCGATGAAATCGAGCAGATTTATGCCGATGGCGGGCGGATTTTTGTCGAGTTCGGTCCGCGCAGTGTCTTGACCAACCTCGTCAAAGATATTTTAGGGGAACGCGAGCATATCGCCATCGCCCTGAATAACAGCCGTCAAAAAGATAGCGACACGCAACTGCGCGATGCCGTTGTGCAATTGCGCGTGGTCGGCGTGGATTTAGCCAACATAGACCCCTACGCCTTGCGGAAGCCTGTATCAACGCGCAAACCTGCCATGCAAATCAAACTCAACGGCGCGAATTATGTCAGCCCCGCCACCCGCGAGGCGTATCAGAACGCGCTAAATGACGGCTATCGTGTCGCAGGCGAAACCAAGACGATTGAACGCATTGTCGAAGTCGAAAAAATTGTTGAAATTGAGAAAATTGTCGAAAAACCTGTGCAAATCGCACCCACTACCCCTTCATCCAATCCATCTACTGCCCGTACTATAAGGAAGAAACCTATGTCCGCAGAGTTACAAGCCCAGCTCCAACGCGCCCTCGACGAATTCGGTCGGATGCAAGCCGAAACCGTCCGCGCCCATCAACAATATCTCACCGCTCAAGCCGAATATAACAATTTGGCGACTGGTCTCATGACCCAATTGCTGAATAACCCGAATTTGCCCAGTAATGTCGTGGATACCGTCCGCGAATCGCTGGCACATTTTAACCAACAACAAGCGGCGATGTCGGCAACGCACCAAGCCTATTTGGATAAGCAAGCGGGCTTGTTGAACCAATTGTATGCCACCATCCAAGCCTTGACCACCGAAGTGGTTGAACCAACATCCGCGCAAACTGCGCCCAAGCCTGTTGTGACTGCGCCCGCGCCCAAACCCGTGATGACACCACCCGCACCACAACCCACTGTCATCGCAACCGCGCCGAAACCTGTCGCCACAACACCCACAACCGCGCCGAAACCTGTGACAGCGCCACCACCAATGGCGAAAATCCCCGTCAAGACGGTTGTATCACCCGCATCCGCGCCAAAACCCACCACACCGACACCTGCGCCTGTGATGACGACACCCGTCCAACCCGCGCCTGTGATGACATCTACACCCGCCACGGGTGGCTTGGATTTGGATAAATTATCCGCCACCATGATGAGCATCGTCAGCAAGAAAACGGGTTATCCGTTGGATATTTTAGACCTGTCGATGGATATGGAAGCCGATTTGGGCATCGATAGCATCAAACGGGTCGAAATTCTCGGCG
>DAOTVP010000021.1:0-67654 GCA_034436155.1 Anaerolineae bacterium
TTTCAAATTGTTCTTCTGTTACACTTGTTGGGATAGTGCTCATGGCTAATCTCCTTTGGTAGGGTTTTTAACCAGATTGCACTATCTTTTCATTTTTGAAAAGGTTGAATCAGTTCACAATCTGTATATCGGCTATAGGATAAAGGTTTTTATCATGATGCTTGATTTGCAACAATCCATTTTTATAGAAATCGCTGATTTCATCACTTCACAACCCACTTTAGAGGATATTATTGCCTATCATATCTCGCCGTCACAGCAAGAACGCATAGATGATTTATTAGACCGCAACCGTGAGGGAACGCTTTCATCAGATGAACGGCAAGAGATGGAAACGTATTTGATTATCTCGCATGTGATGTCGTTGGCGAAAGCCAAAGCCCGATTTAAATTACAATCATGAGCTATATTCCTACATCGCTCAAACGACAAGTAATAGAACGTGCTGGTGGATGTTGTGAATATTGCCGTATTCATGAGGATGATAGTGATAGTCGTTTTCATATTGAACATATCATTGCAATTACACATGGCGGAAAAACTATTTTAGAAAATTTGGCACTTAGTTGTTCCAGATGTAACTGGTTGAAAGGGAGCAACATTGCGGGTGCAGACCCAAAAACGGATGAACCCACATTTTTATTTCATCCACGCCGACATCATTGGGATGACCATTTTGATATTCAAGGTGTACAAATCATTCCCAAAACACCCGAAGGCAGAGTAACTGAATTTATATTGCCTTTAAATGAACCCATGCGTATTGAACATCGTCAATTATTGCTACTACGCAACCACTACCCATGCCAATCAAATGAGAGATGATACTATGAAACACCTGATATTCACTGACCACGCCCGTGAGCGCATGTTTTTGCGGAGCATCTCCAAATCGCTCATCCAGACCACACTCGATAAACCGACCAAGACCGAACTCGAAGATGATGGTGATACCCAATTCATCACATCCGTGACGCGAAGTGGCGAAAAGCGTAATTTGCATGTCATCGCCAAGCCCGTCCCCGAACAGGGTAAAAACGCATGGCTGATTAAAACCGTGTGGATTCGTGGCGAAGATGACCCCAATTTTTTCATCAAGACAATCCGTATGCTGGTGTTCAAGATTTTTCTGGCGCGTCAATCACGATAAGCACGATACAAAACCCCGTTTTCAGTGGCGGATATTGGACATATTCATTAAACTGAATATCAGTTCAAACTGTACCAAAAATATTTCCGTCCACTTTGTTTTGATAAAAAGGAAGAAATCCTCATGTCTGATACACCACTCCCACGTCGTCAATTCTTAGCTATGTTAGGCGCAGGCGCAACACTTGGCGTTGGCTTACATGCACTTCAAGCCGATGACATTACACAACAACAAACGCCTGTGGTGACAACACCAACACCGCTACCACCCGGTGTTAAATCTATCATCGGTACATGGTTTGGTCAGATTTTCGCCGAAGATGGCGTAACATTGCTTTTTCGGGGGATGGCGACCTTTATGTCGGGTGGCACGATGATGACCACCGGACAAAATGATGTCGCACCCGAACCGCGTGGCACAGGTCACGGTGTATGGCGACAAGATGGTCGGCATGTGGATAATCGCTTGCTCAAATTTTTGTATAACAGCGATTTGCAACTGATAGGGATTTATGAGGAATTTTTATCGGGCGATATGGACGAAACAGGCGATATTTTTGTTGCAGATGCCACCGTCAATATTTATGACCTCGAAGGCAACCTCACCGCGACACGGACAGGTTTAATCACCGCCAAACGCTTCTCCCTCACTCAACCATTTGGCTTTTAGATAGTTGCTTTTTGCGTGGATGTTTATGATGAACTGAAATAGTCAAGACGGTGTGTATTTTGTTGATGTGACTATTTATTCGGAAACCTGCGGGTAAATGAAATGATGGGCATAACATGAGAGCATTGAGTAGTATCTCACTATTTATCTTTTTCATCTTATTTCCGGCATCACAAAATACAATGCCATCTTTTTGCTTGCTTTATCAAACGACAATTGATGAAGTATCACATTATATCGAGGTGAATCCCCATCAAGTATCTGTAGAAGAAAACATCTTATTCATTGGGTTAGATACCATGCCTGCATTGTCAAAGTTATATTAATCAGATTCGCTCACATCATTGAGTGACTGGTGAAACGCATCAATACGCACGAGATATGGATATTTTTCATGAAAATTTTATATCACCTACCATGTCACCTGATCGACTATATGTGATATTTGAAGCATGAGATACGGATGGCTACGCACTTTTTATGATAAATTTGCAAACAGATGTGGTGAATAAAATAACACTCAATCATCCTCGTATTAATATGCCTATGTGGATTGAGTGTTCAGAATAACATCTATCCCCTTTTCGTAACCCGCCAATAGCGATACAATCATCCACATAACAATTTGCACTTTTTTTCACACATCAAAATTAAATTTGTTAGAAAGGTTATTTTTTGACCATGAGCAAAATTATCACCATTGAACGGCATATTTTAGACCAACAAAAACATCACCCCGATGCCACAGGCGTATTCACCAGCATCCTCTACGATATTGCCCTCGCGGCGAAAATCATCTCCAGAGAGACCAACCGCGCAGGCTTGACCAACATTGTCGGCGCGAGTGATAGCATGAATACCTACGGGGAACGCCAACAAAAATTGGATTTATTCGCCGATGAAATCATGTATAAAATCAACGACCACACAGGGCGTTTATGCGCGATGGCATCCGAAGAACACGATGATATTCTCACCATTCCACCCACCTACGACACGGGCAAATATGTCTTGTTGTATGACCCACTTGATGGCTCATCCAACATTGACGTGAATGTCTCGATTGGCACGATTTTTTCGATATTCCGCAAGGTGTCCTCTGGGACGCATGGCACGATGGAAGACTTTTTGCAAAAGGGTTCAGAATTGGCGGCGGCGGGTTATATCGTGTATGGGTCAAGTACGATGATGGTCTATACCACAGGGCAGGGTGTTCATGGCTTCACCCTCGAAAATGGCGTTGGGGAATTTTTGCTCAGTCATCCTGATATTCGCATCCCCGACCAAGCCACCTATTACAGTGTGAATCATGGCAACGAAAAATATTGGTATCCGGGTGTGCGCCGTTATGTGAAATGGTTACAGGGGATTTATGGCACGGGGCGCAAGCCGTTGCAACATCGTTATATCGGCTCGCTGGTCTCCGATTTTCACCGTAATTTGTTGCGCGGTGGTGTGTATGTCTATCCACCCGACACCCGCGAGAAAACCACCCCCTACGGCAAATTGCGCCTGATGGTGGAATTGCAAGCGTTGGCGTTCATCGCCGAACAAGCGGGTGGGGCGGCATCGGATGGGATTGGTCGGATAGCCGATATTCAACCGCATAGCTTACACCAACGTGCGCCACTGTTCATCGGCAACAAAGATTTGGTGGCGAAAGCCGAAGAATTCATCGCCCATGATGACCAAGAATGGGTCGAATTGTATCGCCCCTATCGGGAACGTGAACTAATCTTGACGTGAGGTGACATTTGAAAAATTTGCGGATGGTCATCCCCATTGCGGGGATATTGGTCTTACTGTTCTTTTTTCGGTTGGCATTCACTGACCATATCCTCGCCAGAGGCGATACCTACGCTTATTTTTATCCTTATTGGGCGGTGCGCGATACGCACCTGCGGGCGGGCGAAATTCCCTTATGGACACCGAATCTGTTTATGGGCGCACCGCTACTGGCTAATTCGCAACTGGGGACATTTTACCCGCCCAATTGGTTGACGATTTATGCGTCTCCGCCCGATGCAATCCGCATATCCATTTTATTGCACGTCTTTTGGGCGACACTCGGCGCGATGTTCTTGGCGCGATATGCGCTCGGCATATCCCCATTGCCCGCGTTGGTAACGGGTGTGGCGTTTGGGTTAGGTGGATATATCGGCTCGCATGTCGAACAGATTAATCAGCTTCACGGCTTGTCGTGGATGCCATGGTTGTTTTTATTCACCCATTTGGCGATGCAAAAACGGCGCTATTGGCTCGTGTTGGGCATAGGCTGGGCGTTGCAACTGTTATCTGGGCATACCCAAACGGTATTCATCACGGGTGTTGGGTTGGGGATATATGTGCTTTTTTCCCCACCCCCAACCCCCTCCCCACAACGTGGAGAGGGGGCTAAATCAACCACTTCTCCCCCTTTCTCCATTCGATGGGGAAAGGGGGCTGGGGGGATAGGGGTAAAAAATCGTTTAGGCAGATTGGTTGGCTTGCTCATCGCCGTTATCATCGCCATTGTCATCGCGTTACCGCAACTCATCCCCACACAGGGACTCATTTCGCAATCAAATCGTGGTGGTGGGTTAAATCCGCAACAAGCCACCGCGTTTTCGCTCGACCCGTTCATGATAGGGCGTGGCTTGTTGCCGAGTTACGATGGTCAACCCTTTGGCGAATATGTGGCGTATATCGGCATCATCGGCTTGGCGTTGGCGAGCATCGGCATATTCGCATCGGATAGGCGCAAATGGGCGTGGATAATTTTAGGCGCGGTGGGATTTTTATTCGCGCTCGGCAGATTTAACCCGCTTTATTATTCGGTGTTGGCGGAATTGCCCGGATTCAATCTGTTCCGCGTGCCTGCCCGATGGTTGGCATTATACGCCCTCGCGGGCGCGATGTTGATGGGGTTAGGCTTGCATACGCTGATGATACAATCCCTAAATGGGCGTAGACGTGTTTTTGCGGTGGCGATATTCATCGTGACGTGTGCGGGACTGGTCATCGGCGCACAATTCGCAGACCGCGCCAGTGAGCCGATAGTTGGGTCTGCTTTGCCGACCATATCCACATGGATAGGGTGGGGCGTGGCGATTTTTGTCGGGATTTTGATATTAATTGTACGCACGGCATTCTTGCCGCCCTCATTCTTATCATCCATTTGGGTGATATGGAAGCGCAGAAGCGCGTCCCTACTGACGCTGTTTTTGATAATCGAATTATTTTTCGCAACGCAATTTTTACCCCACCAAGACCTCACCGACCCTAACGCCTACTACGATGCGGGCTTCGCCATCAACCAATTACGCGCCTATCAGACCAGCAACCCGCCAGACCGCTTTCTGTCTATCAGCGCCCAAAATTTTAACCTGCCCGCCAGCGAAGAAAACCGCCTCCGCGCCCGTTGGGATAGCATGGGCATATCCGCACAAGGGCAGACATACGCCTTTTCTGCCATCAAACTCAAACAGGTCGCCGCCTCCAATTTACCCCTCATCTGGAATATCCCCACCATAGACGGATTTGACGGCGGGGTGTTGCCGACCGCACATTATACGGCATTCACATCGTTGATGTTGCCCACAGACGCATTACGCACGGTGGATGGTCGCTTGCGCGAAAATTTGGCATTGCCCGAATGTGACGGGGCGTGCATCCCCGATGACCGTTGGCTCGATTTGACCAACACGCGCTATCTATTGACCGATAAAGTGTATGATGTGGTGTATGACGATGTATTTTTCGATACACAATTCAAGCGTCCGACGGGTATCACTTGGGTCGCGCCATATCCGTTTGTGGCGGATGAAATCCAAATTTTGTATCGTTGTGATGACTCGTGTGACGATTTACAACTGACAATCAATGAGGATGCTACGCCCCTATTGCCCATCGAGACGCGCACCCCATCGCCATCCAGCCAGTATGATCTAGCCGTTTTTCGTTTGGATGCGCCAACCGAGATTTTATCCATCACGCCCATCAACGACTTCATCACCGTCAGCGCCGTCACGGTGATAGACAAGCGCACATCCCGCCCATCAGAAGGCGTAATTAGCAACCACATCCAACTCCATCCGCAAGGATGGAGACGGGTGTATTCTGCCGATATCAAAATTTATGAAAATGTAGATGTCATGCCTCGTGCTTTTATGGTGTATGATGCCCAATTGTTCCCCGATACATGGGACGGCACAGAACAAGCCCTTTCCGCCATGCGGGATGAAAATTTTAACCCGCGCACGACCATCACGATTAACCACAACGGGGATATACCCCTTTTGGACGGAGGTGGCGCGGGCGAGGTGACTATCACCGCGTATCATCCCACTGAAATCACCTTGCAGGTCGAGACGGATACGGCGGGGTATGTGGTGCTGACGGATGCCTACTATCCAAATTGGTCGGCAACGGTGAACGGTGTGGATGCGCCGATTTACCGCGCCGATGTGATGTTCCGCGCCGTTTGGGTGGATGTAGGCACGCATGAGGTTATTTTTCGCTATCAGGGATGGTAATTCGGCTATAATGATACATAAGTTCTGCGCTTGCCGTTTATCTGGATGATGATGAACCAACCGATGCGGATATTTTGAATAGCATTGAACAATCGCTTTTAGATGTCAAAGAAGGGCGCGTGCATTCTTATGAAGAATTGATGACATATCTGAAAGAGCAATTTGGTTTCGATGCCAACAAAGATTGATACACCAGATGAATTTTTGAAACAGTTAACCCGTTTAGAACGTAAGTATGGCGACATTTTGCCCGAATTTCACAAATTGCTCGTCCAGTTACAAAATGATGAACGACCGGGTGATTTAATCCCACATACAGGTCATGCTGTTTATAAAGTTCGGCTCAACAATCCATCTGCCCAACGGGGAAAACGTGGGGTCTCCGTATTGTTTATTATGTTCGCCTCTCAAATCGTGTTATGTTGCTTACGATTTATTCAAAAACACAACAATCAGATATTAGTCCGAAAGAAATAAAACGGCTGATTGATAAATTTTTAGAAGGTTTTGATGAAAACGAAGATGATATTGACGATAATTAACTAACCCCGCTTGCCATATTTCTTTTTGCCCATCAAAAATTGTTGCAACCGAAAGGGGTCGGTGCGCGAGGTCATATCGAGGCTCATCGGCGTGACCGAGACTAACTTTTCGTGCAACATCACGTACACATCCGAATCGGGTTCGGCTTGTGAGGGGTCGGTATCATATTTATATCCCAAACGCCCAATATCTTTCATGCTGGCGCGTTCTGGACGGGTGGGCCAATACACACGCCGACGGCTGAGGCGCGTCACACGCCATTCGGTGTTGATGGTCGCCCCCATCGGCACATCCACTTTGAGCAAATCGATGTCATCGGGAATGGCTTCATTTTCGAGCAACCACTTGCCAAACAACCGCGCAAAGTGGGCGGGAACATCAAAATCGACATCATTCGAGTAAGTCAGATGTAAATCGTGTGGGGTTTGTTGCGAGAGGGCAATGGCACGAATGCCCAAACTTGCCGCTTCGATTGCCGCCCCAACCGTTCCCGATATGGTCACACCGTTGCCCAAATTATCGCCATAATTGATGCCCGATACCACCAGCGCGGGCAGGCGCGGGGCGATTTCTAATACGCCATGTTGCACCGATTGGGCGGGTGTGCCATCAACCGCATAGGCGGTGATATCGGGTTCATCGGTCTCATACACATGGATGCGTCCTTCACTGGTATTGGGTAAACTGCGCCCCATGCCCGATTGTTGCAGGCGTGGCGCGACCACCAATAATTCGCCTAATCCGCGAAATGCGCGGACTGCCGCCCATAATCCGGGCGATTGAATACCATCATCATTGGTGAAAAGGATAATCGGGCGTTCATCAGACATGGTGTTACATCCTTACTGTGTGAAAAATGAAATAGATGTAACGCACTATTATGCAACATATTGATAGATTTGCGTTATGGTGAAATTAAGAGATGGTTATTAGATGCGCCAATTTTCGTGCAAAATGGATAGAGCAGAAAAATCGTTATCTGCGGTGATGAGGGTTGCATCGAGGCGTTTGGTGATAGAGGCGATGAGCAAATCCATATCGGATAACTGATTACCCTGATTGGTGCTGATTGCCCAAAATAGCGCCCCTTGTAACCAATCTGCCTCTATCAGAGGGATGTTGATTAATAATGGACGCAGTTGAGTATCGAAAATGGCTCGTTTACGAGTTGCGTTTACCTTCAAAAATCCACGTATTACCTCATATAAAACGGGTTCACACAGGTATAACATGGCATTATTCTCAATTGCCTGATAGAGATGTTGGGTCACTTTTGGATGATTATTGATATAGTCGCCAATCACGTTGGTATCTAGTACATAGATTAATCGCGCCATATATCGTCATCCACAGGTTCGATATATTTGTGATTCATTGCCTCTATCATCTCATCCAATTCGCTTTGAGATAACCCCTCACGGATGGCTTTAACTGCCTCATCCATGCGTTTGATGCGTTCTTCTGGCGATAGTTTTTCCACATCAAAAACAGGTGTGCCATGCCCTAAATAATCACGCAGTTCATCTTTTTCTTCTGGTGAGAGTTGGTCTACCAGTTGGATAATTTCTTTGAGGGTTATCACCATAATCATCACCTCATCTAGCGCATCCGTTGGTCATACATCACGGGCAAGCCACCCAATACGCGGGCGATATGCAACGCCACGCCTTGCATGGCGCTGACAGGCGTATCTGCCGATGTCGGCGCGAGCGGATATACACCGTCTTTCAATTTTTCGGCGCTGATATATTCTTGGTGTTGTTTGGGCGTTTCTTCGATGAGGCGCTCAAACCGATTACCCCCCAAGTGAAAATTAATCTCGCTCAGTTGGATAAATTCTTTATTGCGCCGTTTGCGTAACACATGCGAGATGTAAATTGCCACAAAATTGCGCCCATCTTTTTCCCACTTGGGATTATTCCCAAGATAGCCCGTCACTTTTTTGGATGTGCCATCGAAGACGATACGATTGGGGGTCAACAACAATTCGTAGCCGATGGAAATAATCAATATTGCCATCACCACCGCCATCGCAATACCCAAATAGGGCAACAATTCGGGGCTGGGTAACATTGTCCCCGCGTTGGGGAGCGCCACATTGGTATTGAGTGTGCTGACCGAGAGCAAAATATACACCGCCATCCAGAAGAAATACCACACGATTCGTACCACTCGCGCCCGAATCCAACGGGCGGGGCGTACCAGCGCCAACGAGGTGTTATTTTCGGGGATGGCATCCCACCATTGAAGCGCGATGGGCAATTCGGGCATGTGGATGGTTGTGCTTTGTGGTTTTTCACGCGGGGGGATAATTTTGAAGGGCAAGCCCAACACATGCGCCAATGTTTCGCCAGCTTCTTGGGCAATTTTGGCGAAGACCTCATGGTCGGGATCGGGCCAATTGGCGATCTCGCACCACCGACTTTTGCGGGCGGCGGCTAAATCTGGCACGACCACCAACCCCAAACGCCACGCTTCATCTTCATGTGACCATCCCAAAACCACCTGCGCGATGAGATACAACGGCAATGCCCGACTCGATGGCAACCGCCGTGTGCTGGCGAAATCTGCCGAATAACGCATCGGCTCATTTTTTTGCGCCACCAGGTGGACGATTTCTTCGCCCAAATCGTTCAGACGCAACATGCGCCATGTCGTCTCGGTGATTTCGATGATACTCCGCTCGGCGGCGGCGAGTCGTTTGAGGGAAGGGGATAATTGTTCCAAAGCCACAATCCTATGTTCACTATCAGAGTTTTATCATCCCTCATTATCACCAAAATTGCTCAAAAATCCTATCCCCATATCATCATTTCATGGCTACAAGGTGCTATAATCTAAAAAAGATAATATCATTGAGATTATGAAGGCATACCCATGAATTTATTACTCAAAAAACCTATCACAATAGAGACTTTACGACAACGGCGTGATGAAATTATCCAACTCGCTAATCGACATGGTGGGTTTCATGTGCGTGTATTTGGCAGTGTAGCACGCGGAGAAGCAACTGATGAAAGTGATGTGGATTTTTTGGTACAATTCCGTGAAGGTACAAGCATGTGGGATTTAGTTGGGTTATGGCAGGATTTAGGTGAATTGCTAGGGTGTGATGTGAGTGTTATTCCAGATGATGAATCGGATGACCGTTTTATGCAGAATGCACATCGGGACGCGGTGTTATTATGAGCAAATCAGACTCCCATAGGTAGCCCAAAATACGATATGTGCGCTACAATGGGGATGGATATGATTATCGTGATTGTACGGATAACATTTTTGTTGTCCGCGTAACGAAATAATATAAGGGCGCGTGATGTCAGATTATCCTCAAGATGAAAATACCCCCCACAATCCAGAGACCGAGACCCGCCAACCACCCGCTTCGGTGGTATTCATGGAGATGATGCGTCGCGTTGCCTCGAAAAATCGTCCCCAATTTGAGGATGACGATGCTAACACCAGCGAGACCACCCCACAGGAAGAACCACCCGACAAGGTTGCGCCACCGCCCGTCAAAAAGCCCCTCTATACCACACCAGAAGAACGCAGACGCGCCGCCGCCCTCGAAGCACAACGCATTCGGCGCATCCAACGCAGGCAAACCCAACGCAAAATTCGGCGCGGGAGCATGTTGGGCGGATTCATCAGCGCGTGGTTGTTGGTGATTATTTCGGGCGGTCTGATTGCCACCATCCTCAGTTGGGGGACATCGCCCGAAGCGTTGAATCGGCGTTTGCGCCAACAATTAGGTCAAATCGAAGTACAAGCCCAAAGTGCGGTGAGTTTGGCGCAGATAGAACCCACCGCCACCCCGACCATCATCCCCACACCGAATTATTTACGGCGGATTGGCATTGTATCGGGGCATCGCGGTCCGCAAAACGACCCTGGCGCGGTGTGTCCGGATGGTTTGACCGAGAATTCAATTAACTACAGCGTCGCCAGTCGAGTGTGGACGAAATTACGTGAATTGGGGTATACCGTTGATTTGCTCGAAGAATTTGATGCTCGCCTCGAAAATTATGTCGCCGATGCGCTGGTCTCGATTCATGCCAATGATTGTCGTGATTATGGTGGCGCAAGTGGCTTCTTGGTCGCCATATCCGAAGCACGTCCGCAAGATAGTCTCGATGCCCGTCTGATGGAGTGTATCGCCCAAGCCTACGGCGCGAAAACGGGCTTACAACGCCGTTTTGGTCTCACACGCGACATGACCGATTATCACATCTTCCGCGAGATTGATTTGCGTACACCAGGGACAATTTTGGAACTCGGCTTTATGCGCGATGACCGCGCTATCCTCACGGAAAACCCCGATTTGTTAGCCAATGCCGTTGTCGAGGGGATACAATGTTACCTCAATCCCAATAGTGTTGTGCCGACCCCGACTGCGCCGTAAGTATCATTTTTATAAATAGGGGCATTGCGTTATAATGAGACAAATAAAAGTCGGATATTGACCTATCTGAGGCATAAAAAATGACCAAGCAACTGATTATGTATAGTCGTTCATCGGGTTGTCCGATGATGACCCTCGCCAAGCGCGTGTTAGATGATTACAACGTCCCGTATCACGAAATTTTTATTGACCGCGATAACACCGCCCGTCAGCGTGTCGAAGAATGGACGGGTTTTTTATCTGTCCCCACATTGGTGATTGCCAACGCGGGCGAAGTCACTCCCTACGAACCGCCCGCGTATCTGCCCAAAGGCGATACCCCGCGTGGCGTGAATCGCGGTGCTATGATAACCGAGCCGAACATCAAAGAATTAACCGAGTGGTTGATTCAACACAACCTCATCCCCGAAACCAGCGAGGCGTAAGCGCATGGATGAACAATTTACCCAAGTGAACGGCAAAACGGTGCGCTATTTCGAGATGGGCGAGCCACATAAGCCATGTCTGTTTTTATTGCACGGCGCGTTTGGATCGTCTAAAATCGCGTGGAGCGCCGTCATGCCGTTATTCGCCGATGATTATTATGTGGTGGCGGTGGATTTGCCCGCCTTTGGTGGCACAGAACCTATCACGTCTATGAACGCCGATGCGCTTGCCACATGGGTCAAAGATGTGTTGGATGCGCTTGGGTTGGATAAAGTGGTTGTTATTGGTAATTTATATGGGGCGCTGATTGGGCGCATTTTCGCCGCCACCTATCCGAGTTATGTCTTGGCATTGGTGATGGTCAACGGTGGGGCGATTCCGAGTGTCCCGCCAATCGGCAAATTGTTGGCGAAGATGCCCGTCATTGGGGCGTGGATTTTTAACCGCCTCGCCAGCTCAGAATTGAGCCAATCGCGCCTCGAAATGGCATTTGAAGATAAATCTTTCCTGACTGATGATTTTATCCGCGATGTGCGCCAAGAGAAACAGGGATTAGCCACCCTCATGCGTGGCTTAACGGTGGGAGACCCACCCCAAAAACGGATTCCATCCGCGCCTGTCTTGTTGTTATGGGGTGAAGAAGATGCGATTGTCAGCGTTGAGATCGCCAAACAAATTCAGGGTCGGATAGAACACGCCCAATTATCGCTCATAAGTGAGTCGCGTCATTTACCGCATATCGAATCGGCGGATGTGTTTTATTATCAGGTGACACACTTTCTCAAAAGGGTGTTGCCCGCCAAATTATTCTAAGTATCAGGGGCATGATTGCTTCATGCCCCGCTTATGATATTATTGCCATGCGCCCACGACAGGCAACCAATCTGCATTCCCTTGCCCATATGGGAACGACACATCAGTAACGCCTTCGCTGTTGCTATTTCGCAGATGAAACACCGCCAAAATGGGCTCGAATAACCCAATGGTGGTGATACCATCGCCATCCCAATCGCCTGCGAGCGGTATCCATGTATTATCAGGTGCGCCATACATGAATATGATATTCGCTTCGCCCTCACTATTGCTATTCCGCAGATAAAATTCGGCGTTGTTGGGTACGGTGATTGTATCGCTTTGTGCAGAGAGGGATGCGGTGAAGGATAACCCAAGTATCATGATTATCAACAAACGGAAAAAAATTTCATCTAGACCTCCTGATGAAGGATGTACAAATACCTGACATCATATTCTGATAGCGTTTTGCTTGCTAGGACATGTGGCAAAAGATGAGCAAAAAAGGGTAAAATGTGCTATCATAGAACAGGTGGGCTTTTTAGTATGATGTGAGGATACGGGTGACAAACCTATTTGCAAATCGGTATCTGTTGCATAACCAACTCGGCGCGGGCGGTATGGGCAGTGTGCATCGCGCCACCGACCGACTGACCAATAAAATCGTGGCGCTCAAACGGGTGCGGATTGCCCAAAACCTGACCGACCCGACATCGGGCGATAGTCATGATGTGCGTTTGGCGATTGCCCGTGAATTTCGTACCCTCGCGGGGTTACGTCATCCGAATATTGTGGCGGTGTTGGATTATGGCTTCGAGACGACTGATGCGGGCAATCCATCGGCGCGACATCCATACTTCACTATGGATCTGCTCGAACATGCCCATCCGATTGACCAAGTTGGGAGAGATAAATCCACCGAAGGCAAAATTGGTTTGTTGGTGCAAATGCTTCAAGCGTTAGCCTATTTGCATCGGCGCGGGGTGGTGCATCGTGACCTCAAACCCGCCAACGTGTTGGTGACAAGCGAGAATATCGTCAAAGTCCTCGATTTTGGTTTGGCGCTCGAAGCATACGGTTCATCGAGTAATGTCAGCGAAATGGCGGCTGGCACACTCGCCTATATGTCGCCCGAATTATTCAGCGATTCGCCCGCCACGATCGCATCCGATTTGTATGCGGTGGGGGTGATTGCCTGTGAATTATTTCTTGGTCGGCAACCGTATATCACCAAAACTGTCGCCCAACTTATCAACGCCATTTTGAACCAACCACCCGATTTAACCGGGCTAGACCACGCCCTTGCCGATGTGATTGGGCGTTTGTTAGAGAAAAATCCACAACATCGGTATCCGTCTGCCCATGCTGTGATACACGCTTTTTGTTCGGCGGTATCGTTGCCGACCCCCACCGAATCGGCAAGTATGCGCGAGAGCTTTTTGCAAGCCGCCAAATTTGTCGGGCGCGATTCTGAATTGCGCCAATTGCGCGGGGCATTGCGCCATATCATGCACCCTACCGACCCTGTTGGGTCGGCATGGTTGATTGGTGGCGAGAGTGGGGTGGGCAAGTCGCGCCTTGTGGATGAAATCCGTATTCGGGCGTTGGTCGAAGGGGCGATGGTATTGCGCGGGCAGGCGGTGGTGGATGGGGGCGTGCCGTATCAACTATGGCGAGACCCGTTGCGCCGTCTGGCGTTATCCGATGGCTTAGACCCGATTGAGGTGAGCATCCTCAAAGAAATTGTCCCCGATTTAGATGAATTACTCGGTGTACAAAGCGCCGATTTGCCCGCGTTAGATGGTCAAGCGCAACAACAACGCCTCATTGGGACGCTGGTGCAAGTGTTTAACCGTCAAACGATGCCGCTCGTCCTCATCCTCGAAGATTTACAATGGGCAAACGAGGGCTTAAAACCGCTCCAATTATTGCTCAACACCATCGAATCGTTACCCATGCTCATCATCGGTAATTACCGCGATGATGAAGCGCCCATGTTGTCCCAACACCTCGCGCAGATGAATTTACTGCGCTTGGGGCGTTTAGATTCGGATACCATCCGCGATTTGAGCGTAGCCATGTTGGGCGAAAATGGCGAAAATCCGCAAATTCTGAGCCTGATAGAACGCGAGACCGAAGGCAACACCTTTTTTATCGTGGAGGTGATGCGTGTCCTCGCAGAAGAGGCGGGTAGCCTGAGCCGTGTGGGTCAAGAAACGCTCCCGCGTAGCGTATTCGCGGGTGGGGTAGCCCAAGTCATTCAGCGCCGTCTGAGTCGTGCGCCTCAAGATGAGGTGTCGCAACGGTTGCTCAAATTGGTCGCCATTGCAGGCAGGCAACTCGATTTAGAGGTGTTGTATCAGGTTGTGTTGATGTGGCGCGAAGCGGGCATCTCGCAACAAGCAACGGATGTTGACCATTGGTTGACGGCGTGTACCAACGCCGCCATTTTCGAGAGCGCCGATGGTGATTTTCGGTTTAGCCACGATAAATTGCGCGAACATCTTTTAGCGCATCTGCCCGATGAGGAACGGCGCGATTTGGCGCACGCCCTCGCCAGCGCCATCGAAATGGTGTATCCCAATGATATGAGTCGCGCTACGCCATTGGCGGAATTTTGGTATCAGGCGAAGGATTATCAAAAAGCCAGCCGTTACGCCACGATTGCCGTCAATCAACTGAATCGGGCGGGGAATTATCGGCAAGTAGTCGTCATCACCGAGCGGTTGCTCAAACGGAGCATCCGCCAAAGTGACCGCGTGATTTTGTTACGCGCCCT
Source organism: Anaerolineae bacterium (assembly GCA_034436155.1). Classification (GTDB taxonomy): domain Bacteria; phylum Chloroflexota; class Anaerolineae; order Aggregatilineales; family Phototrophicaceae. The sequence goes on from DAOTVP010000021.1 coordinate 15,276, forward strand.
CGCCATCGCTCATGCTAGTCTAGGCGATTTTGAACGCGCCGATGGTTGTTATGCCGAAAGTGGCGCAATCGCGCAAGCGGCGGGCGATCAAGCCTCCCTCGCGTTATCACTTCTAGGGCGAGTGACTACCAGTATGCAATTACGGCGCACTGGTTTGATGCAGGTGTATTTAGACCAAGCGTTGGCGATTTATCAACAATTGGGTGATAAACAAGGGGTTGCCAATGTGTGGTTACAACGCGCTGTGTTCGCCGAATCACGTATGGATTATATCAAGGCGCAAGAATATGCCCAACAAGCCCTCTCTATTCACCGTGAGATAGATGATCGCGATGGTATGGGGTACGACCTGATGGTGCTGGGGCGGGCATTCATGCACCAAAGTGAATTAGACCAAGCCGATCCTTATATGCAAGAGGCGCTGATGTATGCCCGTCAATCAGGGGCGTTACGTTTTGTTGTGCAGGCATTATGTAATCTGGCGTTGATTCATCTTGAACAGGGGGGCGAAAAAATTGCCCAAGCGCGGGATTATCTGACCGAAGCGCAAACCCTCGCCGAAAATAGTGGCGACCAACCGAATTTGGCATGGGTGTACGATTTGTGGGGCGTGTTATCGCTCAAAGTGGGGCATACTGCCGATTCGTTTGGTTATTTTATGAGTGCGCTCAAATTAGCCAAACGCATCAAGAGCGATTATAAAATGCTCGACATCCTCAGCGATATGGCGGCGTATTATATCGCCATCGGCGACACGCATTTCGCCGCCGAAATTATCGGCATGACCAGTTCGCATCCGCATCTGCTCGAAATGACCCGTGTCGGTTCGATTGAGCCGTTGGTGACACACCTGTCTGCCGTCATATCGCCCCAAGAATTGGCAGAAGCGTTCACACGCGGGCGCAACCAGAGCATCGATGCGCTGGTGGATAGGGTTTTGGGGGCATGATACAGATAAAATAGCGGACGAGCAGAAGCGCGTCTGTATAAACATAAACTATGTTTTGTCATCTCATGAAAACGTTTCCAAAACAAATCATTTGACGTAAAATAGAGAGCAAAATAATGAGTTGATCAGGGCGCAATCGTGCGCCTTTGTTTATATTAAACGTATCAAGAAAGGATTTTTATCATGGCGTGGTATCACAACGCAATTTTTTATGAACTATATCCCCGCGCATTTATGGACGGCAACAACGATGGCTATGGCGACTTTATCGGCTTGCGCGATAAGCTCGATTATCTCAAATGGCTCGGCGTGGATTGCCTCTGGATAACCCCCATCTTCCCGTCCCCCTTGCGCGATGATGGTTATGATGTCGCCAGTTTTTATAGCATCGCGCCGATTTATGGGCTGATGGAAGATTTTATCCTCACCGTGCAGGCGATTAAAGCCAAAGGGATGCGCGTCATCCTCGATTTGGTGCTGAATCACACCTCCGACCAGCATCCATGGTTCCAAGAAGCCCGCCGAAGCAAAGACTCGCCATTTCGGGATTATTACGTCTGGTCAGAAACGCCAGATAAGTATCAAGAGGCGCGAATCATCTTTTTAGATACCGAAGAATCGAATTGGGCGTATGGGGAGATGACAGGTGAATATTATTGGCATCGATTTTATAGCCATCAGCCCGATTTGAATTATGATAATCCCAAAGTCCACGAAGAAATGTTGAATATCGCCCGTTTTTGGTTGAAATTGGGTGTGGATGGTTTCCGTGTGGATGCCGTCCCGTATTTATATGAGCGCGAAGGGACGAATTGCGAAAATCTGCCCGAAACGCACGATTTCATCAAAAAACTCCGCAAAATGGTAGATGAAGAATTTCCGGGCGCGTTGCTCCTCGCCGAAGCCAATCAATGGGCGCACGATTTATTACCCTATTTTGGCGATGGTGATGGTGATGAATTTCAGATGTGTTTTCACTTTCCCGTCATGCCCCGTTTGTATATGGCGCTCGCCAAAAAAGACCGCACCAGCGTGGTAGACATCCTCAAAAACACGCCTAAAATCCCTAAAAATTGCCAATGGGCGACCTTTTTACGCAACCACGATGAACTCACGCTCGAAATGGTCACAGAAGAAGATCGTCAATTCATGTGGGATTTTTATGCGCCCGATATGCGCCAACGCCTGAATTTGGGCATCCGCCGTCGGCTTGCGCCCCTGATGGATAACGACCGCCGTAAAATTGAATTGCTCCATTCGCTTTTATTAACACTGCCCGGCGCGCCTGTGTTGTATTATGGCGATGAAATCGGCATGGGCGATAATATCGCGCTGTTCGATAGAAATGGTGTCCGCACGCCGATGCAATGGTCAGCCGATGAAAACGGGGGCTTTTCGCGTGCGCCCATCGAGAATTTATATGCCCCGCCGATTATGGGTCCTGAATATGGGTTTAGCACCGTCAATGTCGAATCACAACTTGCCGACCCCACCTCGTTACTCAACACATTGCAACGCATGATTACCACGCGCAAAGCCGAATCCTGTTTTGGTGATGGTGAACTCATCTGGCTTGAAGAGCTACCCGTCTCGACTCTGTGCTTTTGGCGACAAGATGCCAATAGTCGCCTATTGATACAACACAATTTATCGGATGAATCGATTGTTATCCCCATGCCTGCGGGCAAATTCAAAGATATCCTCACGGGGGAAGTCGCAGAAGGGCAGGTGACGCTCGCGCCCTATGGCTATCACTGGTTTAAGCCACTGCAATAATACGTTTTGTGGTTGTTTATGACGGTGGATAGGATATACCCTACATACCCCTAGAAATTGGGGTAATGTCTCGTCATCACAAAAAATTGGAAAATTCTTAACACAATCTGCTTGACAAAATTGTTAAATGGGTGTTAAATAAGGTTTAAGAGTGAGGTAGTTATCCCCACTCTTTTTTCATCTATCGTTAACACTCAGATGCGACTATTCACCGCATCATGTATCAAAAAGGAGGCGCAGAATGAATACTGCAAATGCTCGTACGATTTTAGCCGAAACTGCCCGCCTCGTGGAACTGACGGCAATTTTTCAAGCCCGCTATGGCAAAAATTATCGGATTTCTGCCACTAGCCCCAAAGACGCATGGACATTACACAATGCCATTTTAGATACCCAACACATCATCGCGCACTTGCTCGATCCCAATATCATCGAAAATCCACACAGCCGTTACGGAAAATGGTGGGAACGTCACGATGTGATGGAAGCGAGTATGGCGCAACAACTCATCACCGAAGTCGCGCATCTGATTGCGGTGGTTGCCCATTACGAAGCCAACGAACAAGATGGCAAAGCCACCTGGTCGCACGCCCTCACCACCACCCAATGCGCCATTGCCGGTATGTTGCATCCTCAAGCCTTCGTCATCTCTGGTGCATTAACCCCAGAAGCCCAACGCAACGCCAGCTAAAACCCAAAGGATGTTTATGAGTCTGTATGATACAGCCTACTGAAAAAGCGAGCCAACCAGCTCGCTTTTTTTGATTCTGCTTTACCCCCGTCCGCGAATTTTTTGCACCAGCCAGCGCAATTCTTCGAGTTTGAGCATCCACGCCAATATCAAAAATATGCCAACCGATAGCCCGCCTGATGCCATCAGCAACAAGCCCTCGCGGATGAAGCCATCTGTACCGATCCAAGCCGTGAAAATGGGCAAGCTGACCGCGCCGATGATTCCCATACCGCCCGCGGCGACCAACGTCTTGACGAAGGTGATGCCCAATCGTTGACCGCGAATCCCGCCCAACTTAGGGAATAGTAAAATCGCGCTGATTCCTGCATGTAAAATGTGTTTGATGCTATCGGCGATCATCAGGCTCAACAAGCCGAAACGATCGACTAAGACCACCGAGACTATCATATACACCACCAGACAGAATAACCCAATCAACGCGGGTGTGAGCGTATCTTGGCGGGCGTAAAACGCATACACCAACAACAAATCCAGCGCCGCGAAGGGCAAGCCGATGAGATACACATGCAACACAGTAGATGTCATCTCGGTATCGGCAGATGTGAACGCGCCATGTTGAAACAACAGGGCGATAATCGGCCTTCCTAGCACGAATAAGCCAATCGCCGCAGGCATGATGAGCGCGAAAGTGAGCCGTAAGCCCAACCCCAACGAACTGACGAAGGCACGATTATTCTCATCGCTAAAATCTTTTCTGTTGATAATCAGCGCCGCTTGCCGTGAGAGGGTTGGCAAAATGGCGATGCTGATGGCGGTGGCGACCAACCCCTGCGGAAATTGTATGAGGGTGGTGGCGAGTTCCATATAATTGATGCTTGAATCGCCTGTGCGACTAGCGAGGTTATAACTGAATGGGCGGATGACTAGCGTATCCATGATGAGCGAAAACATGACGGGCAAATAGAGCCAACCGATTTTTTTCAGCGCGGGGTGGCGTAAAATCAGCCGATAACGGGCTTGATTGCCCCATAATCCAGGGACTTGCAGGAGCATTTGCGCGATACCGCCAATCAGCCAACCGAAAGCAATCACGCTAATCCCGCTATCGGGGCGTGCCATGACCCATTGCGGGGCGTTATCTACCCACTGCATCGTCAGGGCAGGGGGCGGGGTGAAAATCAACGCAACCAATACAATCGAGCCGTTAAAAACGGTGGTCGCAAACGCGGGGTAGGTGAACACATGCAAGGCATACAACGCGCCACTGAGGACGGCGAATATCGCCATGAATATCAGGGTAGGGGATGTGATGCGGAGCAAATCCACCGCAACCGCTTGGATTTCTGGCGAATAACCGCCACCAAAAATCTCGACTGCCAATGGTGCGCCCAATTGCAACGCGATGACCAACACCGACATGCCAATCACCACCATATTGAGCAATGCCGAGAGCAAGCGCCAAAATTCGGCTTTGCCCTGTTTGGCAAAAATTTCGCTCAGGACGGGGATAATCGCGCCATTCACATGCCCCGCGATGAGCAGGTCATAGGCACTTTTGGGGATGAGGATCGCCACGCGCAAGGCGCTGGCGACCCCGCTCGCGCCGAATAAATTGGTGATGACCACCTCGCGCAATAATCCCAACACGCGACTGGTGATATTCCCCAATGCCAAAACGCCCGTCGCTTTGGCGAAACGGGTCTCTGTAAGTTGTTGCGATTCGATGACTTCGCTCATGGTAGCTCTTTGATACGGGCGATGAGGGCGCTGGTACTGCGTTCTGGCACGAGGTCTATCAGCACCACCTGACCGCCATACGACTCGACCAAACCGCGTTCTGGTAACAGTTTATGATGATAATCGCCACCTTTGACGTAAATATCGGGGCGTAGTCTTTCGATTAAGCCGTTAGCGGTATCGTCTTCAAAGATGATGACCGCCGTCACAGGGATGAGGGATGCCAACAATCGCGCCCGTTCTTGGGCGGGGATAATCGGACGACCCACACCCTTGAGCCGTGAGGTGCTATCATCGCCGTTTAAGCCCAAAAAAAGCGCATCGCCCAATGCCCGCGCCTGTTCGAGATAGTCTAAATGCCCCACATGGAGCAGGTCAAAATGTCCGTTGGTGAATACAAGGCGCTGGTGCGATTGTCGCATGATTTCGCGCCGTTCTAATGCCTGTGTGAGTGTTAAAATATCGCCCAAAATATCCCCTATCCTATCTGTCAGATTTGGATTATCATGCAACTCGCATAATATCAACATGTTCAAAGGTAAATCAATGACACAGCTCATTTCTCCCTATGGTAACACACTTGTTAATTTGCTGGTATCACCAGACCAACTCGCAGAAAAAACTGCCCATGCAAAAACATTGCCCGTTGTGAATTTATCGGCACGGGCGTTATGCGATTTTGAATTATTGGCGACAGGTGCGTTTTCGCCATTGACCCGTTTCATGAACAAAGCCGATTTTGAAGCGGTGGTACACACCATGCGCCTCGCCGACGGCACGTTGTTCCCCATACCAATTACGTTACCCGTCCCCGATAACGCCAACCTAACGCTCGATAGCGAGGTGGCGTTGGCGGATGAACGCAATAATTTGCTGGCGATTATGCGCCTCGAAGAATTATACACATGGGATTACGAGACCACCGCCCGCGAGGTATTCGGCACGCTCGACACCCGTCACCCGATTGTCGCCGAGATGACGCGCTGGCATAAATGGTTCGCATCGGGCGCGTTAGAAGTCCTCAGCCTGCCCAAGCATTACGATTTTGTGCATTTGCGCCGTACTCCTGCCGAAGTCCGTGCCGAACTCGCCGCATTTGGCAAATCCAACGTGGTCGCATTCCAAACGCGCAACCCCTTACATCGCGCTCACGAAGAATTGACCAAACGCGCCGCCCGTTCCATAGACGGCACGTTGTTGTTGCATCCTGTGGTTGGCATGACCAAACCGGGCGATGTTGACCATTACACCCGCGTGCGGACGTACCGCGCCTTAGTCGAAAATCATTATCAACCCAAAGAGGTGTTGTTATCGCTCCTCAATTTAGCCATGCGGATGGGCGGACCGCGGGAGGCGGTTTGGCACGCCATCATCCGCCGTAATCACGGTGCGAATCACTTCATCGTCGGGCGTGACCACGCCGGACCGGGCAACGATTCGACAGGCAAACCGTTTTACGGTCCGTATGATGCTCAGGAATTGGTATCGCAATTTGCCGATGAAATCGGCGTGAAGATGATCCCGTTCAAAGAATTGGTCTATCTGGCAGAAGAAAATCGCTACGAAGAAGAGGACAAAGTGCCAGCAGGCGCAACCGTGAAAAAAATCTCTGGCACGCAAGTGCGCGAAGATTATCTGGGCAAGGGGGTGCAGTTGCCCGCGTGGTTCACGCATAAAGAAGTGGCAGAAGTGTTGGCAGAAAGTTACCCGCCCTTGCACCGTCAGGGCTTTGTGGTGTGGTTTACGGGGTTAAGCGGGTCTGGAAAATCCACCACCGCCGAAATTTTTTCGGTGTTGTTGCTGGAACACGGTCGCCAAGCCACCATGTTGGATGGGGATGTTGTCCGTCAACACCTCTCCAAAGGGCTGGGATTCAGCGCAGAAGACCGCGATACCAACATCCGCCGTATCGGATTTGTCGCCAGTGAAATTGCGCGTCATGGCGGGGCGGTGATATGCGCGGCGATTAGCCCGTATCGTGCCACTCGTGACGAAGTGCGGGCGATGGTCGGCGAAAATTTCATCGAAGTGTTCGTGGATACGCCGATTGAAGTGTGTGAAGAGCGCGACATCAAAGGCATGTATGCCAAAGCGCGTCGTGGTGAAATCAAAGGATTCACAGGCGTGGATGACCCATACGAAGCCCCACTCAAACCCGAAGTCGTGTTGACCACCACCGACCATACCCCCGAACAAAACGCGCATAAACTCATCGCCTATCTGCGCTCACGCGGATTTTTGCATGGGTGATGCGTCATAAAACATGGTATAAAGTATAGCAGTGGACGACATACGCCCTATGGGCTAGTCGTCCATTACACGAAGCCTAGTTTGCGGGATGTAATGGCTGACTAGAGGCTTCAGCCTCGTATGTCAGCCACAAAATGTTGGATAAATTGATTACCACGCCACCAACATCTTGCCGTCACCCGTCACCGTATATGTCCCCACACAGGCGGGGATGAGCGCCGTCTTGCCTAAACCCAGCGCATAATCATTCCCATCGGCATGAATGGTCAGATTTCCGCCGATATTGGTGATGCCATGAAAGGTCGTGCCACCTGTATCCAATCGAGTAGGGGAGTCGGATTTGACCTGATAAAACAGCGTGTGGAAAAAATCCGTTTCGAGCATGGGCGCGTTATCGCCGTCTAACGGCGTATGCGTAATGACAGGCAAGCTGGATAAATTCGAGACTTTTACCCCTTTTTCGATGTGTAACGGGCGTGGCGTGCCGTCTAAATCCATCCGTCCCCAATCGTATAGACGATAGGTTGTATCGGATGATTGTTGCACCTCGTATAACACGATGCCCGGTCCAATGGCGTGGATGGTGTTGGCGGGCATGAATAACACATCCCCTGCTTTGACGGGCGTATACACCAATAACGATTCGAGCGTGTTATCCGCGATTGCCTGCTTGACTGCCTCGCGGGGGGTGTTGGGCGTGATTCCTATCACCAATTTGGCATCGGGTTCGGCATGGAGGATAATCCACGCCTCGGTTTTGCCACGCGGTTCACCTTCTAACTCTGCCGCTTGTTCATCATTCGGATGCACCTGAACGGATAACCAATCTTCGGCGTGTATAAATTTAACCAACAACGGAAAGCCTTGCGTGGTATCGTAAGGTTTACCGAGTAGGGCATCTGGAAATTGGCGCAACAGGTCGCCAACTGTCTGACCCGCATATGCGCCATTATTGATGACACATTCGTCATGCAATTCCCATGCTTCGCCGTATGGCTCATCGGTCGGTAACGATTTATTCAGGACGGTGTGCAATTTGCGCCCGCCCCATACTTTGACGAGCAAACGCGATTCGAGTAACAATGGGTATAACGCTGGTGTGGTCATAGATTTTATCCTTGTGATTAGGTACTCATTCAGCACGAATTTGTGACGAAATCGTAATCGTAGTCGCACTTATGCTTATAATACCCTATAATTCTGGTAGCATTTATCACCTATTGGCAAGGCTGTATGTCTGACGAATTTTTAGGAAAAACCATCGGCGGGTACGACATTATCGAGGTCATCGGGCAGGGTGGCATGTCGAGCGTGTATCGCGCCTTGCAACATTCGATGAATCGCATGGTGGCGCTCAAAATTTTGCCCCGTCATCTCATGCGCGATGCCACCTATATCGAGCGATTCAAGCGCGAGGTGAGCATCATCGCCAAACTTGAACATCGTAATATCGTCCCTGTGTATGATTATGGCGAACATGACGGACAGCCCTATATCGCCATGCGGTATATGGCGGGTGGCTCTGTTGATGATTTGCTCCAGAATGGGGCGATGGATGAGCGCAAAATTTTAGACATCCTGTATCAAATTGCGCCCGCACTCGATTACGCTCATAGCAAACAGGTGCTTCATCGTGACCTCAAGCCGAGCAACATCTTGCTCGATGAAGCGGGTGGGGCATACATCACCGATTTTGGCATTGCCCGCGTGCTGAATGAATCGGGCGATAAAATCACCACGCAGGGCGTTGTCGGCACACCCAGTTACATGAGTCCCGAACAAGCGCAGGGGCAGGTGTTGGATGGGCGTAGCGATGTGTATTCATTGGCGGTGATGCTATTCGAGATGGCGACTGGTCGCCGTCCGTTTGAAAATGATACCCCCTATAGCATCGCCGTCATGCAAGTGACCACACCGCCACCCAATCCGCGTAGCATCCGTAAAGAGATCAGCCCATCGCTAGAGGCAGTCATCCTCAAGGGGTTACGAAAAAAACGCGAAGACCGCTATCAAACTGCCGAAGAATTGTTGGCGGCGGTCGAAAAAGCGGTGGAACAACCGCTCCTCATCCAAGACGATACCCAACGCGGTGTCGCTTCGTCTATCCTGATGGATACCACGCCATCGGAATTGTTGCCCCAAGAAAATACACCTGTCCGCGTGATTTTTAGCCCACCCTCGAATGCCCCTGTGATTTATGCCCCACCACAAGGTGGCTCATCGGGCATGAGTGCGCCTGTGCGCCAAGCCCGATCGGGCAAACTCAAAAAACGCAAACCCCGTACCAATTGGGTCATCAGTTTGTTGTTGGGCAGTATCATCGGTTGTGGCTTGTTGACCATCATCGCGGGTGTGGGATTTGTGATGTTGCGCGATTTACTCAATCCCGAATCATCCCCTGAAGCCATCACCCTCACGCCCGAAGCGACAACCGATGTATCTGCTCCCACGCGCCTTATCCCCACCCTAGACCCTACCAGCCAAGCCGCCCGCGATGCCATTTTAGGTGATGAGACCGATGATTCACCCGTGTCGCTCACAGACGCATCGCCATTCATCACAGCGACCTATGCCCCTGTCGGCGTGCGTGAAGAGACCCCGTTTTCCCCTACCCTACCCGCCTTTTCGTTGGGGCAGGGGCAGTTGATTTATTTCGCACTGCGCGAGGAACGATATGACCTGTATCTATACCGTTTCGATACCAACACCGAAACCCGCCTGACGGTAGATAGCGCCCGCAATTCGTATCCTGTCGCCTCGCCTGATGGACGGTTTATCGCCTTTCAATCGGATAGGGATGGTGATTTTGAAATTTATGTCTTAGAAATCGCCACCAATGAAATCCGTCAATTGACCCATAATACCGTCAGCGACCGCTTGGCAACATGGTCGCCCGATGGCGAATGGGTGGCATATTCATCCGATACCAACAACAACGGCGCTCATGATTTGTATCGTGTGCCTGCAACGGGTGGTGAACCCGAATTGTTGTATAGCGATGGCAACCGCAACAGTCATGCCCGTTATAGCAATAGCGGACGCTATATCGTGTTCACTACGGGGTCTGTCCTCGATGCGGATACGTGGGAAATCGCCATTTTGGATATTCAAACCCGCGCTGTCCGTTATCTGACTGATAACGATGTGAGCGACTCGTTCCCGTCTTTTAGCCCTGATGATAGCACCATCATTTATTCAAGTATCGGACGGGGTAATGGTGCAATTTACACCATCCCGTCTGATGGTGTCGGTTTTCCGACCTTGTTATACGATGGTGTTGGCTATGATTGGGGCGCGAGTTATAGCCCCGATGGGCGCTATGTCGCTTTCACGGGCGAGATTCAAAACGAATCGCTGATTTATGTGATGAATAGCGATGGGAGCAATGTGCAACGCATCGCCACCATCAACGGATTTTATCCGTCATGGATGCCCGTCCATGCCTCCTCATGACTCCTCCGCTACCCTTGCCCAGATTGTCGCCGATACCATTCGGGAACAACTACGTGATGGCGTGTATCGGTGCGGTGATAAATTAACCGAACTCACCATCTCCAAAGAATTGGCGATCAGTCAAAATACCGCCCGCGATGCGCTGAATATCCTCATCACCGAAGGCTGGCTGATAAAACGCCCGCGTCATGGCATCACCGTCAGACAATTCACCAGCGCCACTGCCGAAGAATTGTTCACCCTATGGGGAACACTGGAAAAATTGGTGATCCAGTGGGTGATGCAGACCATCACCAGCGCCGAAATCGCCCATATCCGTCGCCTGTTGGCGCTCGCGCTCGACCAAGCCATACATCACCATATCCGTGATTTTCTGAATACACGGTTTGAGGTGCATCATTTTTTATTGGGTTTGATAGATAAACCCCAAACCAGCACCATTTTGAACCAAATTTACAATCAGGTGTGGTTGCTCGAAGTGATACGCATGAATTATGCGCCTCGTAATGCTGTTCATCAACGCCATTTGTTGAATGATTATGAGGCGGTGTGTCGGTTGATAGCGGAGCGCGATGTGCCTGGTGCAAGCGAGGCGATGTATGCCCTCATCCTGAACGATGCCAAACCCTTATTCCCCGTGCTGGATTTGGTTAGAGATGCCGATTAAGTGCTGATGATATGTGCTGGGTCGAGAAATTCGCCAACATCTGGAATTTGGTCATCTGTGAGTTGGTCAGTCGGTATGGTTTGAACAATAACAGACTTTGGTTGCTTCGTTGGAATTTTTACCCAAAACACAAAACCATCTTCCGCATATTTGAAAATATCGTGCAAATCTATTGTCCTAGAACGGGCTTGTTCAAAGCGAGATGGTGATATAGGGGCATATAACCACGTCTCATAATCGGGATGAACTGTTTCTTGAACCACTATATAATGGGTATAGGTGGCATTGCGACACGCAAATAGCAGGGGTTTGTCGTGATATTCATAAATTTCGATAATGTCTAGTTTTCCAAGCAATGTGTTTTGTGGTAACACTATTCACCATCCTCAACTTGTATCATCTGAAATAACGCAGGTGCATGAACATCTATTGGTATCCACCAAGTATGATGTGATGGATGTGTTTCACTCGGTGTATTTTTCATTTTACCATGATTTTCGTTTAACTTACCTTTTAATATGGGCTTATGGCGCATACTTTTGACTCGTCTTTTTAATCGTTTTATTCCCTCAATATCCGTGTAAATCGAAATACCGCCCGCCACACATTCACTGACACCATCCCATTGCCTATCAGGATACAATTCACGATACGATAAGAAATCATTGTCATCAAAATTGGGTTTATTCGCTAACCGATAAACAGTGCCATTGGTGAATATAGCATCCTCTGGTGGACAATCATCAGGCAAGTGTTTGCGCCATTGAGTCATAAATTCAAAATCCTCTTTTGTGATGGAGAATACATTCCCGATTGATTGTCACATACGGTAGATGGGAAAGCAATGGCTACTCCAAAAACGCCTTCAGCACGCGATTCAATGTCTCTGGTTGGTCGATATCGACAAAATGGCATCTCGAAGCCCCAATTTTTGACACCAATTGTTTCGGAAAATGGACTTTGGCGTTATAATCACACGTTGTCAATTTCAAGTTTTGATGAAGGCTTTTGATTATATGACAAATGATGCCCCGATTGTGTTAGAAGTGCGTGGTCTGACCAAACAATTCCCCGGTGTGTTGGCGAATGACCACATCAACCTCAAATTAAAATTTGGACAGGTGTTGGGTTTGCTAGGCGAAAATGGCGCGGGCAAATCGACCCTCATGAACCTGATTTATGGCTTATATAAACCCGATGAGGGCGAGATTTTAATCAATGGCACGCCCGTCACTATCCACAACCCCAACGATGCCATTCGCTTGGGGATTGGCATGGTGCATCAACATTTTCAACTCGTCCCCGTGTTATCCGTCACCGAAAATATCATGCTCGGCACAGAATCAGTGCGCGGTCCGTTCCTCAATAAACGGGTGGCGAAAAAACGCATTTTAGACATTTCGGCGCAATATGGTCTACAAGTAGACCCCGATGCGTTGATTCAAGATTTGCCCGTAGGCGTGCAACAACGGGTAGAAATCATCAAAGCGTTATACCGTGATTGTAAAATCTTGATTTTGGATGAACCCACCGCCGTCCTCACGCCGCAAGAGACCGAAGGCTTATTCGAGGTGATGAAAACCCTGACAGAACGCGGTGTGAGCATCATCTTCATCTCGCACAAACTTAAAGAGGTGTTGCGGATTTGTGATGATTTGGTGGTGTTGCGTCATGGGCGCGTAGTCGGCGTGGCAGACCCGCGCACCACCACCCAAGAAATGCTCGCTTCGACGATGGTTGGGCGCGAGGTGTTGCTCCAAGTCGAAAAAGACGTGGCGAACATGGGCGATGTGGTGTTGGATATTCAGCACCTGACCGTGATCGATGATAGGGGCTTAAAAGCCGTCAACGATTTATCGTTGCAGGTGCATGAGGGCGAAATTTTGGGTGTTGCTGGCGTGCAAGGCAATGGTCAAACCGAACTTATCGAAGCCATTACTGGATTACGACCGGTAGAAAGCGGTCATATCCGCCTGAGCGCCATCGACATTACCCACATGACCCCGCGCAAAGTCACACAATCGGGCATATCGCATGTGCCAGAAGACCGTCAAAAACATGGCATGATAAAAGCATTTTCGATACGCGATAACATGCGCCTGCAAACGTATTACGCCAAACCATTCGCCAGTGGCATCCTCGCCGATGACGAAGCCATAGACGAAAAATCGCAAGCGTGGATCGAGGCTTACGATGTGCGGACACCCAATATTTATGTCAACATCGGCGCGTTATCGGGCGGGAATCAACAAAAAGCGGTGGTGGCACGCGAATTTTCGCGCCCGTCGAAATTGCTCATCGCCGCCCAACCGACACGCGGTATTGATGTCGGGTCTATCGAATTCATCCACCGCCAATTGGTCAAAATGCGTGATGCGGGCGTAGCGGTGTTGCTGGTCAGCACCGAATTGGATGAAATTATGGGACTATCGGATAGAATCGCGGTCATGTACGCGGGAAAAATCATAGACATCCTCCCTGGCGAAGGCGCAGACCGCGAAAAAATTGGCTTGCTCATGGCAGGAATCAAAGAAGGGGCGCATCATGACTGATACGGCACACGCCGCACCACAAAAAGAGACAAATCTGTTTTATCAGATAATCGGCGTATGGGGGCGCATTTCGCCTTCGCTCGTGCCGATACTGGCTGTCGTCACGGCGCTGATATTCGCAGTGCCGTTCATCGTCCTCATCCGTAGTGGCGGAGATATTAGTCGTGGTCTGAATGTGGCGGGACTCGCCTATTCGGGTCTGATAGAAGGCTCGGTTGGGTTGGCAATCAACCCTGTTATGTCGCCTGATGAGGTGACGATGGCGCTGGAGTTCATCAAACAACTCGAAGCGATGGATGGTCAAGCCTTGCCGTTTAACACCCTGCGCCAAATTTCTGAACGCACCACCGCAACCGCCCGACTTGGTGTGGATACGGTACGGCGTTATGGCGCGGTTTTAGAAAAATATAGCGCCGTACCCGCCTTAGCCGATGATGCCGCCCTCGAAACCTTCGGCAATATCATCCCCGAAATTGTCCGTGTCGGCGATGACCGCTTGTGTCGGTATGGCACATTGTTGGTCGCTTTGCGTGGATTAGGCACACGCGACAGAAATGATTTCATCGGGGCATATCGCGGGCTAGATGTGGTCGATAGCGACATCCGCGCCGAAATTGAGGCATTCGTCCCACCGGTGACGGAAGCCAGCGAAGCGCAATTGGCATCGGGCTGTGTGGTCATCCCCGAAGCGGGGACATCGGTTGTCTCGCTGTATAGTGATGAAGAACTCGCCGATGCCCTCACAATTTTGACCACGCGCCAATTCAACCGCCTATTTCGGGCGTTTGAACATCTGGTGTTGATGAAAGAATTGGGCATGACTTCGGTTGACCAAGATGCCCAAGACCTCGCCGATATGCACCGCCTGAGTTTTGACCCACAAAACCCCAACGGCATTCCCCGCGCCCGTCAATTGGTCGGAAATGATGCTCGTTTACAAAGTGTCGGCGTGGTAGATGACGATATTCCCGCCTTAGCCAATCAACTCTCGTTGGTGGCAAATTTATATAGCAGTGGGTTGTTGACCAATCAGAATAACATTGTTTTGGCATTAGAAGAAGAATTACCCAAAGCGTTATCACAAAAATTGGTCGTTTTGCGACCGAATAACCAATTGCTGATTTTAGATGATCCCAATGCCTCATTTGGGATTCGCACATCACAACGCGAGACGACTGATGGTCAAGTTTTGACCGTGCCGAATGTGGTGTATGCCCGATTGGGTGGTAGCACGATATTGTTTTTCCCTGCCAGCCTAGAGCAAACACTGGTGCGTGCCATTCCGTATATCATCGCGGGGTTGGCGGTTGGCTTGGGCTTCAAAACAGGGTTGTTCAATATCGGCGGGCAAGGGCAGATGTATATCGGCACGACACTCGCCGTTTGGGTGGGCATCACCACGCCGTTCACCGATTTGCCCGTCGTGTTATATATCCCGCTCATCCTCATGGCGGGTATGCTTGGAGGGGCATTGTGGGGCATGATACCTGGGTTGCTCAAGGCGTATACAGGGGCGCATGAGGTTATCAACACCATCATGCTCAATTTTATCGCCTTGCGTTTGGTAGATTGGCTGGTGCGTTCCACCGACCCGCTCATCATGCGCGACCTCGATTCGGGCAGTTTTGAACGCACGCGCATCATCGCGCCGAATGCCCAATTGCCGAATTTCGATAATATCAGCCTGTCCGTATTTTTATTGGCGGGGATTTTCACCGCCACATGGGGTTTGTGGGGTGTCCGCAAAGCCATCGCCAAAGATTGGCGTGTTGCCTTGCGCCCTGTGGTGTATGGGGTGTTGGTATTCATCGGCGGGATTGCCTTACAATGGCTGAGTGTGGGCGGGCGCTTGCATTTAGGCATTGTGCTGGTATTTTTATCGGTGATATTCGTGACATGGTTATTCAACCGCACCACCATCGGCTTTGAATTACGCACCGTTGGCGCGAATCCCGATGCGGCGCGGTATGCAGGCATGAATGTGAAGGTGAATATCGTCCTCGCCATGACGCTCAGTGGCATGTTGGCGGGGTTGGCGGGTACAGTATACATGGCAGGCGTGGATAAATACATGCAACCCGTGTTCTTATCTAACTTGGGGTTTGATGCCATTGCGGTGGCGCTATTGGCACGCAATAACCCGCGCAACATGCTATTTTCGGGATTGTTATGGGGCGCATTGCTGACAGGCAGTGGCACGATGCAAGCCAACGCGGGGCTATCCAGCAATTTGGTTGGCATTATCCAAGCCTTCATCATCATGTTCATCGCGGCAGACGCGATTATCCGCATTTTGTGGCGTGTTCGTAAAGCCACACCAGAAGAAAAAGCCGCCGCCGTCATTTCTAAAGGTTGGGGAGGTTGATACCCATGAGCCAAATCAGCAAATTTTTGTTCAATCGTACTGCATTTTTTGGTATCGTATTTGCGTTAATCGGCGTACTAATTTTGTTATCTGCGCCAAATAGCATAGACCCCAACGCCAATTCGGTCTTACGCTTTCCGAATGATAACCCATCGTTGAGTTTTGATTTATCCATCCCTACGCTAGGCTTCGCGGTAGTGGTGGCGATTTTCTATATGGCGGGTGGCGCTTTCGCCGTCAGTCGATTGGGTGGGCATCAGACCAGACGGGCGCGGTCTTGGGGGCTGATTGTGTGTGGCGCGTTATTGATTCCGTTGGTGCTTGTCCTCGCCGCGGCGGGCAAAGATACCAACATCGTCTCGATGCTGGCGGCGAGTTTTCGGCTTGCCACACCGATTATCATCGGCGCGATGGCGGGGATTTGGTGTGAACGCAGTGGTGTGGTCAACATCGCGATCGAAGGCATGATGCTCACAGGGGCATGTTTTGGTTATGTCACCTATACGGTGGTCTCGCAGACCACCCCTGGTCAAAGTGGGTTGTGGATTGGCGTGGGGATAGCCACGATTTCGGGCGGGTTGATGGCACTGCTCCACGCATGGCTTTCGATTACGTTCAAAACCGACCAAATCATTAGCGGGACGGTGATTAACATCCTCGCGCTGGGGCTGACTAGCTTCATCCGCGTGGAGGTGCTGGTCACATCCGACGCATCCGTCGAAAAATTGGCGATTATCAAATTGCCGATTTTGGGTGATTTGCCCGTCTTGGGGGATGTCATCTTCACAGGCAGACCGATATTCTTCTTCATGTTTTTCATTGTCATCGGCACGCACATCATTTTGTATTACACCCGTTGGGGCTTGCGGACACGCGCCGTTGGTGAAAATCCGGGCGCGGCAGATACGCTTGGTGTCAAAGTGCAACGCAACCGCTACATAAACGTGATCGTTGGCGGGCTAATCGCAGGGCTGGCGGGGGCGTGGTTCTCGCTCGAAACGGCGGGCGGGTTTGATGACGGTATGACCAGTGGCGCGGGCTT
Source organism: Anaerolineae bacterium (assembly GCA_034436155.1). GTDB lineage: Bacteria > Chloroflexota > Anaerolineae > Aggregatilineales > Phototrophicaceae. The sequence continues at coordinate 32,761 of DAOTVP010000021.1, forward strand.
CATCGCGCTGGCGGCGATGATTTTCGGCAAGTGGACACCGTTTGGCGCGGCGGCGGGTGGCTTGTTATTCGGATTCGCCCAAGCCCTCGATACGCGCTTCCAATTGTTAAATGTGCCGATTCCGGTTCAATTTGTGCAGATGACCCCCTACATCATCACCATGATTATCCTCGCGGGCGTGGTTGGTCGGGCAATCGCGCCGAAAGCCGTTGGCAAACCATACGAAAAGGAATAAGTGAGATGAGCGCACGCGCAATTTTGATCCATGGTGAAGATGATGTCGGCATCGAAGAATCGCTCGCTAAATGGCGCAAAGAGATGGGCGACTCGCCCAATACCGATTTCAACATCAGCGAATTTGACGGCGAAGTGGCGGATGTAGCAGAAATCATCGCCGCCGTCAGTTCGTATCCCTTTTTAGCCGATGCGCGGATGGTCATCGTGCGCGGAATGCTCAAATGGATTACGCGCAAAGGTGCAGGCGAGACGGGCAAGGCGGTCGTTGCCCGTCTGGTGGATGAATTGCCACACCTGCCCGAATGGGCGCGGTTGATATTTGTCGAACACGAAACCTTGCCCGATTCTCACCCCGTTTTTAAGGCGATGAAAGATTCACCGCACGCCAAAATTCAACATTGCCCCATCCCCAAAGATATGCCCAAATGGTTGATGACCCGCGCCCAAAAGGTATATCAGGTGGAATTAGATGATTTCGCCGCCCGCGCCTTGGCGTTGGTCGTGGGTTCAGATTTGCGCGGGGCAGATAACGAACTCTGTAAATTAGCCGATTATGTCGGTGATGCCAAAAAAATCACCGAAGCCGATGTCGCCACGATGACCAGTTACCTACCCGAAGTCACCATCTGGCAGGCGGTCAAAGATATTGCCGAAGGGCGGGGTAGGCGGGCATTAGAACGCATCCACCAATTGTTGATGGATAAAAAAAACAACGACCCGTTTGGCATTTTTGGGATGATTGTGCGCCAATTTCGATTTTTATTGCTCACCAAAGAGTATCTATCCAGACCATCTCAAGGGACGGCGTTGGCGGATATCCTAGGCGTAAAATCGGCGCAAGAATATATCAATCAGAGCAAGGCGTTTAAGCTAGAAGATCTAGAACGCATTTATAGGGCTTTGCAAGACTACGACTTTAAGATGAAAGTCGGCATGATAGACCCCGAAACCGCGCTGGATTTGATGATTATCGGGTTATCGAAATGACCATCTGAAACTTTCTTGTTCGCATCACGTATAAGAAGATGTAACAATCAGATAGGTAATGATGAAGGGAGATATTTCATCATGATAGAAATTTTGGCATTGCTTGGTTTGTTGGTGTTCGCGTGGTTGCTGTTTGGTGTGATATTCGGCGCGGTGATTTCGGTGATCAATTTCATCTTGATGATTTTGGTCTGGATTTTCATCGGGTTCTTGGCGGGTCAATTGATTCGTGGTAAAGGATACGGACCCATTGGCGATGCCGCGCTCGGTATTGGCGGTGGTATAGTCGGGTCTATCATTTTACGCCTGACGGGTACAACCAACTGGGATAATGGCTTGTTGGGCGGTATTGTGGTCGGCACAATCGGCGCGGTGGTGTTGGTCTTTTTGGTGCGCTTGGTCAACAAGGATTTTGCCAAATAACATCACAACAACTAACATATCCATAACACACATAGGGACGATATACGCGCTCCGCGCTAATCGTCCCGTACAGGTCACGCGGGCAATTTTAAGTGTGTAGGGGTAGCGTATATCCGCCCTATAATAGCAGATATAGATTGCCTCAAAATGTAACCCAATCATCCCAATTCATCCTAATTTATTACCTCATTTACATCATGTTATAACAATTTGTTGCAACATCTTACGGGTTTTCTGTACATGTTTCCGATATAATGTGAGATAAGGGCATGGACATGGTATCACTATATATACGGATAAGTAAATAGTATGATAGCAACCGAGGAACATCCAATCACAACAATCATCCAAGCCAATGTCATCGTGTTGGACGGTTGTACCGATGAATACGAAAAATTAGAACGCCCGCTCTCTGCACATTTTAAAATAGGGCGTATGATGCTATCGGATAGCGAACAGTTGCTTCAACATCTGCCCCCAGATGCCCTGATTATCATCGTTGGCAAATCGCAATATCCAGATGCCATTCGGTGGTTGCGCCAAATTCGGCAGATTGAGGAGTGGCGACATATTCCTATCATCCCATATATCAATTTGCCCGAAGAAACCGTCTTTCTGAACGCAGGCGCGACCGAATGTTGGGTGTATCCGATTCCGTATGAGACGATGATCGTGCGCCTAAAAAATCAATTGGAACGGGTGAAATTGTTGGATGAGTATCGCGCTCGTGAAGCCGAATATCGGCAAGCGTATCTCGCCCAATCGCATCTCATCGAAATCGCTTCGCATGATCTCCAACATCCAATTAACGATTTGTTGATGATAGAAGGCTTGTTGCAACAATACAGCCAAAGTGATACGCAAATTCAAGCCTTGCTCGAAGATATGAAGGTGGCATTGGATAATATGCAAGAGGCGCTCAATGACTTTTTGACGGCGCTGTATTTGCGTGGGCAAGTGCAATTTAAGCCACAACTGCTTGCCGTGGCGAGTATTTTATTGGATATTGGTCTAAGATATGTCTTACGCGCATCGCATAAAAATATTCAGGTCTTGGTCGGTCAGACACCCGGATATATCTACGCCGAACCGCGTCGTGTTGGGCAGATTGTCGAAAATTTGGTGAGCAATGCCGTTAAATATAGCCCGCCCAATACCGAAGTTCACATTTGGTCAGAGATCCATCCCGATGGCACATATATCCATGTGCGTGATTGGGGTCCGGGCATCCCCGAAGCAGAACGGAGTTTGCTATTTAGCGAATTTGGACGCTTAAGCACGCGCCCCACAGGTAATGAAAGCAGTATCGGCTTGGGGTTGTGGGTGGTCAAGCGACTCGCACAAGCAATGGGTGGCGATGTGGGGGCATCTTTTCCAGAAGAGGGTGGCTCTGTATTTTGGGTGCGCCTCCCCGCACATCCCCCAGTTTAATCTGTCCAATCGGGGGCTTGCGCGTTGCGAAAGCCGAATGTGAGGCGATGCAAATCTGTCCCATCGGGGCGGATTTTATACAATTCATGACCGCGCCCTTGTGCGCGATTCGATGAAAAAATAATCCATTCGCCATCCGATGACCATGTAGGTGTCACATCTACAAATGCCTCATTCCCAAGTGTGAGTTGGCGCGATGTTTGGGTGATAAAATCGTAAATCCATAACCGCCGCCTATCGGGTATGCCACCGATATACACCAATTTTGTGCCATCAGGCGACCATGCTCCAAATATGCCATTTTCGACCACCAGTTGCATATTTGCCCGATTCACGTTGGCGGGTTGTATCTCATCGGGTATGGTTAAGCGATAAATCCGCTCACTGGAATTGTTCGTCACTGAAAATACGATATGTGTGCCATCGGGCGACCATGCAAAATGCAAAACATCATCTTGTAATGGGTTTACCAACAGGCGTAATTCTTTGCCATCGGCACGCCCCATGAACAAGCCATAGCGCCCATTATCGGTCTTGCCATGAAAGCCCAAATACACATCATCAGGTGACCATGCGGGCATGGCTTTATCGTAAGCCAACATAAACACGCCGATATTACCATCATTCATGAAAGGGGTGATGCGTTGGGTGAGGTTGTTGGGCGTGATGATGTAAATATCGTACAAATCGCTGGTGGGTGTATTGGCATGATAGGCAATCCTTTGCCCGTCCGATGACCATGCAGGATAGCGTTCATTGATGCGAGGGGTGTTGGTCAGGCGGATAGTCGCGCCTGTCCGCATATCGAGCATGAATAAATCCCATGATGAGTTGCTATCGGGCGATGCCATATACACAATACGCGGGGCAGGGGGCAACATGCCCCCTAGCGCCAACACGAAAGCGCAAATTATCCCTATCCCAATGGTGATGAGAGATGTTTGTCGGATAACGTGGCGGAAAAATAAGATCATGGTGCAGGAGTTGCCTCTGGTGCGCTATCGGCGGGGATAGTTTCCCACACGGGGAACAGATTATTGCCCGTCTCGGTGAGTTGGCGTTTGTTCGTGCCATCCACATTCATCAGGTAAATATGCCAATTCCCTGTTTCGTTAGACATATACACCATCTGCGTCCCATCGGGCGAGACTTGGGCATCGCCACTAAAAATTTCATCGCCGATGGGGCGGATGTTGCTCCCATCTGGGTTCATCAAATAAATTGGCATCTCGCCTGTCATCAAAATTTCATCTTCATTCGAGATGAATAAAATGGTCTTGCCATCCAACGAAAATGCGCCATTCAAAACCGAATAATCAAAATTCGTCAGGCGTTGGGTTTCGCCACCTTCACGGGAGATGATATACAAATTTTCATCGTTATCGATTCGATTACTACTGTAGATGATGAACTGGTTATCTGGAGACCACGTTGCAAACCAATCTCGCGCCCCATTTACGCCGTCTTGTGTGAGGCGGATTTTATCGCCCGCGGGGGATTGCACGAATAAATCGAGATTCAGGTTGGCGATTTCTGCCCACAATTGCCAGCCATCTTTTGAATAGCTTGGATCCCACTGGAAGCGTTGTTCTTGTGCCACAGATATAATCGCACTGAGCAAATCTAGCGTTCTAAAATCAGTCCCATCAGGACGTACTTGGGCGGGACCCATCACCACACCACTACGACTGGTAATCAAGTTGATCATCTGCCCATCGAAGGCATAACTGGGGAAGTATTCGTGACCTTTATCTTCTTGGGGCATCAACCGATATTCTTCCTCTGTGCAAGCGGGGTTATCATCTAACTGTATACATTGTCGTGTGAGATTGTTCAGTTCCCCGTCTGCCGAAAGTGTGACCACATCCCAAGAACCGTCCATATCGGATGTGAATGCGATTCCGCCGTTCAACCGCGCCAATTCAACATCCCCGCCACGAAAGAAGAGGTTATAAACCACCAAACCGCCTATTATGAGCGCCACGATTAGCACACCTACTACTATCCATAACCAACGTTGCTTCATCAAAAATACTCCTCTAAATGTAATATCGCTTTATTTTCATCCAAAAATAATTTTTATGCACGTTTATGCGTAAGACAACGGTTAGATTTTCTCTTGAATCATAGATTTTTTCAAACATTTTCACCTAAATTAAAGCATGTGGTGATACAATGAAAGATATTGTCTGATTATATCGATAGTTTATCAGGAAAAACGGTATGGCAAACCTTCGCTTAGAAATTCCCAATGCAACGGCAACGTATGACCCCGAAACACGTCTTGCCAGAATTGAATATCGGGGTATTTTGGATGGTGATGTGACCATTCAGGTGTATGATTGGCTCGATGAAATTTATCGAGAGTTTGGTATTGATAATATGTTAGGGCAAATTTTTGATTTTCGCAAAGTCCAAGCCTTTGAAGAGAGTAACCTCTCGACCGCCCGACGCACCAGCAACCGTATGAATATGCGCGTTGATACCAGCAACATCCCTGTGGCGTTGTTGGTAAATGATTTTTATCATGAAGAAATTTTACGTGGCTCGATGCGTATCCCCGCCGAACACGTCCGCAAACGGATTGTGTGGAGCGAAGATGATGCGTTGTCTTACATCAAAAATTGGCACGCCGAAAAAAGTAGCGAGTGAACCATAAAAAATCCCCTCTATGAGGGGATTTTTGTTATGGTTAACAACCGCCCGATAAGACGAAGGTTGTGGTGATGATGTTGTTGCCCTCATTCGATTCGGTGATGGCATAATTGGCATCAATATACACGCGCACGGTGAAGGTTTGTCCACCGCCCGATGTAATGGTGAATGGCGATGGCGATCCGACGACAAAATTCCCGCCTGGGTTGATGGGACTGCCCGATGAAACATTGGCGTTGGCGGTATAGCTTTGGAAGTAGCTCGGACCAGACACCTCAAACCCAACCAAGAAGGGCGCAGTGACCGCCGCAGAGCCGATATTTGCCAAGTTGATGAGGATGTTGAACGGTGTGCCGCACGATGGTGGGTTGGGGCTGAGCGATGGCAATGCACCACCTAAATCGGGTAATGAACCTGTGGTGGGTGGGGTATTCGTCACAGAACGGGTTGGGGCGCTGGTTGGTGTTGATGTTGCCGCAGGACGTGGTGGCGGGGTGATTTGTTGCAAGCCGCTGGTGTTGCCATTGACTGTGACCACGCTCGGCGAGATGAATCCGCGTGTCCCGTTGGGTAATTCGATATAATACCAGCCTGTCCCGCGTGAACTAATGCCTAAAATGGGCGCAGATGTGCCATTGCGTAACACGCCAACCACGCTATATACCGTATCATCACCCGCACGCACGTTGGCATCAACGGTCGAAGTTACGGTCGGTCCTGTTGTCGTGGTCGCCTCTTCGGTGGTGACTGGTTGTAATGGAGGTGTGACGACACTCTCTACGGCGAGATTACCGGGCAGTGTAAATAATTGAATATTCCGCAAGGCAAAATCAGACGGGCTGTTTTCGACCCGTAGCGGACTCACCGTAACAATCACAGGGTCTTGACCAGGCACATTCACCGTCAGACGAATTTCATACAACCCATCGGCAACGGTGAACGTGTTCCAAATCCCCAACAAGCCATTTTGGACGGGTACATTACTGGGCAACGAAATCGGACCCCATGGGATTTCTGGTAAAATCACATCGGGACTCGGTGGGATGATGAGCGGACGATATTCCAAAAAGTAATTCGCCATCCCGGGTAAATTGGCAGTGCCATAAATCTGCATTTCGCCACGCATAAAATAGACCGGTGGCGGAAAGCTGATATTGGCATTCGGATTGGGTGGCGTGTTTGGGTTCGGTGTGATACCTTGTGCATTTACCCCGACCGCCAAAATAAAGACGACTAAACCGATTAATAATAGCGTGATACGTCTGTTCATGGGTTACTCCTCTGTCGTAGCTTATCTAACGCTCTATTTCAATGATAGTGCAAAATAAAAAATTATGCTTGTGATTGAGATAATTTAGACTTTGATCCGCGCCTAGTGCGCTTTTGGGGCGAATAGCCAGATGCTCAAAGCATCTAGCTATCATGAACAATAATTATGGGCATGTGCCTTGTTGCAGGGTGTATAACACACTATACACATTGTCGTTTTCGTTCTGTTCGGCGACCAAGCCTTCGGGGTCAATCGTCACACGAACTTCATGGACTTTATTCGGGTTGGTGGCAATCACCCAGTTATCGCTACCGACCACATAATTTTGACCGGGCGCAAGCGGTGGCACAGTCCGGAAGAACGAACTTTGCAATACACCATTATGGAAATCTTGGAACAAAACGGTTGCCGTCCCCAACGTGTTGCCTGTGCCATTGTTGGTGATGTTAATCAAAATTCGGAATGGCACATTACAGGTTGGGTTATCGGGTGTTAAATCGGGTAGAGATGCCGCCAAATTGCCACTGACAGGGATGGGGGTTGCCGTCGGTGGGACGGGGAAGGGTGGCGGGTCTATGCGGGCGAGGTTATTCACATTGCCCGATACACTCACCACTTGGGGCGAGATAAATCCGCGCCTGCCATTATCCAATTGGATGAAATACCAACCCGTACCTGTCGAACTCACGCCCAAAATGGTCGCACTTTGCCCACGGAGCAAAAATCCAATCGCTTGATAAGCCACATCATCCCCACTGCGGACGTTGGCATCAATCGTAGCCGTGACGATGGGACCCGTTGAGGCGGGTTGCGGTGTGGCAGTCGGATTGGTTGGTTGAATATTGATATTCGGGGTTGGGCTGGCGACCAAGCCCGGATTGGCTTGTAAAAAGCGATTCGGCGTATTTTCAACGCGCAACGGACTCACGACAAAATAGGTGGCGGCTTGCCCGCGCACATTAATTGTCAGGCGTAATTCGTATAAGCCATCGGCGATCATGCTGGTATCCCATGTGGCGAGGACATTATCGCTCACAGGTGTTGTAGCAGGCAGTGATGCGGGTGTCCACGCCGAATTGTTAATGGCATTCGGACGATTCACCACTGGACGAAATTCCAAAAAGTAATTGCTCATGTTGGGCAAATTGGCGCTCCCAAAAATCTGCACGCGCCCGCGAAGCGTGTAAATCGGTGGTGGGAAGCTGATATTGGCGTTGGGGTCTATTTCGGTATCGTCATTAGGGGTGACGACTTGCGCCGATACCGCAAACGGAACGACCAACATAGCGATGAGGAACACAAAAATCCACTTTGTACGGGTCATATTAGGTCTCCTTAACAAGAACCTGTTAGGGTGTAATTGGTGCTGACAACATTGTTATTTTCATTCGATTCAGTTACACGATTCTCTGGGTCAATGGTGACGCGAATCGTATGTGTGCCACCGCCACCTGTGTTGACGGTCATCGAACCGCCTACCACAAAATCGACCATGCCGTTGATTTCGGGCAAAACGGTGGTGAAGGCGTTGGTGGTCGCCCCGTTATAAAGATTTTCAATGTAAATCGTGGCGGGGCTGTTGGTCTTATTCGGACCCGCATTATTGATATTCACCAAAATATTGAACGCCACACCGCAAGTTGGGCTATTGGGTTCGAGTTTCGGTGGCGATGCGCTCAAATCGCTCACACCGCTCGTTGATGCAGGATTGGTCGGGACGGGGGTAGATACAGCAGTGCTGGGGGTCAATGCGGGGGATGCGATTACTGGCACATTGCTCAAATCACCCGTGACGGTGACAACACTCGAACCCACCCAACCGATGCGACCGTTGGTGAGTTGAATCTGATACCATGTGCGACGGGCATTGATGCCGATGATAGACGCGCTCTGGTCGCGCAATAATACGGTGATGCGCCGGTACGATGTGCCATCTCCTGCCCGCACATTGACGTTCAGACGAGCCGTGACATACGGTTCACGCACAGGGATTGTATCTTGTGCCGATACGCTCATGGCAAAACCCACAAGCAATATCCCGATAAGGATGAACAGGGTGAAGCGACTTTTCATAAATAAAACTCCCATCTTAACATATTGTAACGATGATAATTTAATTATATCGTCAAATATGCCTACGATGGTAAGACGCTTACACCACGATTAGCCTACGCTAATCACTTTCGATGGCTTTTTGGGTCAATCTGAGCGAGGCATAGATAATCCCGATGGGCAAAACGACAGGTAACACGGCATCTATCACCCACTGCACTGACCAATGCCATCCCAAAAAGCGGATGAGCAGAAGCAATAAAAAGTAGAAAAAGGCGAAGATGGTGGTCGCTAAAACGGCGCTATTGCGCGATTTGGTGTATGCACCCAACATGGTTGCAATGCTCGCCACCATCACCAATTCCAACGGCACGCGCACCAATGATGCGATGAGCATGGGTAACGATAAAAATTGTGCCACATGCGGATGATCTGCGGGACTGAATAAGATGATATAAGATCCCAAAATGACCATCCCGCCCATCGTGCGCGTATAAGTGGTGATATCTTGTATATCATCCATTCGTCGCCATACCGCGCCCGATATTTTGCTGAGGATGATTTCCATCGTATCAAACGGGGTGGTACGCAATAGCGTCAGGCTGTCGTGGGTATATTCTGTCACCATCGCCGTGGCAGAATCGGCGATGACTTGACCCAGTGAACGAATATACAGATATAAAATGGCGGGGAACACCACCGCAGAGACCAACGCAAATGGGATGAAAAAGATGAAGATAAAATCTGCACCCGTCAGGCTAATGGCTAAAAAGGCGGTATAATAGCCTATCCATACCGCGATAGGGCGTAATTCGGGCGGAAATACACGCCAATGCGCCCCCAATTGACGGCGGATAATCGGGTTACTGCGCCTCGCCCACAGGGGTAGTGATTTATCCAACGAGACGACATCATTCACCGCCAGACGATTTTCGTGAGGTAATCTTGATGTGGTCATAAAGCTCGCTCCTTTTTAGAGATTATAATGAGGGCATGAGAAGGATTCAATCATTTGCTCGGATTGTGGTAAAATTTCCACAATTTGAGCCACCATATTAGGATGTAACAATGGCATTTGAAGCCCGTTTCGCAGAGCTATTTGATTTTACAGAAGAGGAACTGCGCGTGAATCGTGCAGGACAAATCTCGCCCCGCCAAAAATTCAAATTGGGCAAAGAAGATACCCAAGAGACGCTCGATATTGGCTGTGCGTTATTTATATTGTTAGCGATCGCGTTTATCGCGTTGGTGCTATGTGGATTGTTATTCGATGTCAGCGCCTATATCCGCGCCTTTTTAGACGGATTGCCATTCATTTTACCAGTCGCATTGTTGTTGATTGGGATTATTGTTTATGTCAACTATTTGGGTAATCGGGAACGTAGGCACAAATATCCCATGCCCGTCACAGGATTGCGTGGCGAATGGCGCTTAGAGGTGGTCGAAGGGCGGGCGTATGACCGTTATTACCTGTTGATAGATGGGCTACGCCTCAAAATTTTGATGAACGCCTACGAGATTTTGCGTGGCTTAGACCCCGATACGCCGTTGGTGGTGTATATCGAATCGGCATCGCAGAAAATTGTGGCGATGGAAATTGATGGAGGTGACTTTGATGAATAGTGCTGATGATTATATCCAAAGTGGCAACGAACATTATTATGCCAATCGCTTGCGCGATGCCATTACCGATTATACCCACGCGATTAACTTAGCACCCGATAATCCACTTGCCTATAGCCAACGGGCGAGTGCCTATATTGAATTGGGTGATTATCAACAGGCGCTCGCCGATTTAGATGAAGCCATTCGGATAGATGAGAGCTACTGGTTAGCCTATTATCATCGTGGGTTAGCTTATCATCGTCTGAATGATGCGTTTCATGCCATCGAAAATTTTGAAGAATCAATACGCTTACAACCCCAAGATATGGCATCATATATCCAATATGCGTTGGTATATGTCGATAGGGGAGATTATCAACACGCCATCGCCATTTATGACCGTGCGCTGAAAATCCAACCCGACCATAAAATGGTGAGTGTGTTCAAGATGATGGCGAGACAGAAATTGACCGAGAAGAATAATTAGGGTGGGGTAAATAGGGTGTAAGCTGTGGACGACATACGCCACCCTGCGGGCGAGTCGTCCATGATAGGATAGTGGCGTAATGGCGGACGAGAGGCGTGAGCCTCGTATGTCCGCCACAACAAGCTAATGCAATACGCTAATTCATCGTTGGTTCTGCCTGATTTTCGTTGGCATTTTCGAGGACGAGTTCATCATTTTCATTGGTGGTCACACGCACCACGCTGGCGAGGCTGAACTTGCCCGATAAAATTCCATCCGAAAGCGCATCTTCGACTTCGTTTTGGATCAGGCGGCGCAACGGACGCGCCCCATATTCGGGGTCGTAGCCTTTGGTAGCAAGCCATGTACGGGCTTCTTCGGTGACTTCGAGCGTAATCGCATGTTCGATAAGGCGGTTGCCCACTTTGAGCAATTCCAAATCGACAATTTGCTTAATTTCATCTTGTGTCAACGGACGGAACACGATAGTCGCATCTACGCGATTGAGGAATTCGGGGCGGAAGGCACGCCGTAATTGCTCATTGACCTTTTTCTTGAGTTCTTCATACGATTGACGTTCTTCGGCGGCGGTATCGGTTGGTATACTAAAGCCCAAACTCGCGCCACGTTTGATGGTATCTGCGCCGATGTTGCTGGTCATGACGATGAGCGCATTGCGGAAATCCACACGGCGACCACGCGCATCGGTCAATTGCCCCTCTTCCATAATCTGCAACAACATATTAAAGGCTTCGGGGTGCGCTTTTTCGATTTCATCAAACACGACAATGCTATAAGGACGGCGACGGATGGCTTCGGTCAACTGACCAGCATCTTCGTAACCGACATACCCCGGAGGCGCACCAACCAAACGGGCAATCGAATGGCGTTCCATGAATTCGCTCATATCCAATTGGACGAGCGCGTCTTCACTGCCGAACATGAATTCGGCGAGGGTTTTGGTGAGTTCTGTTTTGCCGACACCCGTTGGACCCAAGAACATGAACGATCCAATCGGACGGCGTGGGTCTTTCAGACCTGCTCGCGCACGGCGTACAGCTTTGCTGATGGCGGAGATCGCTTCGTGTTGCCCGATGATGCGTTTATGGAGGGCGTTTTCCATCTCCATCAGTCGAATCGTTTCTTCGCCAGCCATCCGCATGACGGGGATACCCGTCCACATCGAGACGACCTCGGCAATATCATCTCCCGTGAGGCGGGGTTGATTCGTCTCGGTGTTCCAGTTCGATTTCAGCTCGGTCAGGATACTGGCGATGGTGTTGCGCCGTTCACGCAATTCATTCACCCGTTCTTCATCGGCATTATCCCCTTCGTCTTCGGCGATGATGCTCAGTTCATCATCAATATCGGCTAAATCCAATTCCATACGGCGCACTTGGGCGGCTTCTGGACTTTTATACATCCGCAGACGAGCGGCAGATTCGTCAATTAGGTCAATCGCTTTATCGGGCAAGAAGCGATCTGGAATATACCGTGCCGATAAATTCGAGGCTTGTTCAATCGCTTCATCAGTGATTTCGACATTATGATGTTCCTGATAGGGGATTTTAATCCCTTGCAAAATTTCGATGGTCTCTTCGATCGAGGGTTCATCCACCAAAATTTGTTGGAATCGCCGTTCTAATGCCGCATCACTTTCGATGTGTTTGCGATATTCATCCAACGTGGTCGCGCCAATACATTGCAATTCGCCACGCGCCAATGCTGGTTTGAGGATATTGGCGGCATCTACACTGCTCCCCGCCGAGCCAGCCCCGACCAGCATGTGAACTTCGTCAATGAATAAAATCGCATCGGATGATTTTAGCTCTTCGATAACCCGTTTGAGGCGTTCTTCAAATTGACCGCGATACATCGTCCCCGCCACCAATGAGCCGACATCCAGTTGCAATACGCGCTTGTTCATCAACGGACGCGGGACATCACCCGCGATGATGCGTTGCGCCAGCCCTTCGACAATCGCCGTTTTACCGACCCCCGGCTCGCCGATGAGGGCAGGGTTATTTTTTCTGCGCCGAGACAACACTTGAATGACGCGCTCAATTTCTGTCTCGCGCCCGACAACCGGATCGAGTTTATTTTCGCGTGCCAATTCGGTCAGATCGGTGGCGAGTTGGTCGACCAATGGGGTTTTTTCGGTGCTACGCCGTTTTTGAGGTGGTTGTTGGGGGGTCTTTTCTTCGGTACTGCTTTGCGGTTGCATCGGGCTTTCCTGAAGCACGCGACGGGTTTGTCGGCGCACTTCTTCGGGGCTAATGCCCAACCGTTTGAGGACATCAATCGCTACGCCTTCTTGTTGGCGGACTAAACCCAATAACAGATGCTCCGTGCCGATGTAATGATGCCCCATACGGCGGGCTTCATCGACAGCCAATTCCAAGACCTTTTTCGTACCCGGAGACAAATCCAGTTGTGTTGGGGATGTGCGCGTAGAAGCGCGTGTGAGGCGTTCTACCAATTCTTCTACACGACGCGGGTCTAAACCCAAATCACGCAAAACACGACCTGCCACACCACCTTCTTCGCGCATGAGACCGAGTAATAAATGCTCTGTGCCGATGTAGTTATGATTGAGTCGTTCTGCTTCTTCTTGAGCCAGCCCCAAAACGCGCCGCGCTCGTTGTGTGAATCGTTCCATTTTGTTCGCCACGGTCAATACCCTCCGTTGGCACACTAAGTTTTACTTATCCATTACTGCGTTTTTAGCGATTACAGAGTCAATGTTCACATAAATCTATTATAGCAGAGGTTTTTATCCCTTAACATTCTAGTCTAGCACGAATTGATTAGAATTCTGACAGTGTTTTTCATTTCGATCATCTTCATCTGTTTGAGTTTTGTTACAAGCTGTGTTTAGGATAGATTAAACTGTTCTCGAATCGTCAAGGTTTCGCCTGTGGTGACATTATAAATTAGACAATCGGCAATTTGTGATAATTTTTGGTCGCCTTTTAGATAAGTCAGGTTGCCTTGTTCATCGCGTGATTCGCTAAATGGTGCAGAGACAAATCCCTCTTTTAGCGTGAGTGCTTTGAGGCGATGCCCGCTATCTTTTTTGACGAAGAAAGCATTGCACCCCATACGGTTACATCCGACAAAATCATAGCCCTTTTTCTCTGCCAGTTGATATAATGCTGGTAAAGATGCCCCGAAATACAAATTAGAATAATGCGCGTTGGTGCGTACAAAATCAGCTTGGTAGGGGATGGTGATGGCGTGTTGATTGCCAAAAGTGGCATTATATTCACAGATGACGATGGTCGGTTGAACGACATCTATCGCATCCCACACCCAATAATCGTTACCGTCTATATCCACGCTCAAAATGCCAATTGACCCCGAAAATCCCGCCTCTTGAATTAATTGATTGATATTATCTTTGGTGATGAAGGCTTGTTTGATGGTCAGGTCGTAGCGCCATGCAACGGGGTCGGTTTGGATGTAACGAATTGCCACCTCACTGCCATCCATCACCAATCCACGCCAATAATCATGTTTGAGCAAAAAACGGGTATTGGCTTCAACATAACGCTCAACGCCAAATTCGATGAATGTTTTGCGGATGTTTGGGATATGTGCCAACAAAAATTGGATGATGCCGTCTTCACCCATCTGCGAAAAGACCGAAAATTCCGCTTCGTGAATCGATGAGTTGGCTGGTAATGCCCGCACACGCGCTGTATGTAACCCGCCGAGCAACATCATCATGCGCTCATCACGATTCAGATTATCCTGAATAAAGTGAGTTGTAATCGGATAGTCGGGTTCTGGCTTTGGCGCGATGAGCGTTTGGCGCACTTGTTCATGATTATTATCTATGTGTTGATGAATATCTCGAAATTGGTTGTTAAGATAATTCACAATTGGGCGTGCAAGTCGTTTAAGCATGGGCTCAACCTTTCTTATGGTCTGGCAATTTGCATCAAGTCGGTATAAGCAGGGCTATCGTTGCGGATTGCCACGCCCATCGGCAGGCGGATTTGCCCCGCCGTGAAATAGGTATAATCTCGCAAGAATGTTGGATGCGTGATAATGCTTTCTATCATCTCGATATAATCGGGGTAGGGCAAATAGAGCAAATCGGGGCGATAATCATCGAGCAAAACAGTCGCGGAAAAACCTTCTAACGCGAAGCGTGTATCGTTCAGCCCCGCGAGGTCTATCACCCGCCACGAAAAATTTGCCACCGCCACCGCGCCGACTTCTGTTGTCGCAACGGTGATGTTATCTATATCGGCGAATTGTGCCAATTTATACCACCGCGCATCGTGGGGTGGGTAATAGGTCGCCTGATGAACATACAAAAATTGATGCGTCTGATGGATGATATTGGATAGCATCATCACGCCAAGTATCATCACGCCAACGATAACAACCTGACGAATTGGCACGTTCAAAAAGCGCCATACGGTTGGGATAATCATCCATAGGCGTTCTGTGAATGAGACCGCGCCCAAATATGCCAACCAGATGAGTATCGGCAAAGTGGGATAATAGAAGCGTTGATGTTCGGGCATGATTTGAGTCACGAATAGGGCATAGTAGGCGATGTATCCTATCATCCCTACAATCAGACCGCGTTCTAACGCGCCGAGCCGTTGCATAAATCCTTTCGGATGGATGACTATCCCGCCGATGATGAGCAGTATCAGATAGCGGTTGCTATAGATGTATGCGCCTAGCTGGTCAATCGCTACTGCCACATACTGATTAGCTAAATAATCATCATCTACCCCGCCACTTTTGGCGAAGAACGGCAACGGCAACGCCACCCCAAAATACAGGTGGGCGATTAACAGCGTTGCGCCGAATGTTATCGTGGTGATGCCACCCAATAAAACGGCTTGTTGGCGCGTGTGCGTTTTGGTGGGAAACACCCATAACGCCATCGGCACGCAAACGGTGAACAACATCACATCGGGACGGACTGCGAAGCCTAATCCGCCGAATACGCCCATGATTAGCGCCAAAGTGCGAGTCGGGTTTTGGATATAAACCGTCATGCCGATGATATACACCGTCACATATACCAAGACGGTGGTCGTCCCCATGCCACTGGTGAAATGATGGAGCAGATTGGTATGTGCCGATAAACTGATGACGATAAGCGCGAATATCAACAGAAATCGGGATGTTTGTCTTTGTTGGCGCGATAAACGGATGCTCATTCCACCCAATGCTATCGCCAACACGATGACCCAGAATACGCCAAATAAGGCGCTGGTGGATTGCACCAATGTGATAGGCGAGAGAGACCGGGCAATCTGCGATACGGTATACACCATCCATCCATATGCCAATTCGGTCATGCCAAAGACGGGCGCTTCGCCCGCGTTCCATGACCAGATACCCGTCTCGGATAGGTTATGGGCATAACGGGCGAACATCAGCGCATCATCCCATACCGTTGGCGGGGTCATGAAAAAATGATGTGCGCCGATGATGATTGCACCGATGAGTGTGAATATCGTTATGGCGCTCACCATGCCGATCATCCGCCACAGGGCATATATGTTTTTCAGTTCCCATACACGGGTGATAATCATGATGAGCGTGAATAAGCATAACCCCAAAAAGATTGGGTCATAGATGAGGATACGCACCTTAAAATCGTATTGGATAGCGGTGTCATCAGGTAACACCACGCGCAATTGCGCTATCACCCCATTGGGTGGCGGAAGATGACACAGCAGGCGCGAATCGGGCGCGATGACACCGTTGTTATTGATATAAACCCCGCGTGTGTTATTCATATCCCACCAAGCGGATACGCATTGGGTCGGGAATAACAGCGTGTCATTATCCAGCGTGAAGCGGATGGTGGTCGCGCCGAGTTGAGGCGTGTTGGGGATGATGGTATCTAACCGTAACGGGGCAGGTCGCACATATATGATATAGATGAAGCCGATGAGGATGAGTATCGGCGCGATGCGGATGCTATTTTGTTGTTGGGATATGTGTTTCATCAGGGGTTTATATGCGAGGGCAAGTGATAAACCACGTTTATCACTTGCCCCAGAGTAGGCTTATTGACCAGACATATAACGTTGCAGGTCGCGGTCTAACCATTCAGGCGAATTCACGCGCTTCAGGCTCAGACCCAGACGGCGATTTTTGACATCAATTTTGACGACACGCAAATCGAGTTCATCACCCTCTTTGACGACTTCACGCGGATGATTCACGCGCTTGTCCGATAGTTCCGAGATGTGAATCAGCCCTTCAATGTCTTGGGCTTGTGTCAGACGGGCGAATGCGCCGAATTTTGTCATTTTGGTGACAGTCGCCTTGACCAAATCCCCCACTTGATAGGTGGTTGCCACTTCGTCCCACGGGTCGGCTTCTTGGCGTTTGATGCTCAAACCGATGCGACGACGCTCGCGGTCAATGCTAATCACCTCAACCTTCACCGTTTGCCCAACGCGCAAGGCTTCTTTAGGATGAGTGACATGTTTCCATGAAATTTCGGTCAGGTGAACCAAGCCTTCTGCGCCACCAACATCCACAAACGCGCCAAAATCTTCGAGGCTGACCACGCGCCCATTGTTGATGACTTGCCCAACGGTGAGTTCGTCGATCAATGCTTCTTTTCTGCGTTCACGGCGTTCCCGCGAGGCGGTGCGTTCAGATAAAATCAGGCGGTTACGGCTACGATCAACCTCCATCACTTTGACGATGATGGGGTCATTGACCATGCGGGCATACCGATCTTCGAGCGTGCCTTCGCCATTTTCGAGTTGATTTTTGCGATCATCGCTAATTTGGCTTTGTGGAATAAACCCGCGCAACCGCCCAAACCGTACAATCAGACCACCTTTGTTATAGCCTGCCACATTGGCTTCGTAGGGGTCTTGCGATTTATGATAGGTCTCTGCGCGTTGCCAATCGAGTTCTTCAACCGCCCGATTCACCGAGAGGATGATTGTGCCTTCATGTGAATGTGGATTGACCACATACACCGTCACTTGTTTCCCCTCTTTCAATTCTTCAATACTTTGGCGCGTCATGCGTTCTAATTCACGACCAGGGATAACACCAATCACGCCATCACCCAAATCAACCTTGACTTCGGTGAGTGTAGAACTGGTGATAACCCCCTCGACCAAATCGCCACGCTTAAAGCGTAAGGGTGGGCTGTCGGGTGCTTGCGGTGTTTGTACATCATCTTCATGTGCCGAATGGGTATGGTCGCTGGCAGATGGTGCCTCATCATCCATAATAGGTGCGTTCACGGCTTCCTCAACTGCCTCAACGGGGGTCAATACCTCTTCTTGTGGTGTTGATTCTGTAGATGGCTGTTCCATATTTTTTTCGTCCATCCCTGTTGTGTCTGAATTCATACGCAGAAGCGATATATTGTCATTTGTGGATGAATACCCACCGCAACAATATATCTTCCTCCTTCCCGAATAATGATAACTTGGTGATAATTTTTTACGATTTTTAGCCTTTTGGCTACAAGTGCTTCATTATAACCCGTTTTGTGTAATATTGACAAGCGCCCATTTTGCCTAAAACGGGGGTCATGTGCATCAGTTGAATCATTGAAACACCTTTTGGTTTTAGCGGGAGATGCGGTATGATTATCTCACTTGCAAACAGATGTTGAGGATAAACATCATGTCTGGCTGGACAATTGGCACAGCACTCACAGAAGCCAAACGCAAACTCCGCGAAGTATCTGATTATGTATCGCTCGATGCTCAACTCATCTTGGCGAATTTACTCGGTGTGGATAGGGCGCATGTCATTGCACATCCCGAAAAGCCCCTGTCTGATGAATTGGTGGCGGAATATGCCACGCTCATCCAACGGCGGGTGAATGGTGAACCCTATGCTTATCTGGTCGGACACCGCGAATTTTATGGACGGGATTTTATCGTCACGCCCGATGTCCTCGTGCCACGTCCAGAGACCGAACACCTTGTCGAACACGCCATTATGATGGTCGAAGGGTTTTATCAAGACCCATCTCAAGTGCTTGCGGTGGATGTCGGGACGGGGAGCGGGATTATCGCCATTAGTTTCGCCTTACGTTTTCCACAAGCAACGGTGTACGCTATTGATATTAGCCCCGAAGCCCTGAACGTTGCCAAACGCAATGCCGAATTGCACGGTGTGAAGAATAT
The DNA here is from genome assembly GCA_034436155.1 of Anaerolineae bacterium. Taxonomy (GTDB): domain Bacteria; phylum Chloroflexota; class Anaerolineae; order Aggregatilineales; family Phototrophicaceae. The sequence continues at coordinate 52,037 of DAOTVP010000021.1, forward strand.
TCAATTCTTTGAGGGTGATTTATTAGATCCCATCTATCAAAGAAACCTCAAAGTAGACCTTATCCTCTCGAATCCGCCCTATATCACCAGCGACCTATTACCGCATCTGCCTGTGAGCAGGTTTGAGCCACAAATCGCCCTAGATGGTGGCGCGGACGGGCTAGACTATTATCGCAGGTTGTTTGAGCAGGTGCGCGATGTCGGCATTGCGCCGATTCACATGTTCTTAGAGGTTGGATCTGGTCAGAGCCAAGCCGTGATAGAGATTGCCCGTCAGCATGTCGAGATTATGTTGCAAGAGGTCATCCACGATTATGCGGGGCATGACCGTGTGGTGCGTTTATCGGTGAAATAACCATAAGGATTGTTTTATGCGTGACCAATTTTTGCTCGCCCCCAATGTTATATTTCTGAATCACGGCTCGTTTGGTGCGTGTCCGAAACCCGTTTTCGAGACGTATCAGGGTTGGCAACGCGAACTCGAAGCCCAACCGGTCGAATTTTTGGGGCGACGCTCCGATCGGTTGTTGGATGAAGCCCGCGAAGTGTTGGGCGAATATCTGGTTTGTCATCCCGATGATTTGGTGTATATCCCCAACGCCAGCGTGGGTATGAATATGGTGGCGCGGTCTATTCCGTTAGGGGTAGGGGATGAAATCCTCGCCACCGATCATGAATATGGCGCGGTCGATTTATTATGGACATTCATCTGCGAAAAGACGGGCGCGACTTATATCCGCCACCCTCTCCCTTTGCCAATGACCACCCCCGAAGCCTTTATCGAACACTTTTGGAGCGCCGTCACCCCGCGCACGAAAGTGATTTCAATCAGCCATATCACATCGCCAACGGCGCTCATTTTTCCAATTGCCGAAATTATCAGACGGGCGCGGGAACGAGGGATTTATACCGTCATCGATGGCGCACACGCGCCGAGCCAATTGCCGTTGAATCTGACCGAACTCGACCCCGATTTTTATGCGGGCAATTGTCATAAATGGTTGTGTGCGCCCAAAGGGGCGGGGTTTTTATATGCCCGCCGTGATTTGCATGACATGATAGACCCGCTCATCATCAGTTGGGGTTATCAACCCCGCAGTGGGCAATCGCTAGGCGGTGGTCTGGTGTTATCATCCGCCACCACGCGCCTTGTGCAACACAACCAGTATCAAGCCACCCGTGATATATCCGCCTATCTGAGCGTCCCCGCCGCCATCGATTTTCAACGTCATCATCACTGGGATGAAGTCCGTGCGCGGTGTCATCAATTGGCAATCGAAACGCGGTCACGAATCGCAGAACTCACCGAATTGCCCATCATCGCGCCTGATCATTGGATAGGGCAGATGTTCACCGCGCCTTTGCCAGAGACCATCAACGCCGACCAATTCAAATTTCGCCTATACGACCAATTCAATATCGAAGTCCCGATTGTCGTGTGGAATAACAAGCCATATATTCGCGTCTCGTTTCAGGCATACAATACCCAAGCCGATGCCGATGCGCTCATCGATGCCCTCAAAATCATGTTGGATTGATATGCGTCATCGCTGGTTCGTTGTGCTGGTGCTATTCATCGGATGGGGATTGCTCACCCGAAATTTGACCGTCCCATGGTTTGGTCATCACGATGCCAATGGCGTATGGGTGAGCGCGGGCGTATTAAATTGGCATCGGTATGGATTTGATACCTTGCGCGGCATGATCGTCATCAATTATGCCCCCGCCACCCCTGATACATTTGCCTATTATCCCAATCATCCCCCGTTGGCAGTGTGGTCTATCGGGCTAACCTCACTTTTTGTGGGGATTTCATCGACAGAACTCATCGGCAGATGGACGATGGCGTGCTTCACACTCATCAGCATGGCGGGGTTATATATCTTCACGCGCCGTATTGCCGATAAACACACGGCGATCATCGCCATGTTGATATACATCCTCACGCCGATGGTCGCCTATTATGGGCGGATGCCCAATCACGAAGCGCCTGCGCTGGCATTCATCACCCTATTTTCTGCCATACTCGCCAAATGGCTGGTTCAACCGACTTGGATGCGGATAATTGCGTTATGCTTGTTGGCGTGGTTGGGAATTTTTACGGCGTGGAGCGCCAGTTTGGTCATCGCCTGTTTGGGTTTAGTGGGCATCATGTTGGCGAATCATACACGGCAACGCCTCATGTTGATGGTGGTCGGTGTGGCGGGATTGTTGGGATTGAATGCCATGCTGGTTTATTATGAATGGGGCAAATCGGGCGCGGTGAATACCCTCATTCGCATGTTCAGCGCCCGCACCGATGCGACCAGTTCGTATCAGACGGGATATAGTTTCACAGTTGGCGAATTCATCCTCGACCAAATCGGCGAGATGCTCATCTTCGCCACGCCTGCCGTGTGTATATTGGGGATTATCGGCTTGTTCTATATCATCCGCCATAGCCCCAAAAATACCAAATGGCTGGTTGGGGCGTTATTTGTCGGTGGATTGGGTTATATCCTCATCCTGCGTGACCCCGCCTTCAGTCATGATTTCCTGAAAATTTTTATGCTCCCCGCGCTTGCGATAGGCTTGGCGGTTATCATCGCACAATTCAGAACAACGCGCCTATTTCGGTTATATGGACGGGCGTTCATTGTCATCTCATTTCTGATGGGGTTGGCGTGGTTGATCACCTTACATCGCTTAGCCTCGTCCCAAATTGCGCCGTATCATATCGCCCAAGCGATTGCCGAGCATACCACACCCGATGAAATCATCATGACGCATCTCCAAACAATGGCGGTGGGCGTGGATTTTTATGCCTATCGCCGTATTGAGCGGGGTGTATCGTGGGATGAAGCCCCTCATCATGCTATGTATCTGGTCTGCGATGACCAACCCGCCTCAGATGGTTGGGTATTGCTCGTCTCGGTCGAATCGTGTGGCTTGTGGCGCTATTCGGGTTAAAATAGAGAGAGTGCCGTTTTACGATGAGATAGGATGACCATCATGTCTGAGGATAATCACAACCGTCTGATGGGCTTGTTGCGCGATGTGCGTGCCGAAGTCCAAAATTTACGTAATGCCCTCACCGAAATTATGAGCAAAGAGCCGTTGATAGACCCCGCCATGCGTGCGCGAGAGGTGATTAGCACCCTGCGGGCGCGTCAGCCGATTTATGAGCGCAATGTCAAACAAATTGCCACGCGCATCCGCGATTTACGCGCCCTACTCAACAAAGAAGCCCCTCTGTATAGTCGGTATGGCGATGATATCACCACCATCGAAAATTTATGGGAACGGGTGACGCTCAATTGGCCCCCGCCACCGCCCATCGAGATGATGCCCGCCACCGACATCAGCAATATCGAAAATGAGGTGGTGATTCATCCCGCAGAAGAAATCACTGCCAGCAATATCATTTTACGCTGTGCCAAAGATGCCGTCCGCGATATTGACGAACTGATTTATCAGACGGCGCTCCTCACCATTCCGCAACGCCTGAATTATCAATTGGAGCAAATCCGCATCGGGCAGGCGTTGGATTTTCATAATGCCTTCAAGAGCGAAATCCCCAACGATGAGAGCCGTCAGAAAGTCCTCGACTATTTAGCCGCTCGTCCCGTGTTGGTCGAAAATGGCATTGTGGATGCGAGGCAAGGGGTGGTGTTTCATGCCTCTGCCGATTTTGCTCGTCGTCGTCTGAGCTACCTGTTCATCACCCTGACGATAGTCATCGGCGCGTTGATTGCCATAGCGATTGGCGAGGTGGGGCAATTGCTGAATTTAGAGGAGTGGATTGTGCCACAAGGTGAGACGGCGAATTTGTTCATCGCCTACCTGTTTGTGATTATCGGTGCGGTGGTGCATATCGGCATTGATGGCATCAAACAAGCCCGCGCCAACGATCCTAAGAGTAGCTTTTTGGCGATAGACGACTGGTTTACGTGGATACATATCCATGAACGGGGCATCATCATGGGCATCGTCTCGATGTGGATTGGCTTTTTGGGCTTGGTCTTTCTGACGCAGAGCGCCAATTGGCAAACAGCGTTCTTGGTCGGCTATAGTCTCGATAGCTTCGTGGATATTTTCTTGCAACGTTTCAATACCAACATCACCTCGAAGTCGAGCCGCGTGAAGGTGATATAATTTTGCTATGATGAATTTTGGATTTTAATAAAAAGAGGCAAAAATGCCATACATCCACACCTGTGAATTCCCTGTCCGCCAGTATGAATGTGATATGTATGGGCATGTGAATCATGCCAATTATTTGCGTTATATTCAACATAGTGGGTGAAAACAGTATGAAACTCCCATTTGTCGAGAATGCCGTTGTTCCCAAGAATAAAATCACGTTGTATTTACTCAATTTGGAGAGCAAAAATGGCAAAAGCAAAGCCCGTTTCTTTTTGGCATTTGGGTTTACAATAGAAACATGGCAAGTTATGGCGGATGCGCTCAAATACCATGCCCAAACGCATGATGTTCAAGCTATCGTTCCGCGCTCGCCATTTGGGACGCATTATGTGATAGAAGGGATGCTCATCACACCTGATGGACGCAATCCGCAAGTACGGGTCATTTGGGCAATTGATGAGCATAGCATCGTCCCGCGCCTCATCAGTGCGTACCCACTCTGAGTTGATGAAAAGGATAGGTCATGATAGAAGAATTAACCGAAGTTGTCTTGACAGAAGATGTATCTGAACATGGATTAAAAATGGGTGATGTTGGCATGGTGGTGCATGTATATGCCGATCCTGCTGGGTATGAAGTCGAATTTGTCACACTCACAGGTGAATTTGTGGCGTTGGTGGCGTTGCATCCGCATCAAATCCGCCCGATTGCCCATGATGAAATTGCCAATGTGCGCCGTGTGCAAATCGGTATCTGATAAATATCCATCCCGAAAAGAGGTGACAATGCCATACATCCACACCTGTGAATTCCCTGTCCGCCATTATGAATGTGATATGTATGGGCATGTGAATCATGCCAATTATTTGCGCTATATGCAAGAATCGGCGTTCTCGGCATCGGCGGCGGTGGGATTCAGCGCCCAACGCTACGAATCGCTCAATTTGCAATGGCTGGCATACGAAACGGACATCGAATATCTATCCGCCGCCCGTTATGGCGATGTGATCACGGTCAAGACGTGGGTGGCGGATTTTCGGCGCGTGCGTTCTCTGCGGATGTATGAATTGTATGTCGGCGATAAACGTATCGCCAACGGGTCAACCGATTGGGTGTTGTTGGATACTAAATCCATGTATCCGACATCCATCACACCTGACATTGTCGAAGCGTATGCGCGGGGTGAAATCGTGACCGAAGCCCCACGCCGTGAATCGTTGCCAAATCCGCCAAAAATGCCCGAAGGCGCGTTCAAAATTCGTAGGCGTGTGGAATGGGATGATATCGATGCGGCGGGGCATGTCAATAATGCCGTGTATCTGAATTACATCTCGGATTGTGGGATGCAATCGGGCAGGGCAGTCGGTTGGAGCATGGCGCAAGTCCGCGAGATGGGGTATGGTCAATTTGCGCGACGGCATCAAATCGAATACAAAGCCGCGGCGGTGCTGGATGACGAACTCGAAATTTGTATGTGGATAAGCGATATTCGTCGCGCCAGTCATATGAATTATTACACCATCCGCCGTGTGAGTGATAACAAACTCATCGCCAATGTGCGGACGTTGGCGGTGTGGATAGACCTCGCTACGCAAGGCGTGGTGAGCATCCCCAAAGCCTATTTAGACGCGGTTGCCCCCATGATTGTCGCCAATCCGACTCAGGGATGAGAGTTCCGCTTCGAGTTCCGCCCGTTTTTTGGCGCTGGCTTCTCTGGCATGTGCCAAACTTTCCTGAAATCCGGCACGCAGACGGGCGCGAATTTCGGCGCTGGTTTCTGGGACGAATAACGCCACCCCTGCGATTCCCGCACCGCCCCCTGCAACGATGCCGATGATGAAGGTGATGAGTTTTCTCATAACAAATTCCCTCCCGATGTGGCGCAATCTATTGCACCGATATGCCAGATAGGGCTATTATAGGGTGATAATCTGCCTGTTTGTAGGGCAATTCGGATGGATATACGCTACGCTAATCTATCCCTACAACAATATCCCGCTGTAGGGGCGCATTAGGCGAAGCCGTATATGCGCCCTGAAAATAATCATTTGCTTTTTATCTCAACAAAGGAGCATTTTCTCATGTCTAAACAAGTTGTCCAGACCAACAACGCACCCGCCGCCGTCGGACCGTATTCGCAAGCCATCATTGCCGATGGATTCATGTTCATGGCGGGGCAAATCCCGCTCGTGCCAGAGACCAAAGCCTTGATAGAGGGTGATATTCAAGCCCAGACGCGCCAAGTGCTAGAAAATATCAAAGCGGTGGTCGAATCGGTCGGCGCGACATTAGATGATGTGGTCAAGACCACCGTCTTTTTAGCCGATTTAGATGATTTCGCCAAGATGAACGAAATTTACGCCCAATATTTCTTTCATAATCCACCCGCACGCTCCACTATTCAGGTCGCCAAATTGCCGATGCGGGCTGGGGTCGAAATTGAGGCGATTGTCAAATTGCCATGAGGTGAAAGTTTGGTTTGTAGACGCGCATCTATCCGCGCGTCTACATTATGCCTTAGCGCCGATCACCTCCTCCAAATAGGCGACATCGGCGCGTGTGGAGATGTATATTGCCTTCACATAACGACTGTCAGTCGGGATTTTCATCGTCCAATGCAAGCCGATTTTATCGCATACATATGTGAACAATTCTAAAATATCTTCAGATTTATTCCCAAACATATAGCGCACATAATTTTTGCCTTTGACGATATTTTGCGACCGTGACCCGTCCGAATGATACAATCCTCTGAATACCTCTAGTGGAAATTCATCAATAATCGCCCATTGCCAATCTTCAAAGGTGATTTTCCGTTTGTGCTTCACACCACCCGCATGTTGTGGGAATAATTGGGGCAAATGAATACTTAAAATGACAATATCCACACACCCAGGTGCATTTACAAAAAAAACACTATTTTTAGGTAAAATAACCTTCATTGTTTTGGCACATTCTTCAATAAGACCAACATATTTCTTATCTTGAACAATACGTAACCGATACAACCGTTTTTTATTTTTTATTTTGTCAATGCACCCATCACCGAGATACAAACCTAACAGGTAAGCGTATGCCTTGCGCCACTCCAAATTTTTCATTGCGTTAGGAACAGGATTATCCAGCCCTAATTCTTCACGTTGGCGAAGCTGTTCCTCAAAATTTTCAAGTGAGCCGAATTTTTTAATGCAATCAATCACCGTCCCGCGTGGGATACCCAAATTTTTAGCAATATGTGATTTATTTTTTGTGATTGTTTCCCACTGGGTTAAAATAGCGCGGTATTCATCTAAGATTCTCATGACCCCATCCCATCATCCTAGAATCAAAAAAGTGATGTACATATTATACACCACTTTTTGAATTTTTGTGCCGAAGGTGGGAGTCGAACCCACATGCCCTCACGAGCGGATCATTTTGAGTGATCAGTGTATGCCAATTTCACCACTTCGGCAAATCTTGATTTATAACATTTTGCATGTTACTATGTCGGAAATTTTAATGTACACAAGCAGAAATGTCAATGGCAGATGCTTCTCAAGAGATGACATGGATTCAGGCGGCGCAAGCGGGCGATATAGAAGCCTTTAATGCGCTCATTTTGCGTTATCAGGATATGGCGTTCACCATCGCCTACCGTATGATGGGCGATAGCCCACGCGCCGCCGATGCCACCCAAGACGCATTTCTGACGGCGTATCGGCGTTTAGAGACCTATATGGGCGGTAATTTTAAGGCGTGGCTGATGAAAATTGTCACCAACACCTGTTATGATGCCCTGCGTTACGAAAAACGTCGCCCTGCCACCCATTTGGATGACCTCACGCCCGATGGCATAGATGATGAACCACCCATCCCAGACCCCGCTCTCACACCCGAACAACATCTGCAAGCATCGGAATTGCAACAGGCGATTCAGCAGTGTATTGATGCGCTCAACGCCGACCAACGGGTGGTCTTAGTCATGAGCGATGTGGAGGGCTATCCGTATCAAGATATTGCCGACCACCTGAACACCCAATTGGGGACGGTCAAATCACGCTTGAGCCGTGCGCGGGCGAGTGTGCGCCAGTGTTTACAAGCCGTGCGGGAACTTTTGCCCGATGAATACCGTCTATAACGTAAGTATCGTGATAATAATCGTAAAGTGATTGTGTAGAGATGTCCGCCGAGCGAAATTTTAGTCCAGACGAATATGAATTGCTATCCGCCTATTTAGATGACATGCTCACAGTGGCGGAGCGCACGGCGTTAGAAGCACGTCTGGCGGGCGATGATGCGTTACGAGCCGAACTAGAGGCGCTCCGTAATACGGTATCGCTGATAAAAGCCTTGCCCGTCCTCAAAGCCCCACGTAATTTCACACTCACACCAGAGATGGTGAAAAGTAAGACCGAACCGAGTACGCCGAGCATGGTCAAATCGCGCACAGAGCCGAGTACGCCCAGCATGTCGAAATCGCGCACAGAACCCGGTCGGGTGATTCGTTTCCCCATTTCTACGGCGATGAGCGCCGCGGCATCATTTGTATTCATCATCATCGGCTTGCTACTGCTCACCAGTGGTCAAATGTTGCCCACATCCGCGCCACCACCTATCGACAGGGCAGTAGACAATATGGATGTGGCGATGCAACAAGACCAAGTCGACACCATGCCCGCCAGCGCCCAGATGGTCACAGAAGAAACGGCAGAACAAGAATCGGCAGATATGAGTGTCACATCGCAACGCGCTATGTCAACCGCGACTATCTCATCGGCAACGGTGGGTATGATGCCCATGCCAACTCCGACCTTATCGGCGATGGCGCAACCTCATCAACCGCAAATGCCCGCGCCGATGGTGATGGATATGACCGCCACTATGGATGCAGAATCTTTTGCCGAATCTGCGCCTGTGGTGGCATTTGCGCCGACTGTGGATGTCGTCCCCGAAGTGATGGATGTGCCACCTGTGGATGATGTCCAAGAATCGATGGCTGATATGACGACCATGAGCATGGTGACATCCCCCGAAGTAACCCCGATAGTGGGCGTTATCGAAATTATGGGCAATGCCATTTCGCCGACAGAAACCGAAAACCCAGTTTTCGATGATAATCAACAAAATGGTGTAACCGCATTTGGCATCACACCGACACCAGAAATAGCCACCGTCACGACCACAACGGATACTGTCTCATCCGCCACCATCACGATGATTATCGGCGTTGCCCTAATTATCATCGGCGTGATTGCGCTTATCGTCACACTATGGCGTTGGCGTAAGGGGTAGGGGATAATAGGGTGTCTATAGGCATGGATGATATACACGCTTCGCGCTAATCATCCATGACGCAAAACCCAATTCTGATGAGCATAACGGCGGATGAGAGGCGTTAGCCTCGTATATCCGCCACAAAAAAAGGATAACCCGATGGAATTATCAGCAGATGCCATTCCCCCTGCTTCGATGTATAAATTGTTGGTCGGCTCAATCGTACCCCGTCCGATTGGTTGGATTTCGACCATCAGTCCAGACGGTGTGCATAACCTTGCGCCGTTTTCGTTTTTTAATGTCGCCAGCGCCAACCCGCCACATGTGCTATTTTGTCCAATGGTGCGCGGGACGGATGGCGGGCGCAAAGATACCCTGCATAATGTCCGCGATACGGGTGAATTTGTGGTGAATATCGTCACGCAATCCATCGCCGAAGCCATGAACCTCACCGCCACCGAATTCCCTGCCGATGTGGATGAATTTGTCGTTTCGGGATTAACCGTTGCACCATCGCAAACGGTCAAAGCCCCGCGTGTTGCCGAAAGCCCGATTCATTTTGAGTGTCGAGTAGCGCATATGATTGATTTAGGCGGTGGGCATGTGGTGATTGGGCGCGTGTTGCATGTGCATGTCGATGATCGCGTGTTGATTGGCGAAGATAAAATTGATGTCCACGCCCTACAACCGATTGGTAAATTGGCGGGCAACGCCTATACCCGCGTCACCGACTTGTTCGACCTCATCCGCCCACCATCTCAATTAGGCAAATAGCCTAAATTTGTTGTATAATATCTACAAAATCGTTACTTATATTTTTGGGAGATAGATGAACAATGTCGAAAAGACCCTTTTTTGAATTTGATGATGTCGCACATGAAACGTGGCGGTTATTGTGGCAAAAGCAATATCCCATCGCCATGAAATATGCCTCACATTATTGGTCGGATGGGGTGGATAAAATCGGTTTGACGGGCGATAGAATCCCTGATTTTGAAAAAATGGATAAGGTGTTTCAGAACTTGGTCGGGTGGGAATTGGTCAGCACGCCCGTGCAATTCTCCGATGGTCAAGAATGGTTTGAACATCTGGCAGAACGCAAATTTTTAATCACTGAATACATCCGCGACCAAAAAGATTTAGACTATACCCCCATGCCCGATATTTGGCACGATGCGTTTGGGCATTTGCCCCTCATGGCGAATCAACGCTATGCCGATTATGTACAAAAATTCGCCCAATATGCCCTGCAATTTAATAAAGAAGAACGCAAATCGTTGGGCAGTTTATGGTGGTATACCATTGAATTTGGCTTCATTCGTGAGGGGAATGAACACGGTGGCATCAGAGCCTTTGGCGCGGGTTTGATGTCATCTTACGGTGAAATGCACAAAGCCTATTCCGATGAAGTGGAGCGCGTGCCGTATTCGCTCGAAGAATTTGAGCTGATTATCCCCAGTCCGCGTGCCATGCACCAGAAATTATTCATCCTCGACAATTTTGAACAACTCGAACAATCGGTTGTCGATTGGGTCGAATCGCATCGCAAGGTGGCAATATAAACCAGATTGATACAATGAGAGGCAACCTATAGCCTCTCATTTTAGTTATAACCGCTTAACGCGCATCATAATACCATGTTTAGGGACGATGGTCGCAGAAGCTGATGGTACTACTTGCTGATTGGGCAATAATTCCAGTTGCATCTGTGGGACGAGCGTGTTGATTATCATCGCGGTGGTATGTTGGGCGAAAGTTTGCCCGATGCACACCCGCGAACCACCCCCAAACGGAAAATAGACGAAGCGGGGTAAATTTTGGGTTGGGTCTTGCTGATAAAAACGGTCTGGATTGAACGCATCTGGATTTTCAAAACACCATATTATTCAGCGCCTCGAATGCCTGTTTGGTGGCGCGATTCACTTTAGTCGGTATCCATTGGGGCATGGGGATCGGGTTGAGGATGCGTAATTCTAATGCCCGCCCAAACGATTGGAGCGCCACACGGATAGATTGCGTTTGCACCAGCGAGATCGAGAAAAATGTGCCGATGACAATATCCAACATCAAATCGGCGAAGGCAGGGACGATATCGATAACATCGCCATTTTTACGCACCTTCAACCAGGCGTTGATGCTGTTATAAATCGTTTGGGTATAGCCCTGAATTTGGCGTTGATGAAAAGCGGGTTGCATCACCAACCGATGTCGTTGGTGATTATCGCCTTCTAGCGAGACCAAACCATCGCCCAATAAATTGGCGAGTAAGCGTTTGGTGCTTTTGGTCTTATGAAAGAGTTCTGCCCGTTTGAACAAGACATCGGCAATATCATCTGGGTCGGTGAGGATGACCATACTCACGGGACCCGCCTGAATTTTGGAGACGGGTCCAAATTCACGATCGGTATCCACCAAAAATTGCAAAAAATCAACGCGCATCTGGTTGATATTGCCCAACAAAAATTGACCCTTTGGGCTAGGAATTGGCTTGGTCGTCATAATCACCCTCGTTTATATTTACCAACCGATTTTCAACCCGATTATAACATGTTTTTTTGCGAAAATCGTCTTTTTGCGGGGTTGCCAATTCGCCGAAACGGGCATAAAATGGTTTTATACATGATGTACATGCAACATTATGTTTTTTATCGGTTTTATAAAGTAGGACAGTATGAAAGATAGCCCTAGTAACAATGAATATCAGCCTCCCGCGACTGGCGGTGGTCTGGTTATGGCTATCACCATCCCCTCGTGTTAACCTCTTTTTGGCGGTAGATGGGTGGTGTTGATAGATACCCATGCCTGACCGCCGACTCTGCGAGATCCGCAGAGACACCTGCCTTGTGCTGATGTTCCTCAATCTAAAAATGTGAGCCTGTGGCATCGTTAAAATCGTTTTGCCGTATTTTGATGTGGCATCGCTCACCATCACAAGTTCAATTTTATTGTTCATATCCTTGTATTGTGAAAGAGGTGCATGATGTACAATGATTTGATTTTTGACCGTCTGTCTATTTTCCCGCATGATGATCCCGATACCCGTGTCTCTGAATTGATTGAGGAGGCAGAAGCACTCGACAACCTGCTCAGTCCCGAAGCGCGTGAAATCATCGAAGATTTGCGTCCGCGCACGGTGACGGATGATGTCTATGAAGATATGGACGAAAACGCCACGTTTGGTCAAAAAATGGCAGACCGTTTATCGGCTTGGGCGGGTAGTTGGACATTTATCATCCTGTTTTTATTCTTTATGTTGTTATGGATGGGGATTAACGTATTGTTGGGCAACCAAGCCTTCGACCCATTCCCGTTCATCCTGCTCAACCTGACCCTTAGCACATTGGCGGCATTACAAGCCCCCGTCATCCTGATGTCACAAAATCGGCAAGCGCAAAAAGACCGCGCCCAAGCGCAAAATGATTATCAGGTCAATCTGAAAAATGAGATGGAAATCGTCGATTTGCATCGTAAAGTGGATATGTTGCTCACCGCGCTTGACCAACAAACCCGTTTGGTCAACGCATTGGTGGCGGCGCGTCGGCAAGAAATCAACGCAACGGTGCGGGCAATTGAGAGTGTGCGCCGTGACGAAATGCGTTAGGGGCTTGAGATAAAATGGATTCTATTGTTAAATAGAGGTTAAGAGATGGTTATAAAAGCGCGAGTTAACCGCTATGGATAGTATCATGCAACAAATCGGCGAAGCCCTATCGCCTATATTCGGCACGTTTGACCCCGTACTGGTTGGGCGCTTGTTTTTGGTGTTGATACTCTGTGGGGCGATTGGGTTTGAACGGTCTGGGCATGAACGGGCGAGTGGTTTTCGCCCACACATTTTAGTTGGGTTAGGGGCTTGCCTGATGACGATGGCGGGCGCGTATGCTTTTCCGATCTCTGAATTTCATGACCCGATGCGTGTCGCCAGTTATGTGGTGTCGGGCATCGGCTTTTTGGGGGCGGGTGCGATTTTGCGACACGGCACGATGGTGCGCGGACTCACCACCGCCGCCACCATTTGGGGCGCATCGGGTATCGGTATTGCCTGTGGTGTGGGGCTAGGTTGGTTAGCGATCATCGTTACCATCTTGGTCTTATTTACACTCATGATTTTAGACGACCTCGAAGACCGTTGGCGCGGAAATAATACCACCAACGAATTACGCATCCATCTACATGATGTGAATAAAGGGGTTGGCAAGGCGCTCACGGCATTAGAACGACTTGGTTTATCGATTCGCTCCGCTAACCTCGCATTAGGCGCGGGGCAGACGGGTATTTTGCGTGTTGAATTAACCCGCCCAATGAGCGCCGATTATCTCACGCATGTCGTGAATCAATTGTTGGGGGTGAAAACCATCCAACGGATAGATACCAGCAGTGTGCAGATGGAACTGGCGCAACAAGCATCATCGGAACAACCGAAACCGTTGGATAAAGACTTGCTCAAAGATTTGAACGACACGGATGACCGCAACGGCAAATATCCAATTGATTAACGCCTGCGGGACATAAAATCTTTGAGATACTGTTCTTCTTGGGCAGTTGCACGCCGATATTCGCCTGCTTTTAACCCGTCTATGGTGATGATGCCAATCGAATAACGGATGATTCGCAATGTCGGATGCCCGACATGCGCCGTCATACGCCGCACCTGCCGATTTTTGCCTTCTGTGAGGGTCAATTTGAGCCATGTGGTGGGGATATTCGCCCGATACCGAATCGGCACAGGACGGTCTGGAATATCGGGCGGGGGGATGATTTCGGCTTGAATGGGGCGCGTGAGTCCATCGCGCAATTCCACACCTTCGCGTAATTTTTGCAACGCCGTTTCATCGGGCGCACCATCCACCTGCACCCAATACGTGCGCGGATGGGCGTAGGCGGGGTCGGTGAGCCGATAGCTCAGTTTGCCCCAATCGGTCAGGAGCAACAAGCCCTCCGAATCCATATCCAAGCGCCCCGCCGCATACACCCCTTCATGGGGGATATAATCGGCGAGGGTGGGTCGGTTTTCTTCATCGGTGAATTTGGTGAGGACACCGTAGGGTTTATGAAATAGCAAAATTTTGGGGTGATGTTCACGGCGCATGAGAATCCTATTGTGATATATGTGGATGTCTGTTTTATGGGCGGAATTTTAGGGCGGATATATGCTTCGCTAATCCGCCCGTACACGCCTAAGATAAAATTTACAAGTCAACATTATGGTGTATGTAGGGGACGATTAGCGCGAAGCGCGTATATCGTCCCTCTTGTGTTAGGTGTATGGGCATGATAATTTACGTCCATACGAGGTTAGAAATTACAGCATCACGGCGGTGCGAGTGTTGGTGTTGGCACGAGTGTATCGAATGGCAACGGCGTGATGAAATCGGCGGGGGTGGCAATCGGCACAAATGGCGTGCTGGTCGGGACGGGTGGCGGTGTGGCTGTTGCGGGCGGGTTATTGACCGTCACAGGTGTGACATAGGTGATGAACCCGTTGTAGGCGTTGTTGGCGAACACCGTCAGGCGCAAATTATAACTGCCATTGGCAACGGTGCGCGTATCCCATTGTCCGAGTGTCGAATTGGCATTGGGTTGGAGGGTTGTACTCGGCGAGCCAATCATCTGATAATTTTCTGTGCCAGCAGGCGCAAATTCGAGTTGATAGCGTCCAAAATCGGGCGCATTGACCTGCCCCAAAATCGAGACGACACCTTGTATCGTCACACCGCCCGCAGGGCTAGAGATCGCCCCAACAGGAATGGGTGTATTGGCATCGCACGAAGCAGTGGGGGGTGGCGCAATCGGCACGACTAACCCGACTCGTTGGGCATAGGCATTGCCTTGCGCGGTGGTGTTAATCCATGTAATCGCCGATGGGTCGTTGATGCTGGCGAATGTCGCCGTGATGCGATGATTCGGGCAGAAATCGTTGGCGATCAACCCCGACCAGCTATCCACCGTCAAGGTTTGGACGAGTGTTTGTTGCGGTGGGATGAGTGATGTGGCGAAATATTCGTTGCGAATATTGGCGCAATTGGTCAAATTGGGCGAGCCTGTATCGGCGCACACTTGCGAATTGACCACATTGGCGGGTGGGCTAAATTTGAGTGGCGGATTATTTTCCAGCGCCGCCCGCATGACCTGATTCCACAGTGGCGCGGCACCATTAAACCCGACAATATTATTCAAAATGGGTGTATCATCAAATGTCCCCAACCACACGCCAACGACACGGTTATGGGTGAAGCC
>DAOTVP010000022.1:0-4260 GCA_034436155.1 Anaerolineae bacterium
CGCCGCCGCGCAAAATGCCGCCCAAAATGCCCTGAACATGCTGGCGAATAATCACCCTAGTTTAATATCATCACCATCCGAACAGGCAGATGGTCAGAAGCCCGACGCGGAATGACACCGCTTATATCGGGGTTAATCACGGTCATACGATTGAGCGGGTCTACGATGAAAATATCGCTCTCCCATGCCCATAGATAATCCAGACGGGCTTCTAAATTGGTGCGCTTGAAGGTGATGGTCGTCTCTGGCGTTTCATCGGCGAAATAATCCTTGAATCCACTCCGCACGATGCTGGTGATGATCTCTGAACTGGGGATGTTATTAAACGTCCCGCCGATAATACGTCGACCAACCCCGCCATCTTGGGCGATATGCGTATTCACAATCTGGAAAATTTGCGCGAGTTGTTCTTGTTGTCCGCGTTCCAAATCGGCAAGGCTGACCAGCCCGCCCGTATCCAGCAATGGGTCTAGCCACAAGTTATAAATGGTGATGACGTTGGCATCGGGGCGGATTTGCACCCGTTGTAAGCCGGTTTGGGTGGCGATGCTATTTTTGAGCGGGTAGCCATCAGCGAACACAATCGGCACTCTGGATAACACCGCCAAGCCTTGTATCCCTTCGTTGGTGGGATAAAAGCGCACATCCATACGCAGACGACGCGCCAACCATAAGGCTTGGTCTACGCCGAAGCTAGTCATCCGACCGACTTCGACCTCTTGCAATAACACCACATCGGCGGCGCTAAAGGCGATGGTATCCGCTATCAACGCCAATTCGGGATGAAAAAATTCGTTGTATCCGCTATGGATGTTATATGTCAACACGACTAATTGTTGTGGGTTCAATTTGGGTTCGATAATCGGTGGACGAGCGAAATATCCCGCGCCGATGCTCATCCCGATCACCAGCCCCAGCGTGATGACCGATAGGGCGGGGTTGCCACCGACCCATGCGATGCGCCTGCGCGTTTGCACAATCGGCAAGCACGCCATGAACACCGCGAGTAGCAAAATCCCGAAGCCTAATCCACGAAAACCGCGTAACAATGGTGGCACGATTGGGTTCAGCACATCCAACGGCGGGGCGAAATTCCGCACAAACGCATATTCATACGTAAAAATATCGCCCACATACAGCAACGCGAAGAATAACATGCCAAAAATCAGCCATAGACCGCCAAAACTCCGTTCTTTTTGCGCTTTGGGGCGGATGAGCCACCACCATGTTAAACTGATGGTGAATTGCGCCAAAATGAGCGACATACCCGCTACTATCCCCGTCAAGCGTGTGCCGATGACGATGAACAACATGCCGATGAGCATCCACACCCAACCGCGCACACCGCTATCGAATATGCCGATAAAACGGCGGGCGTAATGACGGGTGGCTGGTAATAATGGCAATAGGGTAGCGACCATTGTCGGCGCAACGAGTAGGGTGTAATCGCTACTGGCACGCCCCGCAATCGCGTTGGGAAGCGCCAATAACGAGACTTGCAAAAATAACACCGCGCCAAATCCCACACCGCCCCAAAAGGTGATGAGCGAATTATCTGGCGAGACTTCTGGCGCGTTGGGATTGTTCATTGGTTGGCTGAGATAAGCGATGAGGCTCATCACCAGTGCGACAATCGTCAGAATGAGTTGGATATTGGTGTAATTGGCGTTCCAAGAGGGGTCTAGGGTGTTGCCATACGCCCGAAAAAGTTGATCGATGGCGATGGCGAGGATCATCATCGGGGCGAATAATTTGCCCCGATGCCGTGTGAGCATGACGATATACATCAAGCCCCCACCGAGCGCAAGCGCCGCGCCGATGATGTCGGGGCGGGTGGTCATATTCGCCAACATCCAATAACGCCCAAACGCTGTGATGCCCGCGGCAATCACCAACACGGGGCGCAATCCCCCTAAAAATATCGCCAATGCGGGCAACGCCAACAGATACACCACAAAACTCAATTCGGCGGTGGCGGTGGCGGGTGAGATGAGTCCGGGTAGGGTGTTGGCGCTCAGTTGGGCGGGGGTTAGCGTGGGATATAATGCCGCGCTCCCCATACGGGCATAAATTTCGCCCAACAAAAAACGCAGGGCTTGGATGAAGAATAAGCCGATGAGTGTGGCTTCGATAAGCCCAAATAAGGCGTAATTGGCTTTGAAAAATGACCGTATTCGTTGCATTTATGTTATCCTCAGTTAAGGTTTGTTAAAAGGATATGCTCCAAAACACACTTTTGGGTGTATAATTTACCAAATTTATCACAAGACGGTTCTTGTGCAATAGTCTTACCTGATAGGAGTTATCACGTTGGAAGCAGTCAAGACACTCCTCGTTGGTGGCACAGTCGTCACCATGAACGAACAATTTGATGTGTTTTATGATGGTGCTGTCGCCATCAACGGGCATCAAATTATTGCGGTTGGCACACGCCAAGATATTGTAGCACGTTATACGGCGGATGAAGTCATTGAATGTGACGGAAAATTCATTTTGCCCGGTTTAATCAATGCACATATCCACGTCCCGATGACGCTTTTGCGCGGTTTGGCAGATGACCTGCGCCTTGATGTGTGGTTGATGGGCTATGTGATGCCCACCGAGCGCGAATTTGTGAGCGAAGAATTTTGTCGATTGGGGACAAAAATCGGTTGCGCCGAGATGATTCGTAGCGGTATCACCGCCTTCGCCGATATGTATTATCACGAGGCGACTATCGCCGAGACGGTCGCGCAAATTGGGATGCGTGGCGTGTTGGGTCAGACCATCCTTAAATTTCCATCACCCGATTCCGAATCGTATGAGCAAGCACTCGAATACACGCGCAAATTTATCGAAGATTGGCGCAATCATCCTCTGATTACGCCTGCTGTAGCGCCTCATGCGCCCTATTCCAGCACCAAAGATATGCTCAAACAATGCGCTCAGTTGGCAATGCAATACGATGTGCCTGTCCTCATCCATATTTCCGAGACGAAACAAGAAGAAGACGATAATTTTGACCAATACGATATGCGTGTCGTCCCGTGGGTGAAATCGAGCGGGTTACTCAATGCCAAAGTGTTGGCGGCGCATTGTGTTCATATCAACAAAGGGGATATGCAAACGCTTTATGAAAATGATACGACCATCTCGCATAACCCCACCAGCAATCTGAAATTAGCGAGTGGAATCGCCCCTGTGACGGAAATGCTCGAAAACAAGCTCACGGTTGGCATCGGCACAGACGGACCCGCCAGCAACAACGACCTCGATATGTTCGAGGAAATGCGCCTCGCCGCTATTTTAGCCAAGACTGCCGTCAATGACCCCACGGCTCTCCCCGCCAAACAAGCCTTGCTCATGGCGACACGCATGGGCGCACAAGCCTTATTTTTGGGTGATGTAACAGGCAGTTTGGAGGTGGGCAAGTATGCCGATTTAATCGTGGTGGATGCCGACACGTTGCATAACAGCCCCAAATTCAAACGCAGTCCCGAAGCGGTTTATTCGCAAATCATCTATGCCACCAAAAGCACCGATGTGGCGCATGTGATGTGTCATGGCAAGTGGTTGATGATGAACCGTGAATTACTCACGGTGGATGTGCCGAGTTTGCTCGAAGAAGCGCGTATGTATGCCGAAAAAGTCGATGCTTTCCTCACCGCGCACGAAAATGATGTCCTCAAGAAATTGATTGCGGTGGGTGGTGTTGAACGCGCCGAAAGTTTTGAGGTGCAAGTGAAGGTACGGATTACAGACCCCGAAATTGTGCAGAAATTGCTCAAGAGTCATGAAGTCGAAATTTTGCGCCACGCGCATTATCGCCAATATGATACCTTCTTCTTATTTGATACACCCGAAATGGGGCGCGTGCGTTACCGTGAAGATGATAAACTAGACGAAAAAGGCAACGTGAGCGAGGTGCGGGCGCGTTTAACGTACACCAGCCCCAATAAAGAACGCTCATTTGAATCGGCGATTTTGCTTTCGCGCTCACGATTCATCGCCCCCGCAGATCGTCCATTGCGATTTTATCGGGAATATTTCCAAGCGGCGAATGTGGTGAATTTGAGTAAAGAACGCAAACGGTGGCGCATTTTATATCAGGATGTGGTGTATTTTATCAACATAGATCACCTGCTCGATACCGCCAATGATGATATGTATCTCGAAATCAAATCGCGCACATGGTCGCTCTCGGATGCACAACACAAAGCGGAAGGAATCCAAAAAATGCTCGGTGTGTTAGGCATTTCGCCAGAAGATTTTGTGTATAAA
>DAOTVP010000023.1:0-22228 GCA_034436155.1 Anaerolineae bacterium
CTTATCATTGAGGAAGCTCGTTCTGAGCAACGCCGATTGGCTCACAGACGACTCAGGAAACGTTGAGGTCACGATGTCTCTGAACACCCCCTGTTCACGATGTCAGTGAACAATACATACAGGCTTAAAAATTTCCGTGACGGGACGATTAGCGCGAAGCGCGTATATCGTCCCTCATATACTATGATTTGCAATTGCTATAGTCGATTTAACTACGGACAAGCCTAGAAGCGCGTCCGTACAGACACGATATGTATTTCTCAATTCAAAAATTGCTCCATCATCGCCAGCAGGTCTTGTCTGCCAACGGGTTTGGGCATATAGGCATCACAACCCGCATCAAGCGAGCGTTCTTTATCGCCGACCATCGCATTCGCCGTCAATGCGATGATGGGGATGTGTGCCAATTCGCTACTTTTCAGCCTGCGCGTGACCTCTAACCCGTCTATATCGGGCAGGTTGATGTCTACGAGGATTAAATCGGGTTGTTCGGCATGAGCCATATCAATGCCCGATAGCCCGTCTGTCGCGCCACAAAATTCATAACCCGCGTGCGTCAGAATTTTGCGAACAAGGCGCATATTTTGTTCGTTATCTTCGATATACAATACTTTGATGCTCATCGGATAGTCGCCTTAGCTTCGCTCCCCTTCACCGACTGGTTCTTGCGAGGTGGTGACGCTCATCCATTCAGGTTTATCGCCACGCAGATGCCCATAAATCGGGCTTTCGTTACGGAGCGTATCTACAAATGCCATCATGTCGCTGATAGGCATGAATAAATACCCCTTTTTATTCTCGACTTCGTAAATCGGTTCGGGATAGTCGCTCTCTTCCGATACAAAGATCACATCCATCACGTAGCCATCATCGCCCGAACAGCGCACGATACCGCGAATGTTGACCATCACACCGCCAATATTGCGGATTTCCATTTGTCGCCAAATAATCATATACGTCTTGATTTCAAAAATGTGGGTATTGGCTGGGTTACTCATCTGTCCCTCTTTTTATACGATACATAACACCATGACATACCTATCATAACGTGAGAGTCGCCCAAATCCAAATAAAGATTTCTGGAGAATTCCAGAAAAATTCATGGACTGCCAAGATTGAGCGGGTATAATGAAACACAATAGATTCTTTTTTATAAGAAAGAAGTTTGCCATGCCCAAAAAATGCCTGATTGCCAATCGTGGCGAAATTGCCGTGCGGATTATCCGCGCCTGTCAAGAATTGGGGATTCGCACCGTTGCGGTGTATTCTAATCCCGATGCGCGGTCTCAATTCGTGTTTTTAGCCGATGAAGCCTATCCGCTCGGTGGTGATAGCGCCAAAGACAGTTATCTGCGTGGAGAATTGCTCATAGAAGTGGCGCTCAAAGCGGGATGTGATTATGTGCATCCGGGCTACGGATTTTTATCTGAAAGCGAAGAATTTGCGGGTATGGTGATGGAAGCGGGTCTGATATGGGTCGGACCTAGCCCCGCCACGATTCGCTCAATGGGAGTCAAGACGATTGCCCGTGCGTTGATGAACGCCGCGGGCGTGCCGATTGTGCCTGGGTTTCAATCGGAAAGTGCCGATGATGCCCTCTTTTTAGCCGAAGCCGATAAAATGGGCTACCCCGTGATGGTCAAAGCCGCGGGGGGGGGGGGTGGCAAAGGGATTCGCATCGTGCGCTCGCGTGATGATTTATTAGAGGCGCTCGGTGGCGCTCGGCGAGAGGCACAAAATGCGTTTAATGACCCGCGGGTGTTCCTCGAAAAATACATCGAACACGGGCGACATATCGAAGTGCAACTGCTCGCCGATACGCACGGCAATGTGTTACACCTGTTTGAACGCGAATGTAGCGCCCAACGCAGGCATCAAAAAATTATCGAAGAAACGCCATCGCCGTTATTGACCCCTGAAACCCGCGCCAAAATTTGTGAGGCGGCGGTGAATGCGGGCAAAGCCGTGAATTATGTCAACGCGGGGACGGTTGAATTTATCGCCACGCCCGACCAACAATTCTACTTTTTAGAGATGAACACGCGCCTTCAGGTGGAACATCCCATCACGGAATTGGTCACAGGGGTGGATATTGTCAAATGGCAATTCAAAATTGCCGATGGCGAAGCGTTGCCATTCGCCCAATCTGATATTTATCAACGTGGACACGCCATCGAATGTCGGATTTATGCCGAAGACCCGCATAACAACTTTTTGCCCGCCATCGGACAAGTCCAGACGTTCATCCCGCCTCATGCGCCCGGTGTGCGCGTGGATAGTGGGTTAGCCAGTGGCGATCACATCACCATCTACTATGATCCAATGATAGCCAAACTCATCGTCCATGCCGAAAATCGGGATGATGCCATTCGGCGCATGAAAATGGCATTGCGCCAAACGGTTTTGCTCGGCACGACCACCAATATCGACTTTTTACTGGCATTGTTAGATGACCCCACCTTCATCAATGGCGAGGTGCATACGGCGTATATTGATGCCCACCTCGCCGATTTGCTCCCAGCCACGCCACCACCGCCCCTCGCGGCATTATTCGGCTTAATCCTTAGCGAAGGCGCACAAACTCCCGCCAGCATCCCCGTTCAAGCCGATAGCAATAGTGATCGGTATAGCCCGTGGGGTCGTACCGATAAATTCCGCATCCAGAACAACCGATAGAGGATTTTTAATCGATATGGCAATATTTCTGCTCATTGTTTCGCAAGCCTTAGCCCTGATTATCATCGCATCTCTGCTATTTACGTTGCCCCGTCCGTTAAATATGCCCGTTTACATGGGCTGTCTGGTGTTAATTGGCGTTGGCATCGGTATGGCATTGGTGTTGGATAATCAAGCTGTGGCGATTTTCGATACCCTAGAGGTGTTAGCCCTCATCACGGGCGGGATTATTTTATTCGTAGGGGTTGGGATCGGTATCCGCCAAAAACCGCGCACACGCCCGTTTAGCTTGAGCGCATTGGGGGTGATAATTCTTGTGCTGACGGTCATCATCACCACGCTTGAGGCGCGGAACGATTTGCGCCAACGTTTAGATGGGGTTGAAGAAAATACCCCCGCGCCCGATAGCACCGAAGCGGTCATATCGCCGACAGCGCAAGCCACCGCCACCACCCGCGAACTTGCACGTCAAATTCTGGATGATGTGGCAGTCGCCATCGCCGAACAAACGGGTTTATCCGCCGAAGCGGTCACGATTTTATTGGATGAAGGCGCGAGTGTGGCGGGTCTCATCCGCGAACACGGAGGTGACCTTGATGTGGCGATTATTGACATCACAGAAATTATGACGGCAGGTGTCGAAGCGATGGCGCGGAATGGTCAGATGGATGAAAATGCCGCTTCGTTTGCCATTGCATCCATGCCTGCGATTGTGCGCTTGGGTGTGAATAGCGGTCTGAACGGCATGTTAGCGCGATTCGATACGCCAGAAAGCACGCCCGCGCCATGATTGCCAGCAATGTATTGCTCCTGATTGCATCTATTCTTTGCGCCACGCTATACGGATTGAGTGGATTCATCCGCGCTTTCCGCAAACGGCGCAACATCACCTTCATAGACCTTGTGCTGGTGTTTATGATGGCGCTATTTCCGTTGGTGGCGGTGGTCAATGATAATCGGGAAGATACGCAATTTAGCACCATCGAAATTATCAGTACATTGATCGCAATTGGGATTACTATCGGTGGGATGGTGATTGCCCTCATCGAATTATCGCGTCCACAACGCTTGAAACAATCTCGTGGGATGTTGGGTATGGGGACAGGCGTGCTGATGTTGGTGATGATTTTCATCACCTTTAATATCGCCCGCCTCGAATTGCAATCCGAAATTGCTGATTTACCCACACCGACCGCAGGCGCAACCCTCACATTTGAACAACTGGGTGAAGCCATGTTCACCGATATTCTGACCCTGATTTCGGATGAAACTGGCGGGTTATCGCCCGAATTCATCATGCAACAACTCGATTCTGGGGTGACGCTTCGCAAACTGATCACCGATAATGGCGGGGATGTGGATTCTGTGGTCGTGGGTATCACTGATACCATGACGGGTTATTTTAAGCAACTCGCCGCCGAAGGACGCATCGAGACCAATCAAGCCACCGCCGCGATTGGCTCGATGGGGTTGATTGTGCGCCTCGCGTTAGATCGCGATTTTTCTGGCTTTTTGGAGCAACTGGAAACTGGCGGTGGCACGATGAATCGCACTCCCGCGCCCGCTATCCAGACGGAACGCGCAACATCGGCGCAAACAGCGACCAGCACCATCACGCATACCCCAACGGCATCACCGACACCATCCATCACATTCACGCCAACCGCCACGCGCACGCCGATCCTGCTCAATACGCCTGTGCCACTCTTGACATTTTTAGCCACCGCTACGCCGACTCCAAACCCCGATAGCACATCCACCCCAACACCGACAGGGGTGAATCGCACCCCCGATATTCCGTGTTTGGTGGTGATGAATTTCAATGTTAATTTGCGCGAAACGCCAACCACTGACGGGCGCATCATCATCACCATCCCATTCGAGACGACCGTTTTTGGGATTGGGCGCACATCCGATTCGGCGTGGTGGCAGGTGGTCTATGGCGATTTTACAGGCTGGGTATTTGCCGATGTAGTGACGGTGACAAGTACGTGTCGTGAATTACCAACCAATGAGGACTAAAATGGCATTTTGTGATGAACCCCTATCCGATGAAGCCCTGAACGGCATTATGACGTTCAACGCGGGCGAATATTATGCCCAACACGATATTTTCGAGGCGCTTTGGGCGAATACCGATGCGCCGATTCGCATGTTGTATAAAGCCATTTTGCAAGTCGGGGTGGGATACTATCAAATTCAGCAGGGCAATTTGCGCGGGGCGATCAAAATGCTTCGCCGTGCCGATAAATGGCTGGCGCAATTGCCCGATGTGTGTAGCGAGGTGGATATTCGCCAATTGCGCCACGATGCCAAACAGGTGCATGATGCGCTCATCCAAAACGGGTTGGATAATTTTGATATGTCGTTTCTCAGACGGGTGAAGTTGATGGGCGATTAGGGCAGATTTATATCTGCCCCTACGGATGAAATGAGGCTGATTTTACGGGCGTATCAGCGATAAAATTGCCCCTAGACGGCGCGAATCGCTGGTCAATAGTTTGGCAATCGCCCGACCGCACTCCACCAGATAATCATAGCGTTGTTCGACAGGGTACGCCTCCGATGCCACTTTGACTAATGCCACCAACAGGTCATCGGATGGCACTTCGGACGCATTCAGTACCACGCGGAAAAACTCTTTGCTCTGGGTGAAATAATACACCTCTTCGGCAGTACATTGACGCACAACCGATAAACTCATCGGCGGGCGCGGGGGCAGGCTATGAATGAAATTACGCCATAACCCATAGCCGATATTCAGCACACTAATTTCGACGGGTATCATCCGATTTTCGCGCTGGTCGCGCAAAATATTGGGGTCTACCGATTCCGCCATGACCAATTCGTTGACGAGCAGGTCATCTTTAATTTCGACGGCATACACCACGCCGATGGCATATTGCGAGTCGTCATTGGCGATAGGCACTTTGACAAACGAGCCAAAATCATGCCGATAACTGAGTTTGGTGCTATGCGTGCCACAGGTATACCCGCGTGTGCTGGCGCGTAATACCCGCCCGATAATCTCTTCTGGTGCTTCGGTCATGGCAATAAATCCTCATCTGTGAATAATTCTGTTTGGGTGCTGGTTGGGACGCTTTGCGCTTTTTTGAGTACCTCAAAACTGAGGGGGATTTCCATGCGCTTATTCTCGCCGATAATTTCTGTAATGGTCACAATTTGGATGCGAGAATAGGAACGCCCCATGACTTCATGCGTATAAATCCCTACGCTACTGGCTTCTTCGCGCATGGATTTGGTCGGTTCTTCTAGGGTTATAAAAATACCCAATTCTGCCCCTTCGCGGATACGGTCACTATTGAATTGAGCGATATCTTTTCGCCCAACATTGCCCGATTTGACCTGAAAAACCACTTTGGCGCTCTCATTATTGCGCCCTATCAAAAAGTATGCTGTGCCATCAATGCCTTTATCAGCACCCTTTTTATCATGGATAGTTGCACGGTTATTGGTATAAGTCAGGATTGCCCATTTTTCAAATTCTTTACGCAGACGGTCATCTTTTTTCTGGGCGAGGGCTTTCGCCGATGCGAAATCACGCGGGATACCGTTGAGCATAATCTGGTTGAGAATATCGCCACCGTACTGTTTTTCAAGCCGTTGGAGGATGAGCGAAATGCTTTGATAAGTAATATCAATCCCAATCCAATTGCGATTCAGTCGCTCTGCAACTGCAACGGTTGTCCCACACCCACAATACGCATCTAAAATCACATCTCCCTCATTACTAGATGCCATAATAATGCGCTCTAGTAATGCCTCTGGCTTTTGCGTGGGATACCCTAAACGTTCTGATGATGTGTTACCAATTCGTTGAATATCATCCCAAATAGACCCTATTGGCTTGCCCTTTTTTTCATCCAGAAATACTTTACGACCATCTAAACGCGGTGTTCCATCCTGTTTTGTCAGGATTAGACCTTGTTCCCATAGGGATTCGAGTTGTTCTTCAGAAAGCGCCCATCCCCGATTAGGCGGTGGTGTTGTGCCACGCCATGTAAAATTGCGAGTCGTATTGCCCGTCATGGTCAAATCTTGACCTGTCACCATCCGACCCGTTATAGGGTCTTTGAAATACCGTTTGAGTTGTTGTTTCGAAAAATCGGCATATTCTTGATTCCAAGTATAAGTATCGCTTTTTGTATAATAAAAAATCACATCATGTACACGGGCAAAATATTTAGAGGCAACATTATGGGCATTTGTGCGTTGCCACACAATCTCGTTTTTATAATCTCCACCCTGCGAGACAAAAATAGCATCGAGAATGAGTTTGAGATAATGACTGGCGGTGGGGTCACAATGCAGATAAAAACTGCCTGTTGGTTTGAGGACGCGGTGAATTTCGACAATTCGCAGGGTCATGCTGACCAGATACGCCAGTAAACTGCCCTGTTTGATGACCAAATGAAGCCCGCGAATTAAATCAATAATGTGTTGGGTAAAGCGCCCCCCCTCATTGTTGATAATTTCGTAAAAGGCAGTTTGTGAGGATTCGTTCCATGTCCATGTATCTACGAAGGCTTGCGCTTGGGCTTTATCTTCCTTGCCGATGTTGTTATAAATTTGATTGTAGTTGCGTTTACTATTGAACGGTGGGTCTATATAACACAAATCCACACTATCGGCAGGGATGTGATTGCGTAAAACATCTAAGTTATCACCATAATAAAGGCTTTTCATCCTGTGTACCTTTTGTGACCATCGTGCTATGGGCTAAAATATAGGGCATGTCGTTTATTTTAACATGAAAAAGCAAATTTGTTCAATTATCACACACGGAGATACTTATCATGAAACGTTGGAATGGCTGGGGCGATACCACCCATCAGAGCCATTTGCCCGCAGGCGCAGATGATTTTTTAGAGACACGAGTCGGGGCATCATCACCACCCAAAGATGCCACCTTAAGCCAAGTGTTAGGGACTATACCGAATAGCCGATTAAAAGCGCACCCGCTCATCAAAACCGATAATCAAGATCGTCTCTTTCATGCGCGTGGGCAAAGTTTTCCGGATTGGCACGCCCTCCGCACGGGGCAAATTGGCGTGTTTCCAGATGGTGTCGCCTATCCCGTCACCGATGAGGATGTGCGGGCGCTCATCGCTTATGCCAAAGAGACCGACACCAAACTGATTCCGTATGGTGGTGGGACGAGCGTGGTGGGGCATATCAACCCGCAAAAAAGTGACCAGCCCGTCCTCACGGTGGATATGGGGCGGATGAATCGGTTGATTCATCTGGATGGCACAACGCGCCATGCCACTTTCGGCGCGGGCATCGCGGGTCCCGATTTAGAGGCGTTGCTCCGTGCACAAGGTTTTACATTGGGGCATTATCCGCAATCGTTTGAATATTCCACACTCGGCGGATGGATTGCGGCGCGGTCTAGCGGTCAGCAATCGCTGTATTACGGCAGAATCGAGCATCTATTCGCGGGTGGTCGGATGGAATCGCCACTCGGTACGTTGGATATGCCCCCATTTCCCGCATCGGCGGCGGGTCCCGATTTGCGTCAGTGGGTGCTGGGGTCTGAGGGACGCATGGGCATTATCACCCAAGCCACCGTGAGAATATCACCGCAACCCGAAGTGGATGAATTTCGGGCAGTATTCTTCCCCGATTTTGAAAGTGGGATCGCCGCGGCGCGTGACATTGTCCAAGCGCGGTTGCCCCTTTCGATGTTGCGTTATAGCACCTCTGTCGAGACCGAGACCAACCTCGCACTGGCGGGTAAACGCCGTCTGATTAATCTGCTCGAAGATGTGTTATCGACACAAGGGATTAAAGATAAAAAGACCATGTTCATTTTTGGTGTGACGGGTTCTAAAGCGTTAGCACGCCTCGCGGTGAAAGAGGTTCACGGCATTGCGGGGCGTTATGGCGGGGTGCATTTGCGGATTGGCAAAATTTTCGGCGGGCAATGGCGCAAAAATCGCTTTCACACGCCGTATTTACGCAATACGCTGTGGGATGCGGGTTACGCAGTGGATACCGTCGAGACCTCCACCGACTGGACGAACACGCCAACGCTTATCGCCCTGATGGAACGCGCCTTGCATCATGCCCTCGCCGATGTGGGCGAAAAAGTGCATGTGTTCACGCATTTATCGCACCTCTATCCGTTTGGCACGAGTATTTATACCACCTACGTGTTCCGACTTGCACCCACACCCGATGAAACGATGCGCCGTTGGGCATCGCTCAAAGAGGCGGTGAGCCGTGCGATTGTGGATAACGGCGGGACGATTAGCCACCAACACGGCGTGGGATATGACCACATGCCTTATTTGCCTGTCGAAAAAGGCGACTTGGGGATTCGGGCGATTCAATCGGCGGTCAAATTTTTTGATCCCCACGGGCTGATGAATCCGAATAAATTGGTGTAGCTGTTGCTTATCAGTGTGGCATAGGGACGATATACGCGCTTTGCGCTAATCGTCCCGTACAGGTCATAAAAATTTTTAGGGTGGATTAGCGGAGCGTATATCCGCGCACGATAAATCTGAAAATTGGTACGGGCGGATTAGCGGAGCGTATATCCGCCCTAAAAGCGCATGATTATCATTTTTTATGATGCTACTGTGACCAAAATCGGCTTGTCTTTGGTGATGATCACAGTATGCTCAAATTGACATGCCACACTGCCATCGCTGGTCTTGAGTGTCCAACCATCGGGCATCCGCATGATGGTGCGCGTGCGCGATGAGATGAACGGCTCTAGCGTCACCACACTATTTTCGTGTAATTTTTGGCGCATAGTGCGATAATACCAATTCGGGATAGACGGTTCTTCGTGAATACTCCGACCCACACCATGCCCCGCCAATTGGTCGAGTACCTGATAGCCATTGCGGATGACAAATTTTTCGACAGCGCGTCCCACATCATACACCCACACACCCGCTTTGGCATGGTTGTATGCCACATCAAACGCCTCGCGGGTAATATCCAACATCTTTTGGCGGTCTGGCGTGATGGGGGGCATACAAATGCTCATGCCACAATCTGCCCAATAGCCATCTTTTTCTGCCGATACATCAATATTGACCATATCACCCGCGCCGATGAACTTATCTTTATGCGGAATCCCATGTGCGACCTCATCGTTGATGCTGATGCAGGTATGGGCGGGAAAGTGATAGGCTAAAATCGGCGCGGAACGGGCTTTATGCTTGGCTAAAAAATCTGCCCCAATCCGATCCAGTTCCGCCGTAGACATCCCGACTTCGGCATGGGCGACCATATGTTGGAGCGTTAACGCACAAATGCGACCTATCGTCATCATGCCTTTGAGGTCTGCTTGATTAGAAATAATCATGTTGATATGCTTTCAGGTGAATATAAATACCATCACGCGCTCCATTTTACATGATAGTCGTGTATTTGGGATATATGTTATCCGTCAATATGTATTTGTGAAAAAATGCAACTCTTGAAATGGGCAATTCTGAGCGTATACTGAAAATACGTTTGTAGGGGGATATGTGGCTCACATATCTCATATAAATTGAAATTAAATTAAAATTAATATTGCGTCACACAGGAGACTTTTATGCGACCGCTCAATGAAACCGAGTCTATACTCATTTATATCGTCTTGGCAATTGCCATCGCGGGGTTAGTTTATGCCGGCTTTTTGGCTCGACAAATTTTAACCGAGAGCAAAGGCTCAGACAAAATGCAACAGGTTTGGGGGTATATCAAGACAGGGGCGAATGCCTACTTGCGCTCACAATTACGAATCATTGCCGTACTCATCGCGGTTTTGGTGGTGGTGTTATTTTTTAGCGTGTATGTAGTGAATCCTACCCCGTATGCGATTGAACATTTCTGTCCAACGGTTGCCGAAGACATCCGTGCGGATGTGTTGGCGGATGCCGATGCAATACGCGCCCAAGTCGCGTAACAAAACCCGTATGTCACGGGCGATGCCTTGCATTTGCTCCAAGAAAATGCTGTTGTCTATCGAGAAGAGGCGAGTATCGTCCAACAAGGGACGGCATTATGCGACTCTGCGCGGGTCAATATCGCCATTGGTCGGGCAGGCGCGTTCCTGATGGGCGCGGTATTTTCTGCTTTGGTTGGATTTGTTGGGATGAATATGGCTGTTCAGGGAAATGTGCGTGTTGCTGCCGCGGCGGTAGATACCAAACGAGGGTATGCCGATGCCTTACGGATTGCATATCGGTCTGGCACGATTACAGGCATGTTGACCGATGGTTTGGGCTTATTTGGTGGGACGATTTTATTTATCATTTTTGGGATTGCCTCGCCCGATGCGTTGCTGGGATTTGGCTTCGGTGGCACACTGTTAGCCTTATTCATGCGCGTGGGGGGTGGGATTTATACCAAAGCGGCGGATGTTGGGGCGGATTTGGTCGGTAAAGTCGAAGCCGATTTGCCCGAAGATGACCCGCGTAATGCCGCCGTGATTGCCGATTTGGTTGGTGATAATGTCGGTGATTGTGCGGGCATGGCGGCAGATATTTTCGAGAGCTACGAAGTGACGATTGTCTCTGGCTTGATTTTGGGCTTGGCGCTCGCTACCGTCACCCGTAGCCCGTTGTGGATTGTATTCCCGTTGGTAGTGCGCGGTATCGGCGTATTGAGTTCGATTATCAGCACCTACTTGGTCAAATCTACATCGGGCAAAGATGCGCTCCAAGCTATCACACGCGGATTTTATAGCGCCGCGTTGTTGAGCGCCGTGTTATTTGGCATTTTCACGGTGCTGTATATGCGCGAGCCGAATATCAACGCAGGTGGCATCATCTGGCAACCGTTGGCGTGTGTGTTGGTCGGTGTGATGTTGGCGATTATCATCGATAAAGTGACCGCCTATTTCACAGATGTCTATCACGCACCTGTGCAAGACATTGCCAAGAATACCCAAACCGGTCCCGCCACCACCATTTTAAGCGGTTTGGCAACTGGGATGGAAAGTAGCGTATGGGCGATTTTCGTCATCGCAGGCAGTATTTTGTCCAGTGTGGTCATTTTTGGCTTGTTCCCAATCACCAATGCCAATGGCATACAATCGGTCGATACCTTCACCGCCGTGTTGTATGGGGTCGCTATGACGGGTATTGGCATGTTAACACTCACAGGCAACAATGTTTCGATGGATGCCTTCGGACCGATTTCCGATAACGCGCAAGGCGTGGCAGAATTGGCAGGCGAAAGTGTGGGTGAAGCCGCCGAGACGCTCAATTCGTTGGATGCGGTTGGCAATACCACCAAAGCCATCACTAAAGGTGTGGCGATCGGCTCGGCGGTGATTGCGGCGGTATCGCTATTTGGCTCATTCCTGACCGATACCCGTGTTGTGCAACTCGGTTTGGGCGTGCCGTTAGAACAAACTCTATTTGGTACAGGGATTAATATCGCAGAACCGATTGTGTTCATTGGATTTTTAATCGGTGGCGGGTTGATATTCTTATTCAGCGCCTTGTTGATTCGATCGGTAAATCGTGCCGCCTTCCAGATGATCGGGGTGGTACGCAGGCAGTTACGCATCCCTGGCATCATGGAAGGCACAGTCACGCCCGATTACGCCGAATGTGTGGGGGTATCGACCCGCGCCGCCCAACGGGAATTGTTGCCACTCGGCATTATCGCCGTCTTAACGCCGATTGTGGTTGGGTTTTTGCTCGGTGCAACGGCACTTGGCGGATTTTTGGCGGGGATTATCCTCGCAGGGCAACTCATGGCAGTGTTCATGAGCAACGCGGGCGGGGCATGGGATAACGCCAAAAAATATATCGAAGAAGGCAATTATGGCGGTAAAAAATCGGATGCTCACAAAGCCGCGGTTGTGGGGGATACCGTTGGCGATCCATTCAAAGATACGGCAGGTCCCGCCTTGAATCCGATGATTAAAGTGGTCAATTTGGTATCGTTATTGGTTGCGCCGTTAGTCGTCACCGCCGCGGCACCCCAAAATGTCACTGGGACTCGTTTGCCGATTATTTTGGTGATGGTGGTCTTGTTGGCGATTATCGCTTATGCCGTTATGCAAAGCAAACGTCAAGATACATCCTCACTCACCGAAAACGCATAACCATTTTAGGAGTGGTATGATGTATTCATGCCACTCTTTTTTAACCAACTTATCATAACGGGTTCAGGAAGTGCATAACCATATCATCCATAGTTATATCCTATAACCCCGTGATAGGCGTAAACTTTTTGGAGGTGAAGGGCTATGCAAGGTAAAATTTGTATCGTAACGGGCGCGACCAACGGTATTGGCGAAGTGACGGCACACCAGCTTGCCAAAATGGGCGCAACCGTTGTTATTGTCGGGCGCAATCCGCAAAAAACAATGCAGGTTGTAGATGACATCAAACGCGCCAGTGGTAACACGAATGTACAGGGTCTCCTTGCTGATTTATCGGTTGGGGCGGATGTGATGCGTGTTGCTGATGAATTTCGGGCGAAATACGATCGCTTAGATGTGTTAGTCAACAACGCAGGGGCGATCTTTTTCACCCATGAAATTAGCAAAGACGGTTTAGAGATGACTTTTGCGCTCAATCACATGAGTTATTTTACGCTCACGAATGCCCTATTAGATATGCTCATCGCCAGTGGCACGCCTGAACAAAAAGCGCGGATTGTCAATGTTTCTTCGATACTTCATCAAAGGTATGCGTTGGATTTTGATCATCTACAAGTCAATCAGTCGCCGTTTAATGGCTACAAAGCCTACTGCCAATCCAAATTGATGAATGTGATGTTCACGTATGAACTCCATAAACGCTTGCAAGCACAAGGTGCGCCTGTCACGGTGAATACCCTTCACCCTGGGGTCATAAAAAGTGGATTCGCCAAAAATAATAAAAAGGGTATATTCGCCCTCACGCCGATATTTTTGGCACTTTATTTCTGGCGGATAACGCCCGAAGAAGGTGCAAAAACACAGGTGTATTTAGCCACATCCCCAGAGGTAGAAGGGGTGAGTGGCAAATATTTCGACAAATCGAAACCTGTTCCCAGTAGCCCCGCCTCGATGGTCGAGGCGGATTGGCAAAAATTATGGGTTGCCAGCCAACAAATTGATGATAGTAGATTGAGACGAGGATAATCATCATGCAAGGTAAAATTTGTATCGTAACAGGCGCGACTAACGGCATCGGTGAAGTGACGGCAACCGCCTTAGCCAAAATGGGTGCTAAAGTGGTGATTATCGGGCGCAACGAAGATAAGGCGAAGGCGACTATCCAAAAAATTCAAGCGACGGTGACGAATGCCGATGTCAGTTATCTGATAGCCGATTTATCGCTCATGGCACAAGTCAAACGGGTGGCGGATGAATTTCGCGCCCAATATGACCGTTTAGATGTATTGGTCAACAACGCGGGTATGATTTTCGAGAAGCGCATCGTCACGTCTGAGGGCTTAGAGATGACCTTCGCGCTCAACCACATGAGTTATTTTTATCTGACCAAGTTGCTACTCGACATGCTCAAAGCCACTGGCACAGCATCGCAAAAGGCGCGTGTGGTGAATGTGGCATCGAATTTACATCGTGTTGGCGCATTTGATTTTGATGATATACAAAGTGAAAAAGGACGATTTATCGGCGCTCGCATGTATGGACAAACCAAATGTATGAATGTTATGCACGCTTATGAATTACATCGGCGCTTGTCGGTTGAAAATGCACCTGTTACAGTTAATGCCTTACATCCAGGCGGTGTTCGGACTGGATTTGGCACTAATACAACAGGCTCGACACGGTTTGTGCTTCGATTTTTGCGTTGGTTATCTTTTTCTGCTGAACAAGGCGCACGAACACAAATCTATCTGGCGAGTTCACCAGAGGTAGAAGGGGTCAGTGGCAAGTATTTTTCGATGTCAAAACCCAAACAACCGAGCCGTTTTTCGCAAAATCCAGAGCATGGTAAACGCCTGTGGGCATATAGCGAGGACATCCTCACACAACTGAAGGTCTAAATTATGGCGCATGTGGTCGTTATCGGCGCGGGCATAACAGGGCTTGCCAGCGCCTATGAACTCGAAAAAAATAATATCCCCTACACACTCATTGAAGTCAAAAAACGGCTCGGTGGGAGTATCGAGACGGTACGGTGCAACGACTTTTTATTCGATAGCGCCGAGATGTGTCATGCGTTGGATGATATAGCGTGGATGACCGATTATTTAGCCTCTATCGGCTTAGCGGATGGTTATTTTTGGGATGATGACGGACACCTGATTTTTGAGCATGGTACAGGGGCGTTGGTGGATGCGCTATCGGCAAAAATCACCGCCCCAAAAATGCACCGCATGGCGGTCAGCACATTGGGGATGTTGGATAAAACGCGCTTTGGGATTTGTATGGAAAATGGTTTGTTGCTAGATGCGCGAGCGATTATCGTTACTGCGCCCGCCAAACACGCCGAGCGATTGTTTTATACGCTAACTCCGTCTATCTCGCATCTATTGCTCGATTATCGCTACGATACCATCACGCGCCTATCGATGGGGTATCATCAGAAAAACGCGATTCATCTAAACATCCCCGCCGATAGCCCCATCAGCGCCGTGAGTCATATCACACGCGGGGAACGCTTGCCGTCTGGCGGGTGGATAGGGCAGGTGGCGCTTCGCATGGCGGAACACGATTTGCCTCAAGATCCCATCGGCGAGGTGGCGATGGCGCTCAATTGGGATATTAACCCCGATGCCGACCACATCGCCACATGGGAGACTTCCGACCCGTGTATGTGGCGTGATGAGGCACATATCCGCAACATGACTACCATCCAGCACTTGTTGCCCGATGGTGTGGCATTGGCGGGGAGTGATTACATCCCCACCAACCGCCCACCCCGTTTAGATGAACGGATTCGCATGGGTATCGAGGCGAGTCGGCGGGTGATGGCGTATTTGCATAATGCGTAGGGGGATTATTTTTTGAGGCGCTTTTCGACAAATTCTAAAAACGGATACGCCAGCGTTTGTGATGTGGCTTTATCATTTTCAAACAGGGTTTGGTTTGCATCTTCAAAATGGGTATGCAGGCGTTCTAATTCGCGGATTTGAATTTGCGCGGGTTCATGCTTGAATTGGGTGATGATGGTGGTATAACGCCCCGCCGCCAACAGCAACCATTCGTTTTCGCCAAATTTTTTCACTTTGCGCTCACCGCGTTTATTCTCGCCCATGAGCAAC
Source organism: Anaerolineae bacterium (assembly GCA_034436155.1). Lineage (GTDB taxonomy): Bacteria > Chloroflexota > Anaerolineae > Aggregatilineales > Phototrophicaceae. The sequence continues at coordinate 15,883 of DAOTVP010000023.1, forward strand.
GAAAAATCGTTGAGGATGGGGACAAATTGGCTGATCGGCACGCTCACATCGCCCAAGACCTCCAAGACCATCCCGCTACGGTTGTGATAAATCATCAAACCCGTCGCCTTGCCCTGATACGCGCTACGCACGGCGATGGTGCTGGTGTTATCATTTTTTTGCGCCATCTCGCTACCCGTCATAAGCGCGGTGTTGGCGATTGCCAGTTGCTCGCTATATCGCGCATAAATCATCTGAAATTGCTCACGGCTGATTTTGCCTTCGGCAAATTCAGTGATAAGCCCCTGAATTTTTGCCTCGACAGTCGCCTTAAATGCTTCTGCGGCGTTGGGTTTTTTCTCGGTGGGTTGAGTTGGCTTTTTAGAATCATCCATAGAATTTTTATTTACCAAATTTCTTCTTCACAAATATCAAAAACGGATAAGCGAGGGTGTTGCTATCGATATGTTCTTTGGCGAGTTGAGCGCGATTGGCTTGTTCAAAATCGTGGCGCAGGCGCTCTAAATCGCGGATTTGTTGCGGTGATGGTTCGTTGATGAATAGCACCACCGTTGTGGTGAATTGCCCGGGCAAAAACAGTAACCAATCTTTTTTACCGACTTTTTCGATGCGACGGTCTATAAATTGTTTGGCGACCATCTGTAGCGTGAAATCTTCTAATGTCGGTTCGAGCAAACTGAAGGCAATCGGAAAATCGCCCAGGGTTTCGACAATTTTTGACCCCTGATTATGATAAATAATCAGTCCTTGCACCTTGCCCATGTATTCATCGCGCACGGCAATGGTTGGCGGTCCGCCTTGTGCGATGCTGACCGCATCGGGGTTGCCCGTCATGAGGGCGTGTGTGGCAATCGACAGGCGGGCGCTATATCGCTCATATAACACATGAAATTGCTCACGGCTGATTTTGCCATCGGCAAATTCTTTGACGATGGATTGAATTTTTTCTTCCATCAGTGTTTTGAATGCTTCTGCTTTCTGATTCGCCTCAGATGACATATTCGCCCTCTTTCTGGGATGCTGTTGGGCAATGCTTAACGTCCTGCGATGGCAACCACAATCGCCACGATGACCGCCAACAACCCAACGACCGCAAATGCCGATACCACCACCCGTTGCCAGCTTGGGAGAGGGGCATTTTGCTTTTCGAGTTGGACGACTTCCAGCGTGCTACCTTTGTATTGGCGACCTGTATGGCGTTCTTTTTCTGCTGTATATGGATTTTGCTCGTTCATAATTCTTCGTCCTTTAACATCACGGGTGATGACTTATTTAGATGACAGAATTTATTATACCGCCTAAAACAGCTATAGCCAAATACTTCCTCTTTTGCTATACTACCACACACATGAGCGATTTTTTCGTAAAGATTTTTTAGGAGAGGTAGCATAGTTGGTCTAATGCGCTCGCCTGGAACGCGAGTACGGGTAACACCGTCGTGGGTTCGAATCCCACTCTCTCCGCTTCTCATTTTCTTGGTCATGCACATCGTTGCATGTGCCAACGCCGATACATCGGCGCTCCCTACGCGGGTTATCTTGCCTACCGAAAATCTATCCCCATCATTCATCCCATTCGCCACCACCGCACCTATCACAAAGACACTCAATTTTTGGCAAGCGCAAAGTGGTGTTTTATCAGATGCACCAGACGTATGGCGTTTTTCGGCATTTGCGGGCGATCATATCACCTTGCGCGTGGTCGGTGATGATGTCTCGCTCACATTGACGACCGATGACGGCACAATTTTGGCAGATGGTGCGGATGTTGCTTATGTCGTCCCCACAACAGGCTTTTATCGCGTGGTTGTATCGGGTATGGGCGATTATCAAATTGGTTTAGGTTATGCCGATAGCGCCAATCCCAACGCGCCAACGGCTATCCCCATCACACAAGTCGTTGGAATTCCTACGCCCAATCCGTTGCTCGAAGAACTCGGCGTGATGATGCGCCAGCTCACGCCCAATACGCCTATCCAACAACCGATTCGCGCATCAGACCGCCAACGCTATACGTTTATTGGATTTGCCGATACCTATATCCAACTCGAAGCCAGCGCGGAGCATCCCCAACGTACCCCGCGTATCACCTTATTTAGCCCCGATGGAGAACCGATAGCCACCGATGGCGGGAGCGGTGCGAATAACGCGGCACGCATCCGCAATATTCGCCTGATAGAAGATGGCGAATACACCGTTCAAGTGATTGGCATGGGCGATACCACCTATACGTTATTGCTGAATGCCACCGAGCGCCTCATCCCCGTGCTTGCCACGCAAGCTATCATCCCGACCAGTACACCATTCCCGCCGTATGTCCCTATTCAACCGCAATTGCTCATTGCGGGGGAACGCCTGCAAGACCATATTCCGATTCGTGCTACGCTTGCCCGTCCCGATGCCGTATATATTTACTCGCTTTATGCCGATGCAGGCACAATCATCACCGTTGGCGCGAGTCCAGAGACGCAAGAAGTCCGCTTACGCCTCGAAATGGTCGATCCAGATGGCAACATCGCCGCACGCGCAACCGTCAACGGGTCAGTATCCAACGGCGATACGGTCATCCCCGCCTATCCGATTGCCATAAGTGGCGTGCATCAGATATTCGTCACATCCGAAAATGGGGTGCTGGGCGATTTTATCCTGTCGTATGGCATCGGCGCAACGCGCATAGACCGTTTTATGGGCGATTTGGGACGTGACCAAACCGTCACCAGTCGGATTGATAAACGCGGTACACGCGATCTATGGGCGGTGGCATTAACCCGTGGCGATACCATCACCGTATCCGCCACGCCGAGCGATTTGGTATTCGACCCCGTATTAGAATTGGTGCGGGCGGATAATCCGAATAACCTGATTGTCATAGATGATAATGGCGGGGGCAATCGCGCCCCGTTTGTTCGCAGTTTGATCGTGCCAGATGATGGCTTGTATCTGATCCGCATCTACGCCAAAGATGCCGCCAGCTTAGGGGGATATAGCCTCGTATGGCGCTATCTCGATCGCGCCGCCACGCCGACACCGCCCGCACCATCCACCCCGTTGATGACGGTGTATGACAGCATCGCACAAAATGAATATGCGTTTTATCCATTTCAGGGATATGTCGGGCAAAAAATCGAGGTCGAAATTATCGGGCAGACCGATGGATTCGACCCCGTTGTCGCGCTCGTCTCGCCCAACGGAGATGTGTTGATAGAAGCCGATGATAGCCCCAACAGCCTAAACCCTATTTTCCGTTTCACCATCCCCGCCGATGGTGTGTATCGCCTGCGCGTGAATGGCTATTTATCATCAGGCGACTTTTTGGTGCTGATACGCGAATTATTCTAAATTCGTGAGGGGATATTAGCCATTCAACGAGGCGACCCTATGATGACAATTGAAGCAATGTGGGAAAAAGTAGAATAATCATCAAAAAAGGGTGGATATACGCGCCGTTTGGCGCTAATCCACCCTTACAAATGGGGCTATATGTAGGGGGCGATTAGCGAAGCGTATATCGCCCCTGTATTACCTCAATGCGTTAAATCCCTACTCCCTGCGCCCGTCATCCTCGAAATCGGTGGGCATGAATTCACGCGGGTTAAAATCATCGGCGTTATAGCGCCCCAGATCGAATTCATCATGAGGCACATTGTTGGTCACAGGTTGATAGTAATCGGTACTGCTGTTTTGATGACGCTCAAAAATCAGTTGCCCGTTCAGCTCATCAATCACCACCAAATCGCCCGCCTTAAAATCACCACGCAACAAACGCACACTCAACGGATTTTCGATGTAGCGTTGGATATTTCGGCGCAACGGACGCGCTCCGTATTGTGGGTCATATCCCGTTTTGGCAATCCAATGACGGGCGGGTTCGGTCAGATGAATTTGGATGCCACTTTCGAGCATTCGCTCCACGATACCCTTCATCTGTAAATCGACCATCTTCTCCACATCGGCTTGCGAGAGTGGCGAGAAGATGATAATTTCATCGATGCGGTTCAAAAATTCGGGGCGGAATGTTTCGCGCATGGCTTTCTCGATTTTTTGATGGTCTGCCACCGCTTGGGTATCAGTCGGTTGCACAAAGCCCAACGCGCCACCCTTGCGGGCGAATTCTGTCCCCAAATTGCTGGTCATGATGATGACCGTGTTGCGGAAATCTACCGTCCGACCCTGCCCATCGGTCAGGCGACCATCCTCTAAAATTTGGAGCAGGGCATTCCACACGTCAGGATGCGCTTTTTCGATTTCATCGAATAAAATCACCCGATATGGACGGCGACGCACCGCTTCGGTCAGTTGACCGCCTTGCTCGTATCCGACATAGCCCGGTGGCGCACCAAACAGACGACTGACGGTATGTTGTTCACGATATTCGCTCATGTCAATCCGCACCAGCGCATCTTCATCATCAAATAAGAATTCGGCGAGTGCTTTGGCGAGTTCGGTCTTGCCCACGCCACTACTGCCCAAAAAGATGAATGAGCCAATCGGACGTTTGGGGTCTTTGAGACCGCTCCGCGCACGGCGAATGGCATCGGAGATGGCTTCGACCGCCTTATCTTGTCCGATGACGCGCTGATGCAGGGCATCTTCCATGCGGAGCAATTTTTCGCTCTCGGTTTCGAGCATTTGTGCCACAGGGATCCCCGTCCATTGTGCCACCACCGCGGCGATGTCGTTGTCTTCGACCACTTCATCTACCGTGTTCTCTTGTTGCCAAATATAGCGTTCACGCTCATATTCATTTTCGAGCTGAATCCGTTGCATCTTGAAGTTGGCGGCGGCTTCGTAATCGCGTGCCAGACTCGCCGCTTCTTCTTCGGTGATGAGGCGGTCAATCGCCTCTTTCATCTCGCGCAGACGAGGGGGCAGGCTATATAAGGCAACGCGGACTTTTGCCGCGGCTTCGTCTAACAAATCAATCGCCTTATCGGGCAATTTGCGCCCCGTCACATAGCGATCAGATAGGCGCACGGCGGCTTCGATTGCGCCATCGGTGATGGTCACACGGTGATGCGCCTCGTATCTATCGCGCAAGCCATACAACATTTCGATGCTATCTTCGATCGTCGGTTCATCCACATAGACAGGGGCAAAACGGCGGTCGAGTGCGCCATCTTTTTCGATATATTGGCGATATTCATCCAGCGTTGTTGCGCCGATACATTGCAATTCGCCTCGTGCGAGGGCAGGTTTCATCATATTCCCCGCGTCAATCGCGCCACCACCCGCACCCGCGCCCACCACTTGGTGCAATTCATCGATAAACAGGATGATTTCGCCCTGTGCATTTTGCACCTCTTCGATGGTGGCTTTCAGGCGTTCTTCAAATTCACCTCTGAATCGACTCCCCGCTAACATGCCCGGCAGGTCGAGGCTAATCACACGCTTGTTCTGCAACACCTCTGGCACATCGTTGTTGACGATTCGTTGTGCCAACCCTTCTACGATAGCGGTTTTCCCGACACCCGGTTCACCGATGAGGACGGGGTTGTTCTTCGTGCGCCGACTTAAAATTTGTATCACGCGCAAAATTTCGGCATCGCGCCCGATAACGGGGTCGAGTTTGCCTTCCATTGCCATGCGGGTGAGATCGCGGCTATATTTTTCCAGGGTGCGATAGCGACTTTCGGCTTGTGGGTCGGTAACACGTTGCCCACCGCGAATATCTTTAATCGTGTCCATCACGCGGTCACGATTAATACCGTTGTCGCTCAAAATTTTGGCGATGGGCGTGTTGCGTTCCGATAAAATCGCCAAAAAGATGTGTTCGGTGCTGATATATTGGTCATTCAGGCGGTTGGCTTCTTCGTTGGCGAGGTCTATCACCCGTTTCACGCGGGGGGTGATGAATACCTGTCCTTCACCACCGCCGTAAATGGTAGCTTTGGGGCTGGCTTGGAGGATGTTATCTATCCGCGCACGCAACAGACTAATATCCACCGACATGCGCTCTAATACTTGCGGGATGACCCCATCGGCTTGTTCGAGCAATGCCAATAGGATGTGTTCGGTATCTACCTGATTATGCCCGTAGCGTTGCAAAATTTCGTAAGCGCGGGCGGCGGCATCTTGTGCGCGTTCTGTAAAGCGGTCAAAACGTATCATGATTTTTATCTCTATCTCTCAAATTTGTTTATGATTATTGTACCGTGTTTTCTCAAATTCGACATGAATGGTATAGCTTTATCATACGCACCTTATATAAGAAATTTGTTCACAACTCGTAAAGATAGTGGTCACATAGTAAGTGATGAGACCTCTAAGTTGTAATCAATGATAAACCATAAGGTCATCCAATAATGATAATCGTCCGATTTAGAAAATGATAACGTTTTGCGAACAAA
>DAOTVP010000024.1:0-46647 GCA_034436155.1 Anaerolineae bacterium
GCGACCGATGTATGACGAGGCAGAGGCACCATTTCATCGCCATGACCGCCCAACACAATACCGTGAACATCTTTCACGCTCACCCCTAATTCCATCGCAATGAAGGATTTGTAACGGGCAGTATCCAACGCACCAGCCATACCAACAACCCGATTGGATGGAAATTTGCTTTCGTGTAATGCCACATGGCACATCGCATCTAACGGATTTGACACGATGACTAACACGGCATTGGGCGAATATTTAGCGACTTCGCGGGTAACTTCGCCCACAATGGCTTGATTGGTCTTGACCAATTCATCACGACTGGGGAATTGACCAGTCACAGGGTCTTTTTTGCGAGGAACACCTGCGGTGATGACGACCACATCAGAATTGGCAGTTTCGGCATAATCTTTGCCCCCAACCACTTTCACATCAGTGCGAAGGACAGGGGTGGCTTCAAATAAATCCAACGCCTTGCCTTTTGCCGCGCCTTCAACAATATCCACCAACACCACATCAGCCAATTCTTTCACGGCAATCCATACCGCGCAAGTAGAACCAACATTGCCTGCACCAACGACAGTTACTTTTCTACGACCCATGTTGAAATTTCTCCTATAGATAATTCAAACGATTAACATCCACATACCTCATGTTGGAGGCATGACGATACACATTTTAAGCCTTCGGCGCACCTTTGAAAATCTCTGGTGATGCTTTATCGGCAAATTTAGCAAAGTTCTTTTTGAACATCTCGACCAGCGCCTTCGCTTTGGCATCATAGGCATCTTTATCTGCCCATGTATTACGTGGATTGAGGATTTCATCTGGCACATCTGACACACTGACGGGTATCATCAGCCCAAAGAAGGGTTCTTCGATAAATTCAATACCATCGAGTTCGCCATTCAAAACCGCATTGATGATACGGCGGGTGTGCTTGAGCGACATCCGATGCCCTACCCCATACCCGCCACCAGTCCAACCTGTGTTAATTAGCCAGACACGGGATCCGTTTTTTTTGATTTTTTCGGCTAATAATTCGGCGTAGACCGTGGGGTGCATGGGCATAAACGGACCACCAAAGCACGCGCTAAATGTGGCGGATGGTTCGGTCACACCGCGTTCTGTGCCAGCGACTTTTGCCGTATAGCCACTGATGAAATGATACATGGCTTGTTCGGGGGTCAATTTCGATACAGGTGGCAACACACCAAACGCATCTGCCGTCAAAAAGATGATATTTTCGGGGTGTCCCGCCCGCCCTGTCTCGCTGGCGTTGGGGATAAAATGAATGGGGTACGAACAACGGGTATTTTCGGTGTAACGATCATCATTGAAATCAGGAGAACGGTCTGCATTCAGGACGACATTTTCCAAAATCGTGCCGTACATTTTGGTGGTGGCATAAATTTCAGGTTCACCTTCGGCGCTGAGGTTGATAGTCTTGGCGTAACACCCGCCTTCAAAATTGAAGATACCGTCATCGCTCCAACCATGTTCGTCATCACCAATCAATACACGCGATGAATCGGCGCTGAGGGTAGTTTTACCTGTGCCACTCAAGCCGAAGAAGACCGCCGTTTTACCATCCATGCTATGATTCGCCGAACAGTGCATCGGCATCACTTTTTGCAACGGCAACAAATAATTCAACACCGAGAAAATGCCCTTTTTCACCTCGCCCGAATATAACGTCCCACCAATTAGGATGAGTCGTTTTTCCATATTGAGCAAAATAAATGTACCTGTGCGCGTACCATCTTCATCGGGTTTGGCAATCAGGCTAGGCGCGGCGAGAATTGTGAATTCAGGCTGATGATTTTCGAGTTCTGCAGGAGTTGGGCGCACAAACATGTTCCACGCGAATAACGCATGATATGCCACCTCGCTCACCAACCGAATCGACAGACGATAACGCGGGTCTGTGCCAGCGTGTGCATCCAACACATATAAATCCGATTGATGGCTAAGGTGATTCAGCACTTTACGGTGCAATCCATCAAAAACTTCGGGCGAAATCGGTTGATTGACATCGCCCCACCAAATATATTTTTCAGATTCAGAATTTGGATATTTAACAAAAAATTTATCTTTTGGGCTACGTCCTGTATATTGCCCGGTCAGGACGCGCAACGCACCAGAATTGGTCAGTTCTGCTTCACCGTTGCGAATCGCATGTTCATAGAGTTCTGATGGGGTTAAATTCCAATGAATATTTAAGCGTCGCGCATCGGCGGCGGTCAGACCGACACTTTCGAGTGCGGTATAATATCCTTTTGAATACATACTGAAAATATCCCTCCTCAAAATATCTTTTATGAAAACATTTTAACTACCCTAGCTATTCTAAGCCAAAGTGACCAGTTTCTCTAGCGACGTTCCACATAAAGATTTGTGATTTTCGTCACTTTTATGCACATTGCACAAATAGAGATATGGCGGATGTGACCAACAATCGATGTATTTCAACTTTGGGCAATACATATAGGCTTGACACTATCGGCGCAAAAGAGGAAAATTTTTCATGATATAATGGGCAAAATACATTTAATCAACAGGTAAAGGAAGAGCAGATGGCGACAGAAACCAATACCCCCGCACATGATACAGGCAATAATAACGTCACACTCGGTTTAGCACTATTGGGTGGATTGGGCATCACCTTGATGATCATCGGCGCATCTATCGGTGTCATCGGTGGCGAAAATGCCGATAATACTCAGGTTGGATTACTCCTCGTGAGCGGATTTTTGATGTTGGTAGCGGGCATCGGCGCATGGTTAGCCATAGTGCGCCCATGGGAACATTTTGATGATATTAATCAACCCCTCTATCATGGGCATCATCACGAAGAGCATCATCATGAACCGAGCGATGAATTATTGATACTCGACTCTGGCGCATCTGAACATGCCCTACCAGAGACGACCGAAGTGACACAGTAATTTATGCCACAACCAAAAATTCCAGACCGCCAACCCATTCATGACATCTTCAATGGGGTGATATTCCAAATTCAAAATGCCTCAAAAACCCAAACATGGGGATTTTTGAGCCTAACCCCGCCATCTGGGATAGATTATCAACAGGGTGAGTTCATCATTCGTTATGGGGTACGTTATTTGGGCAAACCCCATATTTCAATTGTCCCCGGTTTAGTCGCATCCGATTATGGCGATATGATGGTCGGCGATGTGGCGTGGGAATTCATCTATAAAAAAGGCTTGGCATTCCCTCGCGCCGATATTTTAGGCTATCGTCATGATGGCGTGGATGAAATGATTAGCATGAAGTTTTTGGATATTGCTATCCCACCACAAGTCTTGGTCTATGCCGATACCCAAGCCACTATACCGTTGATGTCTGTCGTGGCACTGATCGCCCGCGCCGATAGCGTATCTGCCCTACCACCTCGTTTACTGGGTTATCTGCCCAGATTTGACCACCTAGAAGATTGGAAACCATAATAATGAGCAATGACCTCGATGATATTTTTAATGATGACCTACCACCCGACCACCGTTCTGGATTTGTCGCGGTGGTCGGTCGCCCTAATGTTGGTAAATCAACCCTGATTAACCGCATTTTGGGTCAAAAAATTGCTATTGTCACCAATAAGCCACAAACCACACGCAAACGTCAATTGGGGATTTATACCCAAGATAACGGGCAGGTGATGTTTATAGATACGCCCGGATTACACCGTCCACATCATAAATTGGGCGAATATATGATAGAAGTGGCGGAATATGCCATTAAAGATGCCGACATCATCCTATGGGTGCTGGATGTGAGTACCCCCCCCCAAGAAAGTGATATGTATATTGCCGAGACACTCATGCGTCTACGGGATGAAGCCCCTGTGATATTGGGATTGAATAAATCGGATTTAATCGCACAAAATGCCGATATAACCGCCCATACCAACCTGATACCACATCTCGAAGCAGTACGCTTCAGCGCTATGACAGGGACAGGGGTAGATGACCTCCTCAATATCATCATATCGCATATGCCACTGGGTCCACGTTATTATCCCGCCGACCAAGTGAGCGAAGTCAATATGCGTTTCATCGCATCCGAGATTATCCGCGAGCGCGTCATCGAAAACACCGAGCAAGAAATCCCTTATTCAGTGGCGATTGAAATCGAAGAATATAAAGAACGATCAGATAATTTGACTTACATCAACGCCACCATTTATGTCGAGCGCGAATCACAAAAAGGGATTCTGGTTGGCAAAAATGGCAACATGATTAAGCAGATTGGGATAGAAGCCCGCCAAGCCCTGAGTGAAGCCATCGGCACGCGCATCTATTTGGATTTACATGTCAAAGTATTGAAAGATTGGCGGAGCAATATCCCACTCTTACGCCGTTTGGGATACCGCATGAGTCGTGAGGACGATAAATAACGATGAACGTAGCCATCAATTATTCCAGACAAGCCGCCGATTTATACATATCGGGGCAAATTCAATTGGATTATTTCAAATGTCCCGCATGGGAAAATCTCATCACCGAAGCACGGGCGATTTTGCCAACGTATGTGCATTTTCCGTTGCGCGTCGGGCGCGGTATCGTCATCAACACCGAGAAAAAAGCCGAAGCCGATTTGGATGAAGTCGAAAAATTGCTCAAAATGAGCGATACGCCATGCGTGAATATCCATTTTTCGCCGTATGACACCGATTATCCCGAAATAGCGTTTGATAGCCTTGCGAGTGGCGATATTGATACCGTCATCGAACACAGCATCAAGGCAATCGAAACATTAGCCTCGCGCTTTGGCGCGGATAAAATTCTGGTCGAAAATGTCCCCAGCGTGAAGCACACCCACATGCTTTGTGCGCTGTATCCCGATGTGATTAGCCGTGTGATAGATGAAACCCACACCACCTTGTTGTTCGATTTATCTCATGCACGGTTATCTGCTCATCGGTTGGGGATGAACGAATATCAATATATTCGTGGGTTGCCCCTCAAGCAAATCCAAGAAATGCACGTCACAGGCATCACGCGCATTGACGATAGCATGATACAACTGTTAGACGATAAAGGCATTCATAACACCATTTTTCATAAATTGGCAGGCGAATTGATAGACCATGTGCCGTTCACCCCTCTGGATTGGGATATAACCGCGTGGTCATTCGAGCAAATCCATTCAGGCGCGTGGGGCAAGCCGTGGGTGGTAGCATTTGAATATGGCGGGGTTGGTGGTGTATTCGAAGCCATGAGCGACAGCCTGAAGATCGCCGAACAAGTCCCGCGCTTGTATCGCATGGCGAAGCATCAGCATTTGACTCCGTATTCAATGTGATTCAAATTATATCTATTCCCCGTATGGCTTCACACGCGGGAATAGATACACCACAAATAACACCACCGCCAATAACATGACCACACGCCCAACAAAAATTAACCATGTGTGCTGTATCAGAACCAACCATAAGCCAATGTTGAACATAGCAAAGGCTATCCATGCTTGATAGGTTTTGCCGTAACGCGGTGGCGTGGTATAACGTGGGACAATCCAAAACGCCACGCCCATCACCAATTGCATCACCCAACCGAATAGCATCAATTCGATATGATGTGGGAGCAATCGCCACACATCCACAGATATAAACATGCCCTTATTCCACAGCATGATTCCGCCGATGGTCATGCCGATACCCAAATAGAACAACGAAAATCGTATCATATAAACGCTCAGGCGTGGCATGGCTTATCGTTCCTTCACCCGTCCCCAGATATTGACCACAAATAACCATCCTGCCACGACTTGCAATACAGCAGATAACACCAACGCCCAACCCCAAAGTGTTTCTGGATACATCAACGACAACGGCTCACCCAATCCACGCAACACCAAGCCGATATTCAGCGCAAAAAAGACTATCCAAGCGAATAGAATACTACCACGCGGATTTTCTTTCGATTTTTTGGGGAACATCCAATGCGCGACACCGATGATGATTTGCGTTATCCATCCCACCACCAAAAAGTGAAAGAACACAGGGCGCAAACTTAACACATCGGTTGATAAATCGAATAACGGTTGTGCGACCAACATCACTCCCATAAACAGCGATAGAATAAAATACATCAACCCCATTTTGATATGATAGCGTGTTAGCGGAGGCATCTGCCCAAACTCCACATGCAAAAAGCCAGACATATCATTAACTATAAGGCAGTTTGCACCCAATTTCGATAGAAAATCTTATGAACGCGCCCGAACACGCAATGGAATCAGCATAAAAAACAGGCATACTGCCACTGCATTTATCATGCTCGCCCACATGCGACCATCAAAATTCGCGCTGATGTCGCTCCATATCCGCATAATGACTGCTAGGTGAAGCAGTATCAAACATCCATAAAAAAGAGGCGTAAAACGAATTTCACGCCCCGTCAAGGCGGGGAAAATAATCGGCGCGTGTCCGAATATCATTGAAAATACAAACCCGACCACCACTGCATGAAGCAACATATCATACTGAAAACCCGCATACACCGCGCCCACACGAATAGCGATGATGCCCGCTATGCCTAACCACGCATAACCCACCAACATACACCACGCAATATAACGGGTGAAGCCACTTTTGCGAATCCCAAGTCCTGCAATATCATATTTGACCAGCCAAACAGACAAGGTAATCATACCGACACCCAATATCCGAATCGCCAATTCTAAATTCACCAATGTGAGCAATGCCCCCAGCCCATAAATCGCCAATGCGCCCAATAATAATCGTTTGGCATTGACTGTGAGTTTGCGAACACGCGATAATTCGAGTCGCTCACTGATAATAGTAACGACCAAGAAGGCAATCCATAAATGTACAATTTGAAATATCGGCTCGGATAATACCCATGCACCGTTACCAATAACCAGTAAACTGGTCGCCCAGATCAATGTATACACATGCAACGACCAATACTGGCGCTTTATCGCTGTGTATACATACGTCCACCATAATGAGATGCTCCCTGCCAATAAAACCCACTTAGCTATTGGCTCTGCGCCCCATAGAACAAGAATGAATACCCCCACACCACATAATAACGGCGCACTATATGCCCAATGCCATACCCGATTAAACATAGCAGAAATAGCAACGGCGCGTTCTAACGAAATGAGTGTGGCGAATACCCCAATCATCAACGCACCATGAATACCAATCAACGCGGGGCGAATAGTCGGCAATTGCCAACCTGTGCGTTGTAATGCCGCCCAACCACCCAATGACAGGGTGATAATCACAAATCCCAAAATGAGAATGCGTATGGGCAGAAACGGAAACGATTTCATCACAATTTTATCATCCTTCTTTTTGCAACAATAGCAACAACATCATCAGAGGCGTTTTTGCAATCACGCCATGTGCAAGGCGAGGAGTCATGTATAACCACGCGCCTGCGCTCACTTCTTGCGTATCTTCGCCGAGTGTAAGGATCGCCTCGCCTGATAAAATATGGATAATCGCGGGTTGGGCGGCGCTATGCTCAGAAAGTGATTGCCCCTGTGCAAAACCGAATAACACCGCTTTGACAGTATCAGTTTTATACACCGTCCGACTGGTGATGCTATCTGGCGCGATTTCCACCACGAGGTCGGTCAGGTTGGGGATGAGGTGATACAAATCGGTCATGTTTAAGCCTCTTCTAAATTCAGATACCACAATAAAGCGCGGGTCATGTCACGAGTTGATGTGCCATAATCAATCGTTGCCACCAAATAGCCATTCGGATCTACAATATAAGTCTTGGTAGAATGATCTACGGTATACACTGCCTGATTTCCGCCATCCAATCGGCGCAAATAATAAAATCCATAATCAGGTTGAATGCGGGCTAATGTTTGGTCATCACCCGTTAAACCGATGAATTCATTGTCAAAATTGGATAGATATTGACGCATGGCATCGGGTGTATCTCGCGCACCATCCACACTAATATAGACAAATTTGACCTGTTTGGCATTATCCCCTAATAGTCGTTTAACACGCTCATATTCGACCAACGTCAGCGGGCAAAAATCGGGGCAATGTAAATAACCGAAAAATATAACTAGCCAAAACCCGCGCAAATCGGTGAGACGCAAATTATCACCAGTGCTACTAGGCATTTCAAAATCTTGGAGCAAGACAGGCGGGTTAATCACATTCCCAATAAAAACATCGGGTTTGATAGATTGCGTCATCTGTGCTGGTGTTATTGCATTTTCAACAGAGACAGGCGATATGTCTGATATTTCGTGGACGGGTGTTTCGGGCATACACCCCATCAGTGTAAATAGGATGAGCAGTATCATCAGGATTTCGGTTTTCATGATTTGTTACCTTGTGTTTATCAGAGATAGGCAAGTCATCGCCTATCTCTGATGCGTATCAATTTTAATGTCCAGATTCTTCTGCAACAGAGTCACTATGATAAATATCAGGTTGTGGCTCACCTTCGACAATCAAATACCCCGCCAAACCGCGTTCCAACCGACTGAGTGAATGGTCTACCAAGATATAGGTACCGGGGACATCTACCTTAAACTCGACAATGACCGCACCACCTGTTGGGACAAGCGTGGTTTGGATATCAGTTAATGGTGGGCTGGTGATAGAACCTTCAGGATATACGCGATCAAAGATTTCACCAATCACATGGAACGATGAGGTGTAATTGGGTCCGCCGACACCAAAGTAAATTCGCACCGTTTCGCCAACATAAGCGCGAAGGGCATGTTCTGGACTGGTCAGACCACCAACGGCACCATTAAATACCAGATAATCAGCACGTTCATCTCGCATATGCGCCATGTTAAATTCTTGGTGTCCTTGTGTACCATATTCATGCGAAGTGTAAATATCACCTTGCATGACATAAAATTCGCGGTCAACAGGGGGCAATCCACCGGCAGGTTCGACCAAAATCAATCCGTACATCCCCGAACTGATGTGATGTGGAATACTAGCTGTGGCGCAATGATAGACATACAGACCTGGATTGAGAGCTTTGAACGTGAAGTTGGTTTCACCACCAGGGAGTGTTTGAGTATATGCCGCACCACCGCCTTGACCTGTGACACTGTGTAAATCTATTGAATGTGAAAAGAGACTGTTGGGGTCATTTCTGAGGAAAAACTCAACGGTATCACCAACACGGACACGCAACATTGGACCGGGTACAGTGCCATCAAATGTAAAGTAATTAAAAGTTGTGCCATCAGCTAAGCTCCCCACAACTTCTAATGTTGTCATATCTACGCGGATGGTTGCAGGACCACGGTCTCCGACAGGCGGCGGGACATCAGCAGGGTTACGCACGATTGAGACAGCATTCTCGGCGGCGGGTTGAATCGGTTCAGGTTGATTTTGAACGGTTTGCGGGGGTTGCGAGCCATATAATTCTTCACTATCACCCACCACAACTTCACCAACCACGCGCAATTTGCCATGCATCCCAATATCACGATGCCCAACCACAGAGCAGTAATATTCAAATTCACCGGGTTTATCTACCACAAATTCAAGTACCACAGTTTGACCATCTTCAACCATATCACCGGTATGCACACCAAATTCATCAATTTTTAGGTCATGTAAAACGGGGTCGCCATTAATAACGGTCAATTTAATGGTATCGCCAACATTAGCAGTCAATGTAGGATTAATTTGACCATCAATTTCGCCACCCACACCGATAAATGCCATTGGCGGGGTTTGCCCGATAATCGTGCTAAGGGTATATTCGACCACCTGCCCAACTTGTTGTGTATCGCTTATGTGTTGAAATTCATTATTTTGAGTGATATATTTTGATGCCTGTTCGGTGGCATTCATCGCTAAAACTTCGGGTGCGCCAATTTCGATATTAATCGGCACAACCGCAAAAAATAATATCATTAAGGCAATCAATACAAAACCAACCACATTCGGGTTAACGCCTTTATTGTTCATCGAGATTCCTCCTCATAACGCAAGATAAGATACGGTAGTTCAATGGCATTGTGAGGACAAATCACTTCGCAATTGGCGCAGTAAATACATTTTTCAGGGTACGCCAAAATGACTTTATCGGATTGCCAATCGAGTGCGCCTGTCGGACATACTTCGATACACGCGCCACAACCATCACATAATGATGAAGTAATTTTTGACATCCATTTTGTGTCGTGCATAGGAGTAACTTGCCCTTTCATCTTGAACATTAGCCACAGTGTAAGATGAGAGGGCTATTTTGAACTTCATCTAGCTGAAGTCGGGGCGAGATAAATCCTAATTCATGACAAATATAATGGGGATAATGTGATAGATATCATAGCATGGCGATGGAACGCAGAATATCTTCACGCATAATCATAATGCGGTGGCGGTCAAACGCGATTGCGCCTGCTTGTTCCAATTCACGCAAGGCGGTGCTGATAGTTTGCGGTGTGGTGGCTAAATAAGTCGCAATGACGGCGCGTGTCACCCCTTCCCCACTCAATGCTGGGTCATCTACTTGATTCAAAACGAATCGTGCCACGCGCACAATCACCGAATAGAGGGTTAATTCTTCAATTTGATTGACCAACCCACGCACACGACGCGATAAAATCTGGATGACACGCATGGCAAAACGACTATCGCGCAAAATCAAATCCTGAAAAATGGCACATGGCAACATCCATAAGATGCTATCGCTCAATGACATGGCATTAACTGGATTTACACCATTATCGAAGGCGGGAATATCATTAAATGTATCTTTATCACCAAAGATACGAATCACATGCTCGCGCCCTTCGGGATTCAGTTTATAAATTTTGACCCGCCCCCGTTCGACCAACCATAACCCCTGCGCGGGTTCACCTTCTAAAAAAATGATTTCGTTGGGCGCGAATACAAACCGTTGGGCATGAGCGACTAAATCACTCAGGGCATTCGCATCGAAATTTTCAAAATAAACCAAACTACCGAAGTAGCGAATGAGCGCATCATCGTGTTTCATCAGATTTGAGAGACATCAGAAATTCTCGACCCGCATCGCAATCGCGGTGCATTTGGTCTATCAGGGCTTGGAGGCTATCAAATTTCATCTCTGGACGCATGTATTTTTCAAAGGTGACATAGAGTGTCTCGCCATAAATATCGCGGTCAAAATCGAGCAAGTACGATTCGACAGTCACACCACGATAACTAAAAGTGGGACTAATGCCAACATTGGTCATCGCCATGAATTTTTCACCATTGAGCGTGGCGAATCCCGCATAAATGCCATTGGCAGGGATAATATGCCCTTCCCACACATCGATATTCGCCGTTGGAAAGCCCAATTCGCGCCCGCGTTTCATGCCATGTATCACTTCCCCGTACAGGGTATAACTCCGTCCAAGCCATTCGCGCACCCGTTCCACATCACCACGGGTGATGGCATCGCGGATGAGTGTACTACTAATCACCCCGCCCGAAATTTCACTCTGCACCATATCCACCACTTCGACTTCAAACCCTTTTTGTGCGCCTACTTGGGTTAGGAATGCCACATCGCCTTCGCGCTTATACCCTAATGCAAAATCTTCACCGACCCACAATTTTTCGGGGCGTAAATGGTTGAGGAGCATATCCACAAAATCCATCGCCCGCATATAACGAGTGGCATCATCAAAGGTGTGTGTCACCACATAATCCACGCCTAAACTAAGCAAATATTCGGCGCGTTGTTCAGGATGATTGAGATAGTAACGCCCCTGTAATCCACGCAAGACAATATCAGGATGCGGGAAAAAGGTGAGGACAACCGCCAACCGCCCTGTTGAGTGGGCATGGTTTACCAATTGTTTAATGAGGTGTTGATGCCCCTTATGCACACCATCAAACACGCCGATGGTGATAACCGATGGCTGAAGTAAATGCACATTAGAGATGTCGTAAATGTGGCTCATAATTATCCTTAAAAAGATGCAGATGAAAAAACTTTATACGGTTTCCATTGATGATTATCGGCACGCAAAAGGGCTATAAACTTGCCGTCTGGGTCGTATGCCCGTCCTAAATCGGCAGTCGGTTGTGATGTATATTGTGGTATCCTGCCGTGTAAAATATGCTCTGTATCGGTTACATCCAACTGAATCGCGGGAAGATGTGCTAATGCGACCTGCTCACTCACAAGGCACGACTCGGGATTGGGATGATTCATGATATCGTCTAACTGATGCGCTTGTGCAATATCAAACGCGCCACTACGAGTACGAATCAGCCCCGCCAGATGCGCCCCCACCCCCAACACTTGCCCCATATCGTGCGCCAAACTGCGGATATATGTCCCAGACCCGCATACCACTTCAATATCGGCAATGGGGGATATAAACTGTATGACGGTTAGTCGGTAGATGGTCACACGGCGTGGTTCTAGCGCGATGGTCTCGCCCGCACGGGCGAGTTCATATAATTTTTTACCGTCTTTTTTGATGGCACTATACATTGGCGGGATTTGTTCAATATCGCCTATGAATTGGGGTAAGATTGATTCGATATTCGCTTGCGTGAGATGCGATGTATCGGCGCGGATGAGAATGTCACCTTCAGAATCGTAGGTTTCGGTCGTCTCGCCAAAGCGGATTTTTGCGTGGTATGTTTTTTGACTGTGCATGACAAAATCGCTCAGGCGTGTGGCTTCACCAATGCAAACCACCAAGACACCTGTGGCTAAAGGGTCTAATGTGCCAGCATGACCAACCCGTTTGATATGCCATGCCCGCCGAATTTTGGCGACCACATCATGACTGGTCATACCCAGTGGTTTGTTGATGTTCAAAAACCCAAATAGGTCAGCCAATGGTCAATGTCCCCGACTTTGCCGCCTCGATGAGCATGGGTATGACCCGCGCTCTGACCTCATCTAATGTGCCTTGTACGGTTGCGCCTGCCGCCTGAACATGACCGCCACCACCCAATGCAAACGCCACTTGCGACACATCAAAACCTGTCTTGGCACGCATACTCACATTAATCGCGCCATCCTCGACTTCTTTGAAAACAACGGCAATCATGGCTTCATCTACCTTGATCAAAAAGCCAACCAATCCCAAATCGTTGGCTTCTGTCATACCAACACTTCGCGCATCTTCGAGGGTAATATGTGCCGATAGCACCCCTCCCTCGTGCAATTCTGCTGTAGCGAGGGCATAACGCCAAATCCGAATGGCATCAAATGGACGGTTATCTAATGTGCGGGCAGTGACTTCTGAAAGTGATGCGCCCGCGCTCATCAATTTTTGAGCGATAGATAACGTATTCGATGTGACATTGCTGGTGCGAAATCCCAACGTGTCAGTGACTAATCCCGTTAATAAGGGCAAGGCGATAGATTTATCCAACGCCAAATTCATCGTCTCGAACCAACGAAATACCACCTCAGTGGCAGATACGGCGGTCGAATCAACGAGATAAACATCGCCAAACAAGATATTGGTGGCGTGATGGTCGAGGTTTATCACCTTTTTGCTATGAGCGCGTCCGTATGCCCCGACTTCACCTGTCCGTTGCTCATCGCTGGCATCAGTCGAAATCATCACATCCCATTCGCCTTCGGTCAATTCAGATTGTATCAGTTGGCTATTGGGCAAAAACGCCATATAATCATCCACACCATCATCTACGGCACAAGTCACAGATTTGCCCATTGAAAGTAGACCATTCACCAAGCCGAGCATCGAACCGAATGCGTCTCCATCGGGCGAAACATGGGTGACGACTAAAATGGTCTGTGCAGATTGAATGAGGGCAGTCGCATCTGCCCAATCGGTACGGTTAATCATCTAGTTCATCACTTTCGTCTTGTTTTGGCGCAGGCGGGATATTCAAACTGGATAGCAAACGATTCATGTTTTCACCCCGTTCTAGGGTGACATCCCAATGAAAATGCAATTCGGGCGTATTGCGAATTTGCAGACGCTTGCCCACCTCACGGCGCAAAAAGCCACTGGCACTCTTCAAGCCCGTCATGACTTCTTTCTGACGAGATTCATCACCCAACGCATTGACATACACATCGGCAAACATCAATTCGGGGTCTAATTTCACTTCGGTGATGGTAATGTTATGCAAACGCGGGTCTGATACATCTTTATGGAGCAATTGACTAAGGATAGTCTGAATGCGCTCCCCGACACGTCCTTGTTTAATCGACATGATAGTTATCCTTTCATTTGGGGCAGATCCCCTGCCCCATCCTGTATTTAGTTGACGCGCTCCATGACGAAAAATTCGATTCTATCGCCAACGGCAAAATCATTAAAACCATCTAACGCGATACCACATTCAAAACCCGTCCGAACTTCGCGTACATCATCTTTCATACGTTTGAGCGAGCTGATGCTCCCCTCTTCAAAGATAATTTTACCACCACGGCGCACCCGCGCTTTGGCATTACGGCGGGCTTCGCCTTCCAAGATGTAACTGCCTGCGATATTGCCTTTGGAGATGCTAAAAATTTGACGAACTTCTGCCACACCAATCGTCTTAGGCGCATAGACAGGCGTAAGCATACCCTTGAGCGCCAATTCCATATCTTCGAGCAGTTTATAAATCACGTTATATCGGCGAATATCGACATGATGTGTATCCGCAGAACGGCGAGCGGCAGGATCAACTTGCACATTAAAGCCGATGATAATCGCGCCAGACGCGCTTGCCAACATGACATCATTTTCGGTTATATTGCCGACATCAGCGAGTAAAATACGCACTTTGATGCCCTCTGGATTGGTATTCGTCAGGTCATTGAGCGATTCAACGAGGGGCTCTAAAGAACCACGCACATCGGCTTTGACAATCAGGTTAAGTTCCTTTTTGGTGGTGGCATTCAGTTGGGCAAAAATATCTTCTAGGGTGACTGCTCGCGCCTTGACCTGTTGCATCTCACGGGTCGAGAGACGTTCTTCGACCATTTCGCGGGCAATTTTATCATTTTTCACCTTCTCGAATGTCTCACCGGGCATTGGTGGCGTATTCAATCCCAAGACGGATACAGGGGTAGACGGCGGAGCCTTATCCACTTGTTGCCCATTTTGGTCGAACATGGCTTTAATGCGCCCATGACTTACACCAGCAATGATGACATCCCCGCGTTGGACAGTACCGTTTAGAACAAGCAACGTGGCAATCGTCCCGCGTGATGGGTCTATACGCGCTTCTAAGACCACGCCCGTTGGGTTGGCATCGGGATTAGCAACAATTTCTTGCTCATCTGCCACTAAAAGCAAGGCTTCGAGCAAATCTTCAATACCCTCACCTTTGGGCGCAGAAATCGGCACCATCAACGTGTCGCCATCCCAATCATCAGGCGTGAGTCCCAGTTCTGATAATTCTTGTTTGACTCGTTCCACATTGGCATTTTTTTTATCTATCTTGGTAATTGCCACCACGATCGGTACATTGGCGGCACGCGCATGATTGAGGGCTTCACGAGTGGTCGGCATAACACCATCATCCGCGGCGACCACCAAAACGGCAATATCCGCGCCGTTTGCACCACGCGCACGCATGGCGGTAAAGGCTTCGTGACCGGGCGTATCTAAAAAGGTCAATTGGCGACCTTGATGATTCACGGTATACGCACCGATATGTTGTGTGATGCCACCTGCCTCACCTTCGGCAACATTGGCTTTACGAATGGTGTCGAGCAAGGTGGTTTTGCCGTGATCGACATGACCAAGAATGGTGATGATAGGAGCACGCCGTTGTAAATCGGTGGCTTTCTCGTTGCTATAAACTTTACGCCACGATTGTGTGCTATTGGCAACCCGTTTTTTTGCCTCTTCTGCGGCAATATACGCACTTTCAGATTGGGCATCGTAGCCAAACTCTTCTAAGACAATGGCGGCAGTATCATAATCAATCTGTTGATTAATCGATGCCATGATACCATTGCTGATTAATTTTTTCATCACTTCGATGGGGCTGGCAGAAATGAGTTCTGCAAGTTGCCGAACAGTGAGAAAATCGGGGACTAAAATCATTTGTTTTTCCTGAGCCATAAAACCTCCATTCAAACTGGGTGATAGGTCAGGAAGTACATCGCAGGGCGCTACGGAATACCTATCACCCCGTATATGATAGCTAAATAAAAATCGGTTGGTGTCGTCATGAGTTTAGCATTCATGATGACGGCATCGCCTCAGATAGCCGCTGGCGAGATTCATCGGTCAGCGTCACTTTTAAGGCATGATTCAAAACATGGGTTTTCATCGCACGTTCCCAACAACCACTGTTTTGACATAAATAAGCACCACGTCCTTTCATTTTGCCGGTTGGATCTAGGTGTAAGTCACCATCTACAACCACCAAGCGCGTCAAATTGCGTTTGGGAAGTTTTGTGCGACAAACCACACATGAACGTTCTGGAATGTGTTTTTGATGCGTTTGCTGTTGTTTCACCATAGTCAAAACACAAAAAAACTGCTTATTCAATTTGATGAATAGGACAGTAAATAAACGGATACCCCTATCATATCATAAAGTCCCCAAATGTATATAGACATAAAGGGACTTTAATGGCAATAGCAGGATTTATCTATTCAAAATCATCGGCGTAAAAATAATCTGCCTGACGGCGACGTTTACGCTTGACTATCATTTGGTCGCGCTCATCATCATAGATGATTTCACGATGCTTTTTCTTATGTTGTTTTTTGGTTTTTGGTGGGCGAGCAACCACGTCAACAACCTCATCTTCGATGAAGTCATCATCTGGTTCTTTGCTAACATCGCTCTTTTTGCCTTTTTGCTTCCGTTCCCAATTGATGCGATCTTCCTCAACCATCTCTAAATAACTCGCGGTTGATGTTTTGGGAGTAGCAGAGAACTGCCCTACACGATTATTTTGTTTCAATGGGGTGCGATTGCTTTGCGTCATATCCTAACCTAAAAATCATCTCCATCCCAACTGTCAGTTTTACGTCCCCCCTTACGGCGACGTTTTGCAAAGGTTTGACCAGTATCTTCATCATAAACCAATTGACGGCGTTTTTGTTTTTCTTTCTTGCGTTTGCCGTCCATACGTATCACATCGTCATCATCTTCGTCATCAAATTCGAGCATAGCATCTAACGATTGTAAAATCTGGAGTTTTTCATCGGTTTCTTGTTTGGTAGATTTGGGAGGTTTGGCAACATCTTTCGACACACCAGTTTGCGCCGAATCAGCAAGTACCTGAACAGGTATATCGGTGCTATCCACCCGTTCATCAACAATCGGTGTCAGATCCTCGCTCACCGATGTGGCGATTGTCTCGCTTTGGGCGACATCCTCATCAGGGATCACCAATTTATCGAGCGCCGTCTGAACTTGGCGTAACGCCGCATCGCTATTTGTACCCAAGAGTCGTTTCAGTCGCCCCTCATCAATCAAGAAACGCAACATAATTTCGCCCACATTCCCCAATGGTTCTAAGGCTTCAATCATGTTATCGGGCAGCTCGAGGTCACTAATAGGGATTTCAAAGTAGGCTTGGGGCAAGGTTTCTTTGACGGCATTAATTTCTGCGACACGCGCCGCACGCGCCTTATTGCGTGTATCTACAAAACGGCGTTCTGCTAATACGGCAAAACGACTCAGTTCTTTCCATTCTTCTTCAGTGATAACCCGCCCCGCTTCACGCTTGCCCATGATCATCATGACATTGGTCAATAAATCTGGATATTGCATCATCAATTCATCAAGCGGGGGTTTTTCGATATTTTCGAGGGCGCTTTGCACCGATTCAGTCACACTTTTAATATCAATGCGCCACCCTGTGAGCTTCGCCGCCAAGCGTGCATTCTGACCTTCACGCCCAATCGCCAAAGATAGATGCTCATCACGCACCACGACCACCGCCGTCCGACCGGAATCGGGGTCATCGTCTAAAAATACGCCCGTCACACGCGCCGGGCTAAGGGCTTTTTCGATGAATTCCTCTTGGTTAGGATTCCATTCAATGACATCAATTTTTTCTTTATTGAGTTCATTGACAATATTTTGAATGCGAATACCGCGCATCCCGACACAAGCCCCTACGGGATCTATGCCCTCTTGTAATGCCATGACTGCGACTTTAGAACGATACCCAGCTTCACGGGCGATATTTTTAATTTCGATTTGACCGTTATAAATTTCGGGGACTTCAAATTCCAGCAAGCGACGTAACATATTACGGTGGCTACGACTGAGGATGATTTGCGGTCCACGATTGCTCTTTTTGACCTCTAACACATAGCAACGAACTTTATCATGTTGGCGATATCGTTCACCGGGAATTTGATGCTGACGGGGTAATTCGGCTTCGGCGCGTCCAAGACTAATTGTCACCTTGTTGGCGGCGATGCTTTGAACCGTGCCATTGACAATATCACCCTCTTTATCTTTATATTCATCATATAGGGCGCTCCGTTCTGCCTCGCGGATTTTTTGTAAAATCACCTGTTTGGCAGTTTGAGCGGCGATCCGACCAAATTTCTTTGTCGTCCCTTCGACCTGCACCATAACCGTTGCGCCCACTTCGCACTCTGGATGGTAGTAACGCGCAGTTTCAAGGTCAACCTCGGTATTGGGATTCATCACTTCTTCAACCACCTCTTTTTCGACAAAGAGGCGGGCGCGTCCGGTGATGGGGTCAATCGTGGCTTCAATATGTTGTGCTTTACTCGCGTTGGTATTGCGTTGATAAGCCGAGACTAACGCGGTTTGCAAGGCTTCTAAGACAATATCTTGTGGCAAAGCCCGCAATTCTGCAATTTCATTAAAGGCTAATTCAAATTCGTTTTTCACTACTTGATTGCTCCCACAATCTCTTGACAGCTTTTCGTAACAAGCTGTCATAAACAATTCTAGCATACAATTTGGGATTTATAAAGCAAAAAGTGGGTTTTTACCCACTTTTTGCCGTTCAAATCTCGATTGATTTGATACTAGCACGCCACAATAGCGGTTGTCAAGAGATTGGAGCAAATTAGTTATCGGGTGTTGTCTCGGCAGTGACCCCATCATCTACAATTGTCACTTCGGGCGTTTCTTCGATGATGGGGGCGATTAATTCTGGCGTGACTTCGACGGTCATCTCAATCACTTCGGGTGTGGCTTCGGCAGGGGGTGGTGGGTTATTCAGGTTGGTCACGGGAATCACACCCGGTCGCTCGAAGGGTGGAAATTTCACCACACGCCCGTATGTAAGGTCACTCACATACAAATTGCCCAAATTATCAGTCGCCAAACCACCAATGACCCCAAATTGCGATAGGCTCGGTGAACCACCCTGTGCAGGACTACCGAATGAGCCAATACAATTGCCTTGCGTATCATACATCAAAATCCGCGAGGCATCAGGGTCGGAGACATATAGCAAATCACGCGAGACATCCAACGCCAAATAAGGACGATTGCCAAAATCATCATACCAACCCCGCACCTCAAAATTCTTGATGAATGTGCCATTGGTATTGAAAATCGCAATGCGTTTGTTCCATGTATCGGCGATGAAAATCCGCCCATCAGGATGCAACGCCAAACCAGCAGGCTCTCGGAGTTGACCATCGCCTAAACCACTTCTGCCAATATCACGCACCCAAACGCCATCGGGTGTATAGACGCGGATACGACGGTTGCCTGTATCGGCGACATAAACCAACCCGTTATTATCCACTTTGACATCACGCGGTCCCCAGAAGCCATCTAGCGGTTCGAGGGGCGCGTTTTCGCCCAATGTGATGGGTTGCCCCCACATATTGAGTTGATTAAACAAATTATCAAAGGCACGGATACGATAATTCCACGTATCTGCGACATAAATCACGCCACTAGGCGCAACAGCCACACTGTGCGGGCGAGTGAAGAATGCTCCTGCGATGGATGCGGGACCGTATTGACCATAGACATTGGCAATATCGCCATTCGGTTCAAAAATGGTGATTTGTGAAACTTGTTCCAATTCTTCGGCAACAATCACCCGACCATTGCTATCCACTGCCAACCCTAACGGACGTGATAGCGGTTGGACTTGACTTTGGAAGACGAAAATGCCCTGGCGGTCTACAAAATTTTCATTACAGACATTGACCTGTAGCTGGGTGAATTCGCTGAGGGCGCTTCCTTCCCCTACCCCATATAACCATACTTGGGCGGCGATGTCTTTACGGATATAGACATACATCGTATCCGAAACGGGCCACGTTTCGAGTTCTAATTCATGATTAAAACGCGAATTCGGATCAAAAATGACGCGCTCATAGCGTGAATAATCCCGCATCCACCAAACATCAAACCACGCCCGACGACGCTCAGACGAGTTGGGATTCAAAAGGCTGAGCCAGTCGTTGATTTTGGTGGCATTCAAATCCCAATACATATTTTGATAGGGCCACCACATACGCTTATAGGTAAATTTTTGATAATTATCGCGCATGAGCGGTTCAATTTTAGGGTTATTGCTATCACCAACAATTACGACCATTGTATCGCTGAGTTCATCAGATGAGGGGGTGCGCGTATCAATATAAACCACATTGGTAAAATCACGCAAATACCAACTCCCAGGCCAAGAGAATCGATTATCGTGCATGATTTTCATGCCCATACCACCTGTTGCCCGCATACTCAATTCGGCTAAGTCTTCGGTGACAAATTTATTGGCGGGACCCGCATGGGCATAAACTAAAAATTCGGTGGGGTTATCATACTCAATGAATGATGCAATCCATGCGGAACGGAATGTAACCACCATCAACACGGCGAATGTCGCTAATGCCAACATCTGCCTAAACATACTCCAACCCAATTTTTGTGCCAACCCAAATGCGAAATATCCCACGCCCAAAAACAAGACCAACGCGCCCAACCAATTATAGGTATAATTGAGTTGGAATTGTTCTGTGCCTAAGAAGGGTTGTTCGCCAAACAACGGCGGGATGAGCAATCGGAATAATGCCAGCATCATCAAAGGAAACAGGAATAAATACATCCAACCGCGTTGGGCAAATTTGCTCCAATCTACACGGTCGATCATCCGCCCAAAATACCACGCTGTGAGTAGAATCATCGGTAGGCTCATGTGCGTACCGAGCCACGGCATCTTTTCACCAGCAAGTGTGAATGCCAACAGGTTAAACACCGCCCACCAACTGATAAACAGCATCACGGGGATTTCAGTCAGTTTCCATTCGGTAGACTGTCCACGTTCGTCGGCTTGTGGCGCAGTGGCATCCGCTTGTGTGGATATTTCGGTTGTGGCGAATAAGGGTTCGTATTGTGGTGACTTGACCGCCAAAGCAGACCATACCCAAGCGAGTAAATGATAGGCTTGGAGAGAGGCAAATATGCCTACACCAAAGGGGATGATGACCAAACCCACCACTTGCAACACAAAACCAGCAATTTTCAAGAAAAAGTTAAAATTGACGACATCTTGAACACCACGCCCATCCCACAAAACGGCGATGAGATACAACGCATCCCAGAACAAGAGGTAAAATGCCGCCGCGGCAATGCCAAGCGCAACAATGCCAAAAAAGAGCAGGCTCATAATTTGCCCATTCAAGATATTGAGCCACCAACGATTGGTACCTGGGGGCAAGAATCGGTCAATTTCGACGCGAATATCGAGTTCTTCATCCGATTCTGGGCGTGGTAATAAACCGTAAAGGCGTGGCGTGAGGCGGATGAGTCGCGCCCAATTTTTGCGGATACTGGTGGTATACCCCGCATTTTGAGGTGCGAGTTCGTATCCGAGCAACATCCACACCAAGCCCAACACCAAAATGGCGAACACATATACGAGGCTCAGTATCACCTGACCCAAAACTTCGCCACTGTTGGGCAAATTTGGCAACGTAATGATGATATATTGATTGGTTGGCACAGCAGGGATGAGGAAAAAGTGACTGTTGATGAGCGCCAACACCAAGAGGGTAATGGCAACACTCAACGCGCCTAGAATCCAAATTGGACGGCGAATTTGAGCATATAACCAAGTAGCGATATAGCCTAATTCACGCGCCAACCACCCAATTACAGGCGTGATAAATCCTTCGGATTGAGATTTCGCACTGCGCTTGGCTTCGTAATCGCCAATAATTTCTTCGATGGAGGGTAATTCTGTTTGTGATTCATCTGCATGTGTCGATTGAGATGTGGTTTGAATGAGACGCGCTTGCAATTCATCCCATAATAACCATACCCGCCACATCATTGTTAGCCATACTGTGAGCATGACCAGCGACAAGCCAATGAGAGGAATATACAAAATGTTGAGGATGTTATAGATAGTCACATATGTATTGTAATTTTCGGAGGTCGCAATGGGCGACCCCGCCATAATCATCAGATGTCGAATTCCGACTATAAGCGCGGTTATGGCAAAAAATGACCCAAATAACGCGGTTGGAATCGGCGCAAGTTGACCTTTTGCCAACCGACTTCTGCGCGACCACTGCAACCACAAACGCCATATCAACCACGCTATCAACACACCAATCAGCGCCAACACGATATTGGGCAACATACTGATAATGCGCTGGAAAATGCTATCTACGGGGTCTAATCGGCGGAGTGCCAAAATACGCCATGCCGAAAAGCCCAACGCGCCGGCGATAGCGACCCCGAATAACAAGCCACCGGGATAACTGTTATTTTGTAGGGTCTCTTCTTTTTCACGATTTTTACGCCAGAAGAACACAAAGCCCGCCACCATCGCCAAAATACTGCCAATAATCGGCAAAAATTCATAGAATGGCATGATGACCAACGTGTAATAATATTGCGGTTGATTGCCCCGTTTTTCGCCTTGTTGCTCCATCCAATATTGCAAGCTATACACCAACCCCGAAGCAATGCCTTCTGGATTGGTGAACATGGTGGTGAAGAAAAACAAAAACAACAAGTAAAAAATGAGCGATGCTATCAGGTAGCGTCGCCAATTCCAAGCCAAACCGCCCGCGATGCTCATCGCCATCAACGGCAACCAACTCATAAAACCGATGATGAACTGCCCCGTGCGTAATATCGCATCGGAATCGTTAGAAGCATCCAACGGCAACAAGTCAATTAGCCATTGGGCAGATGAACCAACGGCTATCCAGTCGGACGCTGTGCTATGTGTGAGTGTGATGATAATCGCCGCCAACCATGGCAAGGTGAGCGCCCCCATCACCATACACACATCAAA
Source organism: Anaerolineae bacterium (assembly GCA_034436155.1). GTDB lineage: Bacteria > Chloroflexota > Anaerolineae > Aggregatilineales > Phototrophicaceae. Next base: position 23,172 of record DAOTVP010000024.1, read on the forward strand.
TTCAGGGAATTGCCGAAAGAAGCGCCACCAACCCGCGATTTTGCTGTTGATGACGAATAAAATCACACCTGCCCCAACCACCCATGTCCAGATGATAGGGGTGATGGTGAATTCTTCGACTTGAACAACTTCTGTGGGCGCAACACCCGGTTCGGCGGGTTGCGCCACCGTCTGGCGGTCGCGTGATGGCACATGCGATAGTTCTTCGACAAAAATCACACCCGCCAAGATAACACTCGCACCAAATAACAACGCCATAAAGATGCGCGTAAAACTACTGGTGATGCGAATGCGGAAAGCGGCATATATCAAACCAAAAGATACTGCCACAATCCAACCGAGCGACATCGCCGCCGAAGCCATGCTCTGGCTGACTTGTTCACCGCGCTCATTGAAGGTGATGATGGTCGAAAAATTGCGCGTGATGAGGACAAACGCCACCACCGAGAAAATCACGGCGATAATATCGAGTATGATGAGATAAGCAGGGTCGTCTTCGCGTTTGCGATATGCCCAAATGCCTGTGCCAATCATGACGGCGACCATCGAGACAATCGCAGAACCCGTCCAGACTAAAAAGGTGGAAAAATCGGTGCTTATCGGCTCTAATCGCAAAGTTGCCCCGATTTGACTGCCCCAATAGGCTAATCGCTCATCCAATGTGGGATAGGGGAACATCGAAATCGAAAGCACCATGATGAGCAATAACGCCAACGCGGTAGCGAACACGATAGACAACGTGATCGAATAAAATATCAACTTGCCGTTGATTTTGGTGAAGTGCTGAATAATCCGCACAATCAGATATAATGTGAGGAACGCCCCAAAGATGGCAATATACATGAAACTGGTCTCTTTCGAGCCAAGATTCCATAACAACGATGCGGCAATAATATATAACCAATGGGCTTTTTGGCGTTGCTGTGGTGGACCGTTGGTATACATGATGGTGGCATAGAACATGACCATTGCCGCCAAAATAGAGGGTGTATCATGACGGATGTACCGATTGTAGTAGAGCAACAACGGCGAGCCTAAAATCATCAATCCCGCTAATAATGCCCCACTCCGCCCTAACCATCGGCGCAAGAGTAACGGGAACATCACCATCAAAATGCCCAAAACGGCAGGATAAACACGGGCGCTAAAATCATTCACCCCAAATAATTGATACGATAATGCCGTGACATGAAATAAAATCGGTCCGTGCATCATGGGGTTATGCTTAAAATTGCCACTTTCATATAAATTATTCGAGAAAACGGTGTGCAGGCTTTCATCGTGGCTCATGGCTCTATCACCGAGCATGTAAAAGCGGGTGAATATCGCAAGGGCGAAAACAATCACCCATGCAATCATCTCCCAATTAAGCAAAACCGATTGCGATAACCACCTGCTGAAGGTGTTATTGTTTTCACCATCGGCGGTCTGATTGGGTCTGGTCAATATCGCCATAAATAATTCACTCTCCAAGTCTGGGGGTGGGATATGGATTCTGATAAGTTATCGTATGTTCGTTCCGTGCCTGATTCGCAATCATCAAATTGCCAGAGGTCGCTATCGCTACCATGGTTGGTGGGATGGTTGGCGCGATAAAATTCGGGTTGCTGGTCTCGATGACTTGCACCACATTATCAGGTGTTGGCGGGGTGATGACAAGGGTCGCTCCATCGGATTGATGCAAGGTGGTAATGAGCAATATCAGCCACAACAACGCGCCTACGGCGAGCAAAGATACCATCAATTGTGATGCCGATAACGATAAACGGCGGGGTTTAGCCACTTCATGCTCGATATTGCGCCACAAATGGCTCATATTCACACTGCGAGATTGTGATACACCGAAAGCAGGAATACGTTCCGTCAATTCGAGGCGCAATTCGCGCTGACGACGATATTCTGCATAACATGCAGGGTATTGTTCGATATAGCGTGCCATACGTTGCCTGAGCGCAGGGGATAATTCGCCATTCACGTAAGCCACCATGTGCCATTTGCATAATAAGATATGGATTATTCGCATCATCGCCTAAAAACTCAACAACTCTTCTAATAAACCCTGACCATGTGCTTGTAAAATATGACGCAAATGTTGATGCGCCAATCGAATACGGCTTTCTGCTGTTTTGGGCGGGCATCCCATCACTTCGGCAATTTCACGATAAGTTAATCCATGCCCATACCGTAACACCACCGCCTCGCGCAACGAGGGGGTGAGCGATTGTAGGGCTTTTTGAAGCGCATCGTGCATTTGTTTACGCGCCAATTCCGCCTCTGGGCGTTCTGAACGGGGCGCGGCAATTTCTTGACGAAATAACTGCCCCAAATCAATATGAGGCAGGCGTTTACGCCGATAGGTATTTCGACACCGACTCACGGCAATGGTGTATAACCACGTTTTGAATGAAGCCCGTGACGGATCGAAACGGTGCAAATTCTTGAACGCATAGACAAATGTCTCTTGCACCACATCTTCGGCATCTTGGCGTTGAGAGACAAGATTATAACACAGGCGATAAATGCCCGTGGCAAAATAATCATACAAATCGGTATAGGCGGTCTGGTCGCCCTTCAGACAGGCTTGGATGAGGGCATTCACCTCATCAGCATCTGTTTTGGTTATGTCATCCATAACTACTCGCTCGTTTTATTATCCAATTCATATCAGGTACACCATCAACGCCCCAAATCCTTAAAAATCTCATTGCCCAATTGGGACAGGCAACGGGACGTTATCATAAACATCTTGGCGCACCCAAAACAAAACCGCTTGTGATGATTGGGGTTCACGGCGCACTTCACGCAGTAACCACCACGTCAGCAAATCCAGATTTATCTCCCAAACAAGCGATTGATAAGGTGCGCGTAATACACGGGCAGGGTCTAAAACCAAGCGCCAATTGCTGGCGATACCCGATACCCCGCCCCACCTATCGGTTAATTCAAACCGTTGCCCGACATAATTACCACCCAAATCGGCATAATCATCGACATCGTTATCCAATGGGACAATAATCACCTCATAAAATTGGGCTTCGCGGATGTTGGTCACGTAATTGGTGTTATAAAAATCGCGCAATAGCCATGCCACAATCCCATCTGATGGTGCTAAGACGGCAATCGGTAATGAGGGTGTGCCACCAGAATATCGAAACGCGATTTCTTGCGCCGTCTTTCGGAGCAAAAAGGCTTGTGATGAGGTCATTTCTGGATAATGAAACATCTCAACAGGATTGGTAACCCGGTGCATCGAAACACTCCAAGCCGTGCCAAAACCCGCCATGCAAACGAAGACGAACATGCCGATGAATGCCCCTTGCAACGGGACGATTGCGCCCCAGATGGTAGTCGCCAAAAAGTAACCGATGAGCATCATCACCGCGATGATGACCGAGACAATCAGCGCCTCGCGCAGACCGATATACCGCCTGTTCGACAATTGACGAATCAATTCTTGCGAATCGAGATTGGCGAAAAATGTGGAGGGTGTGCCATTGGGGAGCAATAAAAATCCCCGACTCAAAAATTGAAGGTGCGCGGTGAGCAATATAAACATCACGAATGTGATGAGCGCCACTGTGAATTTGCCCCACAATACCCCGCGTTCATCTGTAACCAACACGGGCGCATCAATTGGTGGCGATACCCGCACAAAGGCTTGCGAAATCACATACGCCATCATCACGCTCATCGGCACAACCAACCAAGCCCCATGCGCGGCGGTCATATCGGGATAAAGAACAAACACGATAAAGCCCAAGCCAACCCAGAGCATCAAGAAACGTTCTACAAAAGTCATTTTTTGTTGATAGGCAATCAACCCTACCCCAATAAAGAAAAACGGGATAAGCCACACCTCATAAAAGATCAACACATCCAACGGGCGATACCCTTGTGGATGTTGCGATTGTGTGAAGCCTCGTAAAAATTGCGTCAACAATTCGCCGACAATTTTCAAGCCGTCTAAAGCAAATGTGAAGCCCGTCCCAACGCAGAAGAGAATAAGCCCCGTAACAGCAAGTGCTTCTATCCATGACACGCTACTCAGGCGGTTACGAATTTGGGTAAGCATCTCATTGGGTGAATCATGCAAAAAAGAGGCATATAAAGTGAGCAGAAAAGCAATCAGACCAGAACCGATGAGGACAATCACCAATAAGGGCGATTGCGATTCGGTCATGAATATCACACAAGCCATCGTTATAAATGCCGATAGCCCATAACGTTTCTGACCTGTCTCATAAAATCGCCAGATAAACCACAACATGGCAATTGCCAAGAGTAGCCCCCATGTGGTGCTACTACTCATGCGGGCATTGGCTAATAAAATAGGGGATATACTCAACAAAACCGCGCTGATATATGCTCGACTTTTACCCAATAAGGGCGTAAAAAACAGGGGTGAAATACTCAATAAAACACCTGCTAATGCCGTGAATATCCGACTCGAAAATTCCGACCCGCCCAATAAACTAAAGGCAATTTTTTGTGACCACCAAATAACTGGACTATCGGCTAAAAGCGGTTCACCTGTGACATTGGGCATCGTAGACCGCCAGGCAGATAAAGCGCGATATGCCTCAGTATCTGATAATGGAAATTCATCTATCCCAGCGACATGAAATATCACAGAAAAGATGACCAACATCGCCACCATCAACCATTGATAAGACAACATGAGGCGCATGGTGTTGGGCGAATCGGTTATTGTTGTCTCTTGTTGTGCCACAGCTTGCATGATCTACCTCTCAACAAACGGGTTGTAGCGTTCTATCACGCGATAAATCCGCGTGTTGCCAACATCACTGATACATGTCACCTCAAAATTATCTAAAAATTTTGATTCGCCACTCGTACCATAATATTCTCGTTCTTTTGTGCCATACAAAATATAATCAATACCATATTTTTCGATGATGGTCATGGCATCGGTTATGGATAAGGTGGTATAGAGCAAATCCAAATCACTTTCGCGTGTGCCGACCGCTTCGGCATACCCTTCACCACGCCACTGCGATTGATGCCCAGGCCAACCAAGTATGACGGGTATGCCTGTCAGTGTGCCAGCACGACCATGTTGGACATTATAATTCACCCGACTCCCTTGTGGACGGGCTTCTGCGATGACCACATCCGCCTGTCCGACTTTATCGGCAAGGCACATCAACGCCTGATAATCGGGTTGGCTGATGAGCGTCAGACCACTATCCAATGTCAATGCAGATGTGTTGGGATTTTGGACATCGGCGCGCCCCGTCTCGACAAACATGCGATGGTAAAATCCAAAAGCGGGATATAACGCGCCACCACCGACAACCGCCACAACCAGAACGGCATATAACAACCGCGCAGGTAATATCGGTCGCCACGATTGTATATCTGCAACGATACTATATACACCATAAGCCGCCACAATGCTGAACATCACCCATGATTGATAATAAAATTTGAACACCGTGTTCATGCGCCAGCCAAAATTATCGCGCAGATACAAAAATTCGGGGATGAGGACAAGCCCAACACCCGCGCCAAGCAGTAATAAAACCAACCCTGTGGATGGCGAATAGGTGATACGACTGATATCGGGGGTCTGACTGTTGCGCCAAAAACGCGGGAATAACCGCGCCACCACCAATAGAAGGATGAGGGTCATCACCAGTGGCGTGAGGATAGTCTCAATGCGCCGCCCAATGACTTGTGTGTTTATCGAATCCCATCCGCCATAACGCCCGACAAAATCGAGGATATAACGCCCAATTTGCGAGTTTTGGGGTGCATTCACACCAATGTATACCAACATGCCCATCGCCAATATCAAGAAAAACACGATGCTAATTGATGCCGTCAATCCAAGCGACCAATTCATGCGTTTGGCTCGGATACCGCGCAAGGTTTCGACCACCAGATAACCACTAATCAGCATCAAAAATGGTAACCACATCACTAACATTTGTTGTGGGCGGGTTGGATAAAGGATATTGGGCAAAATCCCACTCAGTTGTGATTGAAAACTGACCAAAAATGGGAAATACACCACCACCGTCAAGGCGATGAGGCGCAAGCCAAAATAAACCAGATGCCCCCAATCGAATACGGTTAAATATCCCCTACCCTCTATGGCTAATCGTCGGAGCAATTCCGCACCGACCAAGACCACCATATAAATCGGCGCATCCCATGTATTCAAAAAAACCAACGAGCCAACGATAACCCCGTAAAATATCGTTTGAGTTGCTGTTGGCGCATGAGACGATAAGATGATATTCAGCGCCAAGCCCACCGCCAACAACACAAATGGCAACGCCATGACGTGCGGATGACTATCGCCTAAGATGAAGCTAAAACTGGGAAATTCGTCGATGACTTCGTTGACACGACCACCTCTGACGGCGGGGTTATCGCCAATTGCAGGTATATCTAGGGCGCGTTCTGTGATAGTACGGCTGGCATCAAACCACCACCAATAGGGATACGCCGCGGGGTCGAAGATGTTAATCGCCTCTTGATTTGGGCTATACACAGGGACAGGATTGCCGTTTTCATCAAAATCCGCAGAACGCCCTTTGGTATCCAGATGACGCAAATAATCATCGCTGGCGATCATGCCACGATATGGCATCTCGACCATGACCATATGACCGTTGCTCATGAACATCAAAAAGAAGGTGGCTAAAATACCAAATCCAAGCGCCATACTGCGTGTCGGGTGATTATCGTACATGCGCCGTAAAGCAGAGGCGCGAATCAGATTATACACAACGCCTAAAATAACCGTCCCGCCGAGCGCGAATAACGTTGCAAGGTGCAAATTGTAACCGATGGTGCTAGGCAAATCAGATGCTTTCGCCACCATCGCGCCCATCACATAACCCATGTAGTAATAGCTAATGGAATAGCCCGATAGCCACGGATCATCGGGCGGAAAATTGGGACTGCGTTGGATGGCGCTCATAAACGCCAAATCCATCGGCTTTTCGGTGCTGACCAGCTCGTTTTGATGCGCCCGATACACCACCATAAACGCGAATAAGACGATAAACACGATTTCGATGGTGATAATCAACAACCGATTTTCGCGCCACCACGCTCGCCATTCAAATTTGATGGGCTTGATATAAACCAATAGGCTAATGCCCAAGACAATCACCCACGCGAGGACGATACTCCCCGTTGTATTCGGGGTGATATTGAACATCCCCAACAACCAATACACCAATGTGATGAGCAACAAGCCTATCGGACGGGCAAGACTATAGCCCTTATCGGGCAAGGCGGATAATAGCCGTACTGATAGGGGTAAAACCGTTAATCCGCCCACCGTGAGCAATAACCACCAATTGATGACCATCCACCCTTCACGGGCGAACCAATCTGCTATCATCGCGTCATTCCTTTATGGCATAGCGGCAAATTGATTATCAAGCCGCATATTCTCGATAAAAAACTCGTACAACGCATCTTGATTCACCTCATAAATGGTGACTTGTTCGCCCTGATAGGCAATACTTAGCAACCCGCGATCGAGCATCGCGCCAAATTTGACCAACCCGCCCGTATTGATGTATCGCTTGATTTCGTAATCGGTCACGATAACGTATTTTACATTGTAAAAGCGCAAAATATCGCTGGCGGTGACGACATCCACCGTCGCATAAAACGCATTGACATTGGCGGCGCGTTGGCGCACCACGCGGGGCATCCATTCAATGGAGCGTTGTTGAGTCTGATGATAATCCCACCCCGCCACAGACGGTAAGCCTGTGTTAATCGAAATCCGCCCGCCCCATTTATACAACGACCCCAAACTTTGCGCTTCCATGATGACGGGCGAACCCACCACATTGCGATTGAGCCAATCTATCGCGTCATAGTCATGACGCAATTCGACAAAATCGTTCAAACCGTCTTCGTAATGACGCGCATAATTTAAGTACGCATTGCCGTCTAAGGTCAGAGGGACATCGGGCGACATACGGAAGGCGGATTTTGCGCCTGTGGCAGTGATCGGATACATCAAGCCGATAAACATCATCAGACCCATCACACCATACCACGGGAGCGCAAGGCGGGTTTTCCAACGTTTGGCGTTGCTGGTAATCCACGAAAATGCCACACCGCCAACCACGCTGAAAATCAGCCACACTTGGATATAAAATTTGAAGATGCTGTTTTGTCTGCCGTTATCGAAGCGCAGGGTGATGATTTCTGTGCCGAGCGTAATCGCCAATCCCAACCCCGCCAAGACGAGGATGAATTGCATGGCACGGGTCTGATTTGGACGGAAGAACAACACACCTATCCACACAATCAGTGGAATCACCACAATAGCGACAATATAACCCATAAAGGCAATGGCGAGCGTGCCGAAAAACACCAATGCCAAAAAGAGCAAGGCGGTGATGATGAGATTGATTTTGCCCCGCAATGTCCGCACACGCACCGAGCGCAACCACCGCGCCGATTCCCACATCAATAGTGAGACGATGACGAAGATGAACATGCCATGTATCGAAAGATACGCCCAGAGGGGGGTCTGACGACCATCCCACACCTTGAGTTCCGTCAATGATGAGGCAAACCACCACGAAAACGGCAATGCCACCACCGCCGTGATGATGAGAAATCCGCCGATACGGACGACCATACTCCATAACGACCAGCGCGAAATCGTCCCCCAGCGCAACCACCACGCATAGCCCAATCCAAGTACGCTAAAAATGGTGAATGTCGGGACTTCCCACGTATTGGTGGCGGTGAACAATCCAACCACCAACGCGCCCAAAAAGAGTGCGCCAAATTGCATCCACCACGCCCGTTTATCGCGCTTGGCGTGCATGATTTCGGCGAATACAAACATGATGGTGAATAACATCAACGGCATCGAAATCATGTGGGCGTGCAAATCGCCATATAAAAAGGTGAAATAGGGCATTTCGTTGATTGCACCATCGCCCTGACACGGTATTTCGGTGATGGTGCGCGTGGGAGCCCAAAACCAGCGTTCCGCCGAGATGAATACTTGTTCACCGCCCAATGCTTTTATAAAACCGTTGGGGATGGCGGTCAATAAACTAGCAACGGCGTTCAGTTCATACGCAATTTGGTCGGTGATGGGCGCGTCTTGTTGCATCCGTGCCGCATCTTGGCAAATTCGCAGTTTCGATAAAAAGTCGGGATACACGCCAAATGTATCCAGATATTGCTGTTCGAGTTCTGCAACAAACATGCCTTGTGTTTGCTTCCAACCGCCTGTTTGTGCCAACCCTGTTAGGAATACCCGCGCTGTGTCAAGGTTGCCCATGAGTACCGCCATCATCAGCGCCATGATACCCGCCACCCATGGATTGCCCAACGGACGGCGTTTCGGTTTATCATCGTGCATCACAGGCACAATCTGACCATGTTCATCATACGTTTTTTCGGATGTTTTCCAATTGCTGGCGATGTTGAACGCCACCGAAAACGCGCCAAGCCCCACAAACGAGAATAACATGGGGATAATCAGGTTATATGCCACCGATGGAATCACACCGAGTAGCAAGGTTGGCACGCCGACAATCACAAAACCGAAATAATAGTAGTTGATGTAGCCACCCGCAAACCAGGGGTCATAGGCGGGGAAGATCGTACTCCGCAACACGGCGTTAAAATAGGCGAAATCCATCGGCTTCTCGCCACCAAAAGAGGGATGCCATAAATCGGGGTTGGATAAACGCACGCCTACGAAGAAGATGAACAATATCAAACCGATAATGTCCATCCACAAGAGCAATTTCCAACGCGCACGCAAATAGGTGAAGAACGATTCACGCACGCGCCACATCACCCACAGACTGAACAGACCCAGACCGATTAAAATGATCAACAACCCCGCCGATGACCATGTGAGGAAGCGCATCGTCCCCAACGCCCATGCCAACCATGCTGTGACGACCATACCTATCAATTTGGAGAAGCCATATCCCCTGTCCGCCAGCGCGGGGAACAGTGCGAATAGCAACGGAAAGGTGATGAAGCCGATTATCATAATCGCCAACCACCATACAATCAGCGTCACCCATTGGTTGCTGTTGATAAAGCTATCGGGATTAAAGCGTTCCGACCATGTGCCACCCGCTTGTTGAATCTGTCTCATTTCGGGCGTGAGCATCAAGTCAGTTGGCGCTTTATCCGCTTGGACAGATGACGCGGTGGTGACATTGACAATGGTCGGATCTACATACGCACCGAGCGCATTATCAGAACGGGTCAAAACCACATTGTGCATGATGGCGCGGGTATTTTCTGAGGTGTAATCGGGACGTTTTTTGAATAAAAAGATGACGGGATGATCATATACTGTGAAGGCTTCTTCAGCTTCGTATTCATTCAACCATGCGGGCGCATCATAATTAGGCAGATACTGGTCAGAAATTTTGATGGGACCCAGTTCAAACGTCTCTTGGAAGGTCGCCACCAAGTCGAAGCCCAATTCACCACTGAATAGCGCATCATAATACCGTGCCGTAAGTGGAAAGCGCACAGGCAAGCGCGTTTGCGAATCGTAACGGCGGTTGCTATTGACATAGATATAATCGCTCTGATCGAGCATGGTTATCCAACGTTCCCGTTTTTCGGGAGTGTCTTCGGCGGCAATATCCAAATTATGGACATGAATTTGGTCATTCCAGATGCTCACCCGTTGACAATCTTCACGGCTGAACATCCCCGCCGATAAATCATCATTGAGCGTCATGCCAAATGGCAATTTACACACGGCTGTCGGCACAGGCTCATCCCAGGGCTGTTCGCTACCCACTACCGAGCCGATGCTCAAAACGGTGCTACCCTCTAACAGTTCCACGCGGAATAAATACTCTTTACCTGCCACCACCTGCAACGGTGTTTCAAAATTGATGGCATACGCCTGTCCGAGCGTGTTTTCTGGACGGGCGAAATTGCTCCGAATGGTTGCGCCCGTCAATTCCACGCTGGTTTCGGGGTCTAGGACGGTGATGCGAAGCGTATGCGGGAAACTACTATCCACCGCCATGAGGCGTGTCGCCGTGACGGTGGTGATAACCCCATCGGCGTGCGACCGAAAGCGTGCCAATGATGGAAAATTCAAGTTAAAGCGCGAGGCATCGTTAGAAATCCAATTTTCAATCGGCACAAAGCGGTTATCTTTGAATTCATTCGGAAACGAGATGTTGATAATCGGCTCATCGGCGCTTGCACCCGCCCGTTGCATCCAAAAATCACCCTCGATGCGTTCCATCGCGTAATACGTGGCTTGGACAAAAGTAGCGGGTTCACGATAGATATTGGTGAACATCACCGCCCATAACACGGTGAACGAAGTTACACCGACCAAAATCGCCGCGGCGACCAATGTGCGCCATAGTGCTATATGTTTAGCCGATGCCCGCCTGAGCAATTCAGATAAGCCCCATGCGGCAATCACCACCAACGCAGGATAGAGGGGCAAATAGTAACGCATAGACATCACCCATAAATTGCCGACAAACATAAAATAGGTGATAATCCACGTTAATAAGGCGATATTGTTAAACGCGCCCGCTTTGCCCCGCACCAAGCGCCACGCTGACCATATCACCGATAGCCACGCCGTAACACCAAGCGCGATACCCATCCCCCATAACACCATATTCGAGAGCGGGAACAAATACCCTGCCCGATTCACCCACTGCCAATTCGGTGGGCTTTCATAATCACCACTGACATAATATTGCGCTTGCGAAAGGGTTTTGAGATAGCGTTCTGAGGGGATAAGCCCAAAAAATCCTGGTCCCTCGAAGGCATACGGATTACCGATGCGGAACACAACAATAGATACCACACCCGCCAGCACCAATCCTAAAAATTGTACCAGCGCGATGTTGCTCCGTTCACGGATGTTCAGGCGCAAATCGAAGGCGGGCAACATGCGATAAATCGCCACTACGATGATCACACCTGCTAACGGCGCGACATTCACCCGACTGGCAACCGCCGCACCTAAACCAATGCCAAAACCGAGATAATCCCACCATTTACCAGAGCCTTGCGTCCGCACCGCGAAATACAACGCCAGCGCGACAAAAAAATTCGTGGTGGCATCCGCTGTCCCGAAATGTGCTTGTTGAATCGAAAACACGGTTGCGGCATATAAGATCGCCGCCAATATGCCAACCCACTTGCCATACAAACGCAAGCCCATCAAAAATACCAATAAAATCACGCCTGTTTCGGCGAGCGCAGACATGGCACGCCACACGGCAACAATGCCATCGGAACTGAGCCAGACAATATCATTCGTTTGGCTCATCATGAATTCTGCGCCGATTCGCGCTAAAAACAGGGGCAATGTGCCATAGACGAAGAAACTCCTATCCACATTTTCGGGATTGAGGAGCGAACATTCGGTATCGAAGTAACCGCCTGCACCGTTGGTATCTGGATAACGCGCCAAACACATTTGTTGGCGTTCATAACGCACTTTTTCATCGGGATGACAGGCACTATCGGGCGTGCAATCGCCGATATACAACGGTCTGCCCAGTGAAGGGGCAATAATCATGGTCAGATAACGTTCATCAGGATGAAAACGCACGAAATCATCCCAATTGTTCGCCATAAATCGTGCATATCCACCAATGAACAAGGTGAATAACAACATCACCCCGACCACCATATCCCCAAACGACAAACTGACGAATGAGCGTCTTGGGGGCGGTGGTATCCGATTCTCGTCAACAATATCCATCACAGAATCCATCAAATTATTCACTCCATCAGCCCTGTTCATGGCACAGCACAAGTCGGATTCGCCGTAAATTGATAAGCAAACGCACGAAATCCTGCTTCCCCTAACGCGGGAACACGATAAATTTTGAAATCATCCCCCGGTTGATAGCTCTCTATCACCGTGGTACGTCCATTGGGAAACCATAAGCGTAAGTTGGCTTCCATCTCATCATCGCGGAAGTGATAAAAGAACAACAAATCTTTATTCACATCCAAACGCATTTTACGATTGGGGCAATAATAGGCATCGCTGACGACATTCGGCACAAATAAAAAGCTGACATCAATGCCATGCGTGGCTTCCCATTCAATGTTGCCACCCTCTAACCCAACCGTGCGATCGTCAAACCAATGCGGATACGAAATGAGGAAGGCGTTGCCATAAGCACCATCACTCATCGCAAATCCGCGTAAAATACGCCCCGCCTCACTATGCGGAAGTGACTGTGGGATGTAGGTTTGATAATATTTTTCAAAATACGTCTGGCTATTAAGCGATAAGGCAATAGCGACCAAAAACGAAATTATCGCTACGGCGAATCGCGCACCAATCTGCTGAAATACCCGTTCCGATTGCATGATGAATAAGCCAATTGGCAACGCCGCTATCAAATAAACGGCGGGTAACGAGCCACTGGTGCGCGTGGCGGATGGATTTTCGAGCGGTTGCGCGATAGATAATGCCGATGGCAACAACATAATCAGCACCATCAACGGCACAATCAGCAACAAACCCTCTCTTCGTATCACCATATAACCCAGCCATGCGCCCAATCCCACGATTAAAAATGCCCCTGTGATGGTATCCATGGCGGGATAATTGGGATAGGCGCTAATCCACGCGATGTCGCTCTTCCAGTTATACATCAACAAAGCATTACGGATGTTATCTGCCAAAATCGGAACATTTTTATTAAAGGCTTCGATACGTTCTGGAATGGTCGCAATCCGTTCTCGCACGACCCCATTTTCATCTATGGTTTGAATGACATCATCACCGAATAAGCGCCCTTCGGTACGCATCCAAAATAGCGTTGGGAATTCCACCGAGAAACGGAATAAGGGGATGAATACCACGAAAGAGACCACCACCAACACGGCTAAATGACCGAGATAGGTGCGGAATTGTCCCCGTTGGCGCAACCGACACCATATCATCCAACCAACTGCGAGGACGATGAATACGGGCATCATCCGCACCGCTTGATAGGTGTATAACCCCCACCCTAGCACCAACCCCGCCATGATGAAATCGGCACGCCGATTATAACGCAACGCCCGAATCAAAAATCCGAGCAACAGCGTCGCCACTAATGGCGTGAGAATGATTCGCAATGACAAGCGTGTGATCGCCAAATGCCAATAACTGACCGCCACCAACGCCGCTAATGCCAGCCCCACAGCATTACCCAGTTTACGATCTTTTTCGCCGATGACTTCGCGCCCAAGCCACCATAAAAATGGCAGGGTGATAATCGATTCGATGATGGCAACCACTTTGAGCAAGGTGAAGCCTAATTCTAAGCCCGTGAATTGCGAGAATAACGCCAGCATATACATGTGGAACGATTCGCGTCCGCCGTTGTTGGTGAAAAATATCGACCGATCTCCATTCAAAATTTGATGCACATTGATTAATTTTTCGATATGGTCACTGGTCATCTCTGGCGGGACACGCAACAGGTCATGAAACCGAAATACCGTTCCAATGATGATAATCGCCAACATGATGAGTACCGATGGACTAAACCATCTGATATTGCCCAGCCATGTGTTGAAGTTGGCATATAATTTATTCACCGACCATGTTTTGGGCGCAAAAAATATCACAATACAGACGATAGCCACCATCCATCCCCAAAAACCAACACCTGTAAATTGATTTTGTGGATTGCCTATCCACGCCACGGCGCTGAAAAATATCGCGCCTATCCCCGAAAAAATGCGGACGGGGTGTATCACCCATGCGTTAGCGAATGGTGATGTGGTGGCAGTTTCTTCAAGCCGTTGTGGGTTGGGGATGGTTTCATCGGTGGCGCGTGGTGCAGATCGATTCAGACGGTTAAGCAGGTTAAAGCGTCCATCGGGACGTAATTCATCCGAAAATTCAGCGAATAACCACAGTAAAAAGCCCGCCAATAAAAACGGAGCGCCTTTATCGAGTTGTAATTCGTTACGAATTTCTGCCGATACAAGGATAAGACTGCCCCACACCGCCAACCCAAATGCCACTATGTACAAGCCCAATTTAATGAATTGGCTTCGTGCTTCACGGAAAGTTTGATGCTTTTCGGGCGTAATCTCGGCATCAGGCGCGTGGTCGGTGGGTGTTTCTACCGAGACGCGGGTGGTGGTATCGATGTTGGTAATCGCCTCTAAATCAGGCGATTCAACTGCTATCGGCGCGGGGGTGATAGTCTCTTGCGAGGCGAGTTCGCTCACCGCACGCCACGTTTTGAACGGCGCACGCAAAAATTGCCCCAATAATTCCGCCAGGGTTAAATCGTCTAAACGGCGTTTATCGGCGGGTTGCGATAATGTGTCGGATGATAACGCCGTATCGTCTGATGGTCGTTGCCCCGATTGGGGATTGGTCTCTTCTATATCTGCGAAATCATCAAATTCATGCTTAGACATGCGGTTTACGCCCTTTAATACATAAATTCACTGTCGCCTTATGCGGGGGTTCATTCATGCTGTTGTGGCGGTCGAAATAATTGAATAACGACAAGCCAATTTTTATCGGATTCCACCATGCGCCTGTTTCGTCTGATTCATCAAATTTAGAACGGTCTGCCACTTTTGCCAAATTATCGGGCAATACACCCGCTTCTAACAACGGTTTGCCGATGCCATACACCAAATTATGAATAAAGGGGAAGCAATGATGGGTGAATGAACGTTCTTCTTCGATGATAAACCCCGCACAGGCGGTATTCTGGCGCAATTCCTCGCGGGTATATAGGCGGACATGATTCGCCCAAATGCCTGCGAAGATGCCCTTGCGGATATGCGTCTTGAATAAGTGCTGAAGTGTGCGGTTAATCGGATCCCATAAAAATGGATAATCGGCGTTGGGGACGGTGATGACCACCACGCCATTCGGTTTGAGGACGCGATACGCCTCGCGCAAACCCGCCACATCATCATCGAGATGTTCGAGGATTTCAGATAAAATCACCGCATCAAATGTATTATCAGGATAGGGCAAGGCATAAATGCTGGCATGATTGAGGTGCATATCGGGCAAGCCATCCAGATTTTTTTGCGCCTTGAGCAACACATCCCAATCCAAATCGCCACCAATTAAACGGCAATTGCTCACATACCGAAACATATTCAAATAAAAACCCCGTCCACAGGGCATGTCGAGGATTAAATCACCATCTTGTGGATTGATCCATTCAAAAATGGTCTGGACACGACGCTTGAACGCCATATCTGCTTCGTTACGAGTCATGTATTGAATCGTGGCTTGGTCTATCATTTACGCGCAAACTCCTCGAATACAGCCTCATATTGTGCCACAGTTTCTTCAAATGAAAACACCGTTTCGATTTCGGCGCGTGACCGTAGGAAATCCGCCCGATTATCCAAAATCTTGACGATAGTCTCGCCAATTTTTGGGGCATCGCCCACAGGTGCGAGTGCGCCCATACCCGTTTTCATCACGGGGACGCGCCCACCAGGGGTATCGGTCATCATGACGGGCGTGCCAGAGAGCATCGCCTCGACTTGCACCAACGCGAAACATTCGCTATCGCTCGTGAGCGCCAATACATCACACGCGCTAAAAAAATCTGCCATGAATTGCATATCTTTGTGCAAGCCTAAAAAAATCAATTGATCACGATATTTTTGTACGATGTGTTGATACAGTTGCCACGTATTTTCGTAGGGAATATCGTACTCACCCGCGAAAACAATCCGCGCATTCGGATATTTTTGGTTGATAACATCCAACGACTGGATGAGCAAATCGGGGCGTTTTTCTTGGACAAACCGCCCGGCATAACCAATGATAGGACCGCCCTCGTGTGACCATTCGGCGCGTAATTTCTGCACATTGTCGGGGTTGGGGGCGGGCATGGTAATCGGCGGATGGATCACCTGCGTTTTATGTAAAAACGGTCGCAGATAATACGAATGATCGGCATAATCTTGCGTATAGGCGATTAAACGGGGGGATTGCATCGCCAGTAGCCGATATAAAAAGAACATCGTCCCTTGTATAACCCGATTAGCGATGCCTTTGGGCAACAACAAATCCCCATGATGCGTGATAATCACGTTACGCCCCAATAATCGCGCCACAACTCCGATGAGCGCCGTTTCGAGCATGGGCGTATGCACGCTGACCACATCATGTTGGCGAATAAGTTTGAAGAGTGAAAATGGATAGGCGGGCATAATCATGCCACGACTGATAGGAATGGGCGGTGCCCATAGCCGAATCACCTTCACGCCGTTAATCGTCTCATGAACAGGTAATTCGGGTCTGTGACGCACACATAGCACAGTTACTTCATGCCCACGTTGAATCAGGGCTTCAGCAATCCGTTGAATATACAATTGCATCCCTGTACGATGAGGCAAATAATAAAGCAAGCAGATTAAAATCTTGAGTTTCTTCGATGATGTCATCCGTTAGAACTTCCTTCGGTGATGGGCAAGTTGGATGTAGATGAATCGAGTTTGACCTCGCGTACCCCTTGTGATAATTGTTCCAACGATACCCCTTCATGAATAAATCCGATAACCCCTGTAAGTGAGTGAACCAACACATTCACAGCATGAACGATGACGGCGAAGGCGATCGCTATGGTGGCGGGGTCGCCATAGCCCATCGAATCGAGCGCAATCAAAATAGAGGCTTCGTATAAGCCCAAACTGCCGATTGTGGCAGGCACAGCAATGGCAAATGCCGCCGCCGCAATGTATAAACAGGTCACCGACCAACTCGGTACATCATAAAAGGTATACATCAACACATACCCCGCCACCACCGATAAAAACCAACTGATGCCCGTCCAGAAGAAGGCGTTTACGAGGGTATGAGCGCGTGCGAGGGGTGCTAATCCGTCTAAGAGGTGGTCTAAAAGCGAGGCTGGGTGAATCCGTTTGAGAGGCGGAATAATAGCCACCACGCCGTTCACCAACCGATGCGCCAAATCGCGCTGACGCGAGAGAAAAATCAGGCTCAAAAATCCGCCCAAGCTAATAATGCCCATCGCCACGCCCGCACTGCGTAATACAGGCGGAATATCACCCGCCGCCAGCGCAAACGCCACCAATATCACCACCGCCAATAAATCCAAAAGGCGTTCTACGACCACCGTCACGGCAGTTTTCATCATCGGTACGGGCGGGTCGGCGCGATTGGCTAAAAATATCCGCGCCACCTCACCAATTCGCAAGGGCAACACGCCATTCACCAAATAAGCGACATTCATAATATGGAATGAACGCCAAAATGGTAAACCACCGCTCAATAAAGCACGCCAACGCATCGCCCGCGTGAATAAACCGACTATCAATAACGCTATACACGGTAGTATATAGATGAAACGCGCTTGCGGGAGCGCCTCAGCCAACAAATTGAAATCCAATTCACGCACAACGAATACTGTGGCAAGCACACTGACCACAATGCCCAAGCCCCAAATTCGCCATCGTTTGAGTACAGTCACAGTCCCAAATACCTTTTAGGTGATTGATAAAAAGACGCTGAATTATATCATGCTTACTACACACATGGGCTAGTTAATTCTCATTTTCTACACACTTTCCACACAAATTAGCCCAATATTGCGCCCGCGAATGACGTGTGTCCACGAATAAAATCGGCAATACCCACCCGTTTTTTGCCTTCCAGTTGTACTTCTGTGGGATAAAATAAGCCGTCACCTGTGCCAATGGCGATGTGATTATCCACACCGACCACCACCCTGCCGATTGGGGCATGACCATTGCCGATATACCCCGCATGAATTTTGAGTTGTTTACCCTCCCAAAAGGTGTATGTCCCTGGCCAAGGGGTGAAGGCACGCACCAAGCGTTCTATGACAATAGCGGGTTCTGACCATGCGATATGCCCCTCTTCTTTTTTGATTTGGGGCGCAAAGGTGATGCCTGTTTCGGGTTGTGGGATAGGCACAATTTCGCCAGAAAAATATTTTGGCAAGGCTTCAATGAGCAATTCTGCGCCTAATTGTGCCAGTTTATCGTGGAGCGATTGCCCTGTTTCATCGGGCGCAATCGGGATAGCACGGTGCATCAACATCGGACCCGTGTCGAGACCAGCATCCATTTTCATAATGGTGATGCCCGTTTCGCTATCCCCAGCACGGATACAGGCTTGAATCGGGGCGGCACCGCGCCAACGCGGTAACAGCGAAGCATGAACATTAATCGAGCCAAAACGGGGAATATCCAACAAGCGTTGTGGCAAAATCTGACCAAATGCCGCCACCACATAAGCATCGGCGTGCCATTGTGCCAGTTGGTCTATGGCTTCGGGTTTACGAATTTTTTCTGGCTGAAAAACAGGGATGTTATGCTCAAGCGCCACCTGTTTAATCGGCGACATCTTCACCTCGTTGCCCCGCCCTGCGGGGCGGTCTGGTTGTGTCACCACACCAACCACCTCATGATGTTGAATGAGCGCACGCAAACTATTGACGGCGAATTCGGGTGTCCCCATAAAGACAATTTTTGCCATGGTGGATCTCTCTTTCTGGTAAATCATTTCAATTGAGGCAACATGATGAATTCACCTGCCCCATATCTAAAATACATCGATGAGCATTCTGTGAATTGCGAAATTAGACAAGCTACATCATAATATCAGATAATGAACAATTGTTGTGAGTATCTATGATTAGTAAACGTTGGATTATAGCAGAACCAGCCCCATCGCATACCATTCGCCGATTTAGTGGGATACATCCCGTCTTGGCGCAAGTGTTGATTAATCGGGGCTACGATACACCCGAAGAAGCACACCGCTTTTTGTATGCCAAAGATTTCACCCATAACCCGTTTGATATTCCCGATATGGCAAAGGCGGTGGGTCGAATCTTGAAGGCAATAGATGCGCGTGAGCGAATTGTTGTGTATGGTGATTTTGATGCCGATGGTGTCACCTCTACTACGCTGTTAGTCGAGGCGCTCAAATCGCTCCGCGCCAAAGTCACGCCCTATATCCCCAATCGGTTGGATGAAGGTTATGGTTTGAATAGCCCTGCCCTACAAAAATTGGCGGAAGATGGCGCGAAATTGGTCATCACTGTCGATTGTGGGATTCGATCTGTTCAAGAGGTGGAAGATGGCAAAGCCGCGGGCTTGGATATTATTATCACCGACCACCATTCGTTGGGTCCAGAAATGCCCAATGCCTTCGCGGTCATCAATTGTAAAATAGACGGCTATCCAGAGCCGATGTTGGCGGGGGTCGGAGTCACATTCAAACTCGTGCAAGCCCTTATCATGAAATTGCGCGAAAAACAACATCAAAATGGGCGGTCTAACGGCGCACATAAATATCACGGCATCCCGTTGGATAAATTATTCGACCTCGTAGCCATCGGCACAGTCGCCGACCTGATGCCATTACATCATCTCGAAAATCGCGTGTTGGTACGGCGCGGGTTAGAAGTGCTAAATCGGGCGGAACGACCGGGTGTGCGGGCATTATTAGACGTATCGGGAATTAACGCGGGCGAAGTCAATGCCATGACAATCGGCTTCGCGTTGGGTCCGCGAATTAACGCCGCTGGGCGCTTATCCGATGCCAAAATCGCCTATAATTTGTTGGCATCGCAAACCATCGAAGAAGCCATGATATGGGCAGAAAAATTACAGGCGCTCAATTTGGAACGTCAAGAAAAAACGCGCAACGCCCAAGAAATCATCCGCCGTCAACTAGAAGAACAAAACACCGATTTGCCCCTCATTTTCACCTCTCACGATGGGTTTGAACCGGGCATCGTGGGCTTGGTGGCGGGCAGAATCACCGAAGAATATTTCAAGCCGTCTGTGGTGATGGAATTGGGCAAGGATGAAAGTCGCGCTTCGTGTCGGAGCATCCCACAATTCGACATCACATCGGCGCTCGACCAATGTGCCGATTTGCTCATTCGGCATGGCGGTCATGCGTTGGCGGCAGGCTTCACCATCCAAAATAATAATATCCCCGCCCTACGAGAACGCTTACTCGATATGGCACATCATCAACTGAGCGGTCAGGTACTTGTCCCAACATTGGATGTGGATGCCGAACTCAATGTGCATCAACTCAGCCTCGATATGGTGGATGCGCTCAATTTGCTTGAACCGTGTGGCAACGGCAATCCCAAACCCGTATTCATGTGCAAAAATGTGCATGTCGCCGAATGTAAAACGGTCGGGCGCGATGGCAAGCACCTCAAGTTAAAGATTTCTCGTGCCAGCCAACCACCCCTTGATGCGATCGGTTTTGGTCTGGGCGAATGGGTCAATCATATGCCCGACCGAATTGATATTGCCTTTGAACTAGAGATGAATGAGTGGCAAAATAAGCAAACCTTACAAGCCAATTTGCAAGATATTCGCCCAGCTAATCGTGAGTGAACCATGTCTGTACGACCAGCTTTTTTCGTGATGGTGATCGTGTTATTCGGTATGTCGTGGCATAATCCGCCTACTCAGTCACAATCCACACCAGCCGACACACAACCGTATCTCACCCCCTATGACAATATCTACGGGATTATTGAAGGGATGTGGTATCCCGAATTGACGTGTGAATTGGGTGTTGGATGGGAGCGCCTCATTTTTAGTTGGGTAGATCACCAACCGAATAACGCCGATGAATTTGTGGGATTTTTGAATATCCCTGATGAATGGCTGACGTATGCCAGTCGATGCAACCGCGAAATTGTCGCAGTGGTCAAAAATACGCCCGCATGGGCAACCGATGGATTAGCGGGTGCGGGTGTGCCTCGTGGGTTATATCTACCCATAGACGACCCGAATAACCTATGGGCAAATTTTATGCGAAAAGTGGGCGCATATTACGCCTCGCGGGGGGTGAATCGGTTTATCATCCTCAACGAACCTGATATTGCCCCTGGCGTGTATGGGTTTGAATTTGAAGGCACGCTCGAAGATTATTTTCAGATGGTAAAAGTGGGGTATCTCGCCGTCAAACAAGGCAACCCCGCCGCCCGAATCCACCTTGCAGGCACAACTTACTGGCATGATGTGAATCGAGGAGAACGGCTCTATACCGATATGCTGTTAGAACGCATCAAAAATGATCCTGACGGCGAACAATATGATTATTATTTCGATACGCTCAGTTTACACATTTATTTCCGCACCGACACGGTGTACGACCTTGTGCAGATTTACCGCAATTTATTGGATAGTTATGGCTTCACCGACAAGCAAATCTGGATTAACGAGACCAATGCCAGCCCCAATTTAGACCCCGATTGGCGCGTCAACCGTCCGCAATTCCAAATCACACTGCAACATCAAGCCAATTTCTTGATACAATCAGCCTCACAAGCATTGGCGGCGGGCGCAACTCGGATCGCGGTATATAAATTGTATGACCAATTTTTGCCCGAAGGCGCGGAATCGTTTGGGATTTTATCACCACGCGATGCGTCACCACGCCCCGCATTTTATAGCTGGAAGGTGGTCACACATTATTTACAAGGCGTGTATGATACCGCTTTCGCCCGAAATGACCGCACGAATGTGATACAACTGATGCAAATCCACAACCAGCAAACCATCGTCGCATGGGCGCGAACCGCCCAAGCCGTCACGCTCGAAATCAGCGCCACCGCCGATAAAGCCTACTTGGTGAATAATCAGGGCGATGTGGCAATCATCCGCCCCGAAAACGGTGTGTATCGCTTGATATTATCGGGCGCAGATTGCGAAGATACGCCAGAAGGCTGTGTGGTCGGTGGTGATGTGTGGTTGTTGATGCAACCCATCGGCGCGACCACCATCACCGAAATCACCCCGAATAATCGTTATATTTTGTTACCCAATCCATCAGAAAGTGTTGAATAATGGCAGATAAACGTGTTTTTGAAAAACCGAAAAATGAAATGAAATTTTCGTATGGTGGGCAAGCCGTCATCGAAGGCGTATTGATGCGGGGCGCAAAGACCTACGCTATCGCCGTCCGCGATCCCGAAGGGCGTATTGTCATCCATGAAAAACCCCTGAGCAAACGCATATACGGCGGTTGGATTAGCAAAACGCCGTTTGTGCGTGGTGTCGTCGGGTTATGGGACGCGATGGGACTCGGCACGCGGGCGCTCACATGGTCGGCGGATGTGCAAATGGGCGAGGAAGAAGAATCGGCTAGTTTTAGCGGACCCATCGGCTTTCTGACCATCGCCTTCGCGCTGATTATCGGCATCGGATTCTTTTTCTTATTGCCGACCACTGCCGCCACAGGCATCGGTGGCTTATTAGGATTGACCGAAGGCGAGGCGGGTTATACATCCATCGGCTTCAACGCCTTCCTCATCAACGTCATCGAAGGGGTCATCCAATTGGCGATACTCATCGGCTATATTTGGCTGATTGGTCGCCTACCCGATGTCAAACGCTTATTCGGCTATCACGGCGCGGAACATAAGACCATCAACGCCTACGAAGCGGGGGATGAACTCACACCCGA
>DAOTVP010000025.1:0-1559 GCA_034436155.1 Anaerolineae bacterium
CACCACCTCGCGGTGTGTGATAATTGCCACATACTAATTTAACCAAAGAAAGCGTAATGTTCAAGCATGTTGTTTTGACGGGATAAGTGTGCATCCGCGATGGTTATTCGTCCTCGACACGGTGCCGGGCAGTGTGGCGGAGGGGTTGTATCGGCGCACAGGGTATATCGAAGCGGGTGGCATCCCACAATATGCCCTCAGCAGTGGCGGGATATATGAAGAGACGGTGGTCTTTTACAAACGGCTAAAATAGGTGATTCTTTATCCCACCAGCCTCTGACGTGCCTTGATTTTGAGCCGATTCATGAAGCGGTTGATTCGTAAAAATTCATCTAATTCGCCCCTGTCGCTATCGGATAACAGGTCTCTCCGATTTTTGTCGAGTAATTCGCTCAACCGATGTTGTAATTGGTCGGGCGTATGATAATCAATAATCGCTTGCGCTGATGGTGATGATGCCAAAAAATCCAGAATATTATCCAATAAATTGAGCATAATTTTGGGGCTTATCTACAGGGATAACGATTTAGTAAAATCGACTCGATGCGAGTTTGTATGCGATTTTGGTCATTCATCCGTAATAAAAACACTGTTCCGCGCCCTTCTGGTGTAAGCCCTGTAATTTCTCCATTATCTAATATGCGAAAATGGTCATCCCATTTTTGTTTGCGTGGATGAAATAGTTGTGTAATGGTTTCTGTTTGTGGGTCAAATACGGCAATATCTGAACCTTTATAAGCATTACAACGATAGCACGCTAGGCATAAATTATCTAATTCATCAGTCCCGCGATGTTTTTGTGAAATAATATGGTCAACATGAAAAGGCAACAACTGGTCGTTTTGCCCTATACGACAATACTCACAACATCCATTAGCGCGTTCTATCACTTGTTGTTTTAATTTGGATGGTAAACTCATCCTATTCCCTTGATAACTTCAGGCGTGTTTTCACTTTTAGCAAAGACATCATTTCATCGGCACGCACAAAATCGAACATTTCACGTTCTTCATCATACGTGAGCAATCCTTCTCCATTCCGTTCTAATAATTCGATGGCGCGTGCTTGCAAATCATCAGGCAAGCGATACGCTAAAATTGCCTCTGGAGTAGGGTTGGTCGCCAAAAAATCGGTAATGACATCGAAAACAGTACGTGTTTGACTAGGTATCATTATCAAATCCTCACTCACTTCTCTCTCTATTCTACACCGATTTTCGGCGGAAGCGCCGTGTGATGGGCGCGAGCGTTTGTAATTCATCGGCGCTAAACGGACGCAACACCACCATCCCGCCGACATACGCCACCGTCCCAATGACCAGCGCCATCAGTGCCGATATATCCCACAAAATGAGCATGATGCCCATCATCACCGCGCCCATCACAATACCGCGCCACACCATATCGACCCAATTGAGTCGCCCTAATGCCGATTGGAGCAACACCCCAAACGGGATGAGTAACACTCCTTCGCTCATAATGGTGGTGATTGCCGCCGCCTGATAGCCGAATTGCGGGATAAATATCAGGTTGGTGATGATGTTAAAACTCACCGCCAGC